>CANRJN010000156.1 GCA_947630945.1 uncultured Bacilli bacterium | reverse complement strand
TAACTCCCAACTGCATACAGATTGTACCTAAAATTTTATAATAAATTATGAAATTTTATTAACAATCTGTACTTTGCTGGTCCCCCCGAATTGTTACTACATAAATAATATATTATCATTGACCTTTTGTACCGTTGACCTGTGAACTGTTAGATTTTAATACCTAAATTTCTATTGGACATCAAATAGATAAATATATATTTTTTTAATCAATTTTTGCACAATAGAGGTATTTTTTATAAAATTTTTCATATAATATATAATAAAGCACTTGACATCATAAGTCTTTAGTAGTAAAATTATAGATGTTAACTAAATATCGCGGGGTGGAGCAGTTGGCAGCTCGCAGGGCTCATAACCCTGAGGTCGATGGTTCGAGTCCATCTCCCGCAACCAAAACTGTTGATACTGTAAGGTTTCAGAAAATGAAAACTTACAGTATTTTTAAATTTACCTCATTATTTTTTTTGGTTGCTTGTATAAGTTCATTTTTTACTCTTCAACAAAATTTGAAAATACGGAGGTACATAATATGAGCAAAAGAGAACAAACAAATTATTATGCAATAATATCTGCAACAGTTAGGTATGACACTAATTTAAAATCTGCTGAAAAATTATATAAAGAAATTACATCACTAGCAAATAAAAATGGTTGTTATTATGCCAAAAATATAATGTATTTACAACCACTTGCTTTTTTGTTATACTTATCAGAGTAATTTGTGGAACAGACGTATATATAAAAAATGAATATTTTTGTTCTGTACATATAGCTGAGAAAGGGAGATAGAGAATATGAGTTATATTATGGAATTGAGAAAAAATATAGGTCATAAACCTATTATAATATGTTCTTGTGGTTGCTTAATATTTAATGAAAAAAATCAAGTGTTACTTCAAAGAAGAAGTGATGATAAATTATGGGGAAATCCAGGGGGATCAATGGAATTAGGAGAAACTATTTATGATACTGTAAAAAGGGAAATAAAAGAAGAATTAGGCATTGATTTAGAAGATGATAAATTAAATATATTTAATATATATTCTGGAGAAGGACAACATCATATTTATCCAAATGATGATGAAGCATATTTTGTTAATATAATATTTAAAACTAATAACTATACAGGAACATTAGAAAGAGACAATGAAAGCTTAGAATTAAAATTTTTTGATTTAGATAAATTACCAGTTAACATTACAAAACCGTTTGAAGATGTAAAAGAAGATTTAGTGAAACAATATAAAAATATTTGAACGATGAATTACAATGTGTGTTAGTAAGTTGTAGTGGAGATATATTATACGAGAAGGAAGAATAGTAAAAAAATGATAAAATTAATAAAAAATGAATTAATAAAAATATTTAAAAGAAAAAACATCTATATTTTATTAATAATTGGTATATTAATAATGTTAGTATTAAATATATTTGAAGGGATAGAAAGACAGCCTGTAGATATGCAAAAACAGTACAAAAGACTATATGAAAATGATAAAATGCTATTAGAAAATTATGATACAATAAATATAAAAGATTCATATGAAGATATTGTTGAGAGAATAAAATTAGAAGAATATGCCATGCAAAATAATATTAAATATAATATCATCATAAACTCCGAAAATAAAAATGTGATATTGCCAAAAGATGCTAGATATTTATTAATAAAAGTCTTTAAGAATTTTGATATTTTAATGATTTTTTTGGTTATTTATTTATCTAGTACAATAATTTCTGAAGAATACAATAATGGAACAATAAAAAATTTATTAATAAAACCTCATAAAAGAACAAAAATATTACTATCAAAAATAATAACTGCAATATTTTTAACAATAATAATTTCAATACTTATGGTAGTATTTCAATATTTATTAGGAGGAATAATATTCGGATTTGACAGCTATCAATTAGAATCAATAAAATATAATTCAATAACCAATAACATTGAAACTATGGATTTAATGCAAAATACAATTGTAACACTTCTAAAAAAAGAACCTATGTATTTATTATTAAGTTTAGCAAGTATATTATTTGGAATAATTACTAATAATATAGCACTAAATATATTAATTTCTTTAGGACTATATTTTATTTCAACAATGGAATTTTTAATTAATAATATAACAAAATATTTATTTATTTTTAATTGGGATTTAACTACAAATAATATGATAAATATTACACAATCTATATCAATATCTGTTATTAGTTTTTTAGTTATTTTTATATTATTAATTATAATCTTTAAAAAGAAAGACATTACTAATGAATAAAAGGAGGGAAAATAAAATATGAAAGTTTTAGAATGTAATAATTTAAAAAAGCAAATAAAAAACAAAATAATTGTTCAAGGTATTTCATTTTCTATAAATAAAGGAGATGTAGTAGGATTATTAGGACCAAATGGAGCTGGAAAAACAACTATTATAAAATTAATTTTAGGTTTAATAAAAATAAGTGAAGGAACAGTTTTTATTAATGGATACAATATAGAAACAGATTTTATAAAGGCAATAGATAAAGTAGGAGCAATAGTTGAATCTCCTGATTTGTATATGTAT
>CANRJN010000155.1 GCA_947630945.1 uncultured Bacilli bacterium | reverse complement strand
TTACTTTTATATCGACATTATATGATGATATATACAACTTATAATGATGTATAATAAAAAGAAAGGAGTGACATACTATGATAGAAGAATTACCTAAAAATCTTATTGAATTTATTGAAGCTGGGGAAAGCATAACAATTGAATACAAAGAAGCAAAAAAGACTTTACCTAGTTCTTTATTTGAAACTGTTTGTTCAATGTTAAATAGAAATGGTGGGCATATATTTTTAGGGGTCAATGATGATTCTGAAGTAATTGGTCTATACAAAGATTACACTAAAGCAATGAAGAAAGATTTTGTAAATTTATGCAATAATCCTCAAAAAATATTTCCGACAGTTCATCTTGATATAAAAGAATATATTTATAAAGATAAGCATATTTTGTATATTTATGTTCACGAAAGTTCAGATGTTCATAAAACAGCAAATAAAATTTACGATAGAAACGAAGATGGAGATTTTGAAATAACAAATAATACAACTCAAATATCTAACTTGTATATTAGGAAAAGAAGTACTTATATAGAAAATAAAATATATCCTTTTGCAACAATGGATGATTTAAGAGTAGATTTAATCGAAGAAGCAAGAAAAATGGCTTCAAATAGAACTTCAAATCATCCATGGTCAAAAATGAGTAATGAAGAAATGTTAAGAAGTGCTGGATTATATGAAAGAAATTTAGAAAATGGTAAAGAAGGATTTAACTTAGCTTGTCTATTATTATTTGGGAAAGATGATATAATAGCTTCTGTGTTGTCGTATTATAAAACGGATGCAATTTTAAAGGTAAAAGATACAGAAAGATATGATGATCGCGATGACATTAGAACTAATTTATTGGATTCATATGATCGCCTAACAGATTTTATTAAAAAACATCTAAACGATAAATTTTACATTGAAGATGATCAAAGGATAAATGTCAGAGATGTAATTGCAAGAGAATTATGTGCAAACTTGCTAATTCATAGAGAATACTCAAATCCATATCCAGCAAGATTGATAATTACAAAAGATAATATTATTACAGAAAATGCAAATAAACCAAGGACAATTGGCTTTATAGATTTAAACAATTATTCTCCATATCCTAAAAATCCAAAAATTGCAGGATTCTTTAAAGAAATAGGCCTTGCTGATGAATTAGGTTCTGGTATTAAAAAAATTGCAAAATATACTAAGATATATAGTGGTGGTGGAGATCCATTGTTTAAAGATGATGAAATCTTTGTTGCAACTGTTCCACTAACTAATAAAAGTAGCAATTCTGATTTTATTAATAATAATAAACTAAAAGAATTGATTCTTAATTTTATTAAAGAATCTTCGAATGGTAGAACTAGACAAGAAATAAATGACTATATTTATTCACAAATGAACGAGGATTTACAAACAAAAGATAGTAGAGTGAGAACGTCTTTAACTTATTTAAGAAAAAAAGATTTAATTGAAAATGTTGGTTCAGACACAAAGCCTGTTTGGGTTGCTAAATAAAATTCTGCAGAGAATTCTGCAGAGCTCTGCAGAGAATTCTGCAGAAATACATAAATTATATTGAGAAGAAAATATATCTAAGTATAAATTCAGAGTTGAAACAGAAGAATTACAAAACATAGAATCTAATTAAAATAGTTAAGGAAGTGGTATTAAATGACAAAGGTTTTAACTTTTAAAGTTGAAATTGATGGTTTAGAGAATAAGATTTGGAGAAAAATTGAAATAACGGATAGAAGAACAGTTGCTGATTTAGCATATAGTATCCTGGCATCCTTTAATTCGTTAGCATATCATTTATATTCAATAAATTATAAAGAAAAAATTTATGATTGTTGGGTATGTATTGAAGATGATCATAGTGAAATTCCCCCAATAAATGCAGTTATAACTAAATTAAGTGGTCTTGGTTTAAAAGAAAATGACCATATGGAAATGGAATATGATACTGGTTCTACTACAATGTTTAAAATTACATATTTAGGTTCTAGACCATTTGAGAAAGGAAATGGCATGCATTATCCATACATTATAGATGGAAAAGGTTCTGGAATGATTGATGATATTACTAGCAATGAATTAAAAAAAGTAGTTGATGATATTGATAAAAAGGGAAAATCAAATTATTATGCCCTAGAAATGGATGGAAGGCGGAGTAAAATATACGATTATAGGAACTTTGATTTAAGTAAGAATAATTTACAAGTTAGAAGATATTTTTATAAAATTAAATATGGATATGAATATGGGGAATAGACATGAAATTATTAATATGGGGAATATCAAATGTGGGAAAAACAACAATTGGAAAAAAGCTGGCCCAAAAATTTAATTATAAATTTTATGACATAGACGATGAAATAATAAAAATGTATGGTAGTATAGATTTATTCCAGGAAGAATTTCCTAATGATGAAAACAGATTTTATATTAAAGAGTTAATAATGTTAAATATAATAGAAAATGGTGAAAAAAATTTTATAATGGCAGTCTCACCTATATTTTCAAAAACAATAGTAGAAGAATTATTAATGACTAATACTGAATCAATAGAAATAATAGATACACCCGAAGCAATTTATGATAGAT
>CANRJN010000154.1 GCA_947630945.1 uncultured Bacilli bacterium | reverse complement strand
AGTATTACTTCAAATACATTAAAAAAGACTAATATTTCTTATGGAATAGAAAATGGTCAAATAAAATTCAAGTGGAACTTTATGTCTTTATGTGCAATTTTAGAAACTATTCTGCTGTTAAATGAAACTAGTGGAAGAACAGAAGTTAAGTTATGTAAGCATTGTGGCAAACCATTTATTGCTGAAAACATTAAAGCTGAATATGATACTATACAATGTAGAAACAGAGAAAATATAAATAAAAGTAGAAAGAAGAAAAATAATTATATTGAATAAATGTTAAATAATTTCAAAATTCAATAAAAATGCATATTTACGACCACTTTTAGTGTGTGAATATATAAAATTGGTCGGGAAACTTGACTTTTTTAAAAAAATTTAATAATATAATTATGGTGATAGTATGGAAAAGATATATAAAAGAGAAGATTATTTAAAGAAGATTCGTGGATTTTATAATGATGATATGATTAAAGTTATATCAGGGATAAGAAGATGTGGCAAATCTTTCTTTTTAAAATCAATAATTCAAGAATTATTAGAAAATGGAATAAAAGAAAAAGATATTATCTATATAGAATTAGATAAAAAAGGTTACAAAAACATTAAAACTTCAAAACAATTAGAAAAAGTAATTGATGAAAAAATAGTTGATAATGATTTTAAATATTTATTTATTGATGAAATACAGAATGTTAAAGGATTTGAGACATTAATTAACTCATACAGAGAAGAAGGAAATATATCTATTTTTATAACAGGCTCAAACTCATATCTTTTAAGTGGGGAATTAGTTACAAAATTAACTGGAAGATATATTGAAATAGAAATGATGACACTTTCATTTTTTGAATATGTTGATATGAAAAGATTTTTAAATAAAAGCGTTAATGAAAATATTTATTTAGAATTTGAAGAATATATTAGAAATGGTGGTTTTCCAAAGTCTCTATATTATGATAATTATGAAGAAAAAATAACCTACACTTCAAGTGTTATAAATCAAATTTTTGATAAAGATATTAAAACAAGTAATAGAATTAATGATAGAGCATTATTTGAAACAATAAAGAAATTTGTAATTAATAATTTTGGAGCAGTTATATCTATAAAAAATATATATAATTATTTGAAAAAAGAAGTAAAAATAAATGTAGATAGAAGAACTATAAAAAGATATTTAGATATTTTAGAAAAAGCTAAAATCATTTACTCTTGCGATTTGTTTGATATAAAATCAAAATCAGTTTTAAAAGGAGAAAGAAAATACTATTTGGCAGATTTAAGTATCTATTATTCTCAAAATACAGACAATAGAATAAATTACGGACCTGTTCTTGAAAATGTAATTTACTCATATTTAAAAAGCAAAAATTATAAACTTTCTGTAGGTTATATCGGAAAACTAGAATGTGATTTTATTGCAAGAGCAAATTATGATGATTACTATTATATTCAAGTATCAAAAGATATTAGTGATAAAGATACTGAAGAACGAGAATATAGACCATTTTACATGATTAAAGAATTATATCCAAGATATTTATTTACAATGGATTTATTACTTCAAAAAAGAGATGGTATAAACCATGTTAATATAGTTGATTTTATTTATAATAATAAAAATTTATAATAGAGGTGTAATATGTCTTGTACATACTATTTGAGAGATAGAAAAATTACTAATGAAACAATAAATAAGTTAGAATTGTTAGAAAAAGAGTTTAATTCAAAACTTGATAATTTGTATAAAGAACTTAATGATAAAGTTGCTAATATTTTACCCATTAATAATAACGATGTAATGGAAGAATGTAGACAATATGAGCCTAATTACATTAACGAAACACAACTTTATATTGACCCAATTAATAAATATGATATTGGAGTACAAATTGTAGATGATTTTAGATTTCGTAATTTTACAGACTTAAATAGTTTCATAAGTTTTTATAAAGAAAATGAGTCTAAATATTTTATAATTGATGAATATAATAGAGAATTTACTTTGGATGAATTTCTAAAGGAAATAAACTTAAAATAGATATATTTTGGGAGTGTAGATTAATAATATGAAGATTAGATGTTTAAAATGTAATGATGTAATTGAATCAAAAAATTTACATGATTGTATAAGTTGTAAATGTGGTGCTTGTTCCATAGATGGTGGCAATCAATATACAAGAATTGGTGGAGATCCCCATTACATTAATTTAATATCTGAAAATGGAACAGAAAAAAGTTTAGAAGAAACTAACAAAAAATAGAATTTTGGAGTTTAAAATGATAGATGTAATAGAAATAACAATAAATGAATTTAAAGAAAAAATTTATGATAGATATATTAAATTATTTCCAGAAGATGAACAAAGAGAATGGAAAAAAATAGAAAATACTTATAAAAAAGGTATAGAAAAGTTTTATAAGATTTTATTAGATGATATAACTATTGGATTTTTTATGCTTGAAAAATTGAATGACGATTATCCCTTTTATTTAGATTATTTTGCTATATTTAATGAATTTCAAAATAAAGGTTATGGAACAAAAGCTATACAAATTTTAACTAATAAGATAGTTAATAATAATGGATTAATTGCTGAAATAGAATCTGAAAAT
>CANRJN010000153.1 GCA_947630945.1 uncultured Bacilli bacterium | reverse complement strand
ATTATATAAATAATATGTTCTACTATTATTATTTTTTTCCACATAGCAAGCATATTTAATTCCTTCTTTTGTTTTTATTTCACAACCATTTAATGTTTCTCTATAATTCTCTATACAATTAAATATTTGTAATTTCTTTCTTAGTAATAAAATTATACTATCCATTTTCAACCTCTCTACTTTCTATTGATAATTGCAATTCTTTAATTCTTTCATCTAAGCAGTTAATTAGATCTTCTATATTATCTATATTTACATTTACAGTATAACCATCTAAATATTTGTCAATAAATCCACACCTATTTAATTCTTCGCTTAATACATTATACACTAAGTCCTTATCTTCTTCATAATAACACTCACTTGTATAAAAATTATTGATTAATTCTCTTGTATTTGTTCTTAACCATCTTTCAGGAGTACACATTTTACAATCACATATATAATTTTTAAAATTTTTTAAATATGTTATTCTACTTTCATTACTTATATCCAAATCTTCTATATAATAATGAGGACAATATTCTAAGTAAAAAATCATATCAATTTCTTTTTTATCACTATCAACTTCTAAATCGCTTACTCTTTCATCTAAATTGATTCTGTCTACAATTTCAGCAAAATTTTTAATAATAAAATCATTATCTTTATATTCATCTACATAGAATATTCTATTATTTTCAAAACAATCAGTAATACAGTCATATACTATTTTATCTGCATAAAAACGAATCATTTCATCTTTATTCATATTAACTATATAATTCTCATTAGTTATTCCTTCATATTCTTGGTTAGAAACATTATTCTGCTTTATTTTATTAGTAACTTCTTTTTTTATTAAATCAATTATTTTATTCATAAGAGAGGTTAGTTTTGAATCATTGAAATCAGTTTTTGTAATTTGTTTATAAATCTTATCCAAATTTTGTATATCTTGTAATGCCTCTTTTTTCTTATCTTCTGTTATATCTTCTAATAATTCATAATCATTAATTTCTTTTTCAGTTAATTTTCTACTATAAACAACTTCTCCCCAAGCTTGCATACCATTTGCCATTACTGGTTTTCTTTCTTCATAACTCTTAATGTCTACAAAATCCTTTGGTATTGTGCCAATATCTGGTGGTCTTCTTTTTGTATAATACTTATATATTACATCATTGTCCTGGTTCATCTAATTCTTCTTCCTCCGTTTTAATATTTTCTTCGACAAAAAAATACTTTTCATTTACTTTATCTCTAAAGTAATATGTTTTTTGTCTGTCTTTTGATTGGACTTCTATAGATACACATTCAGACGTTTCAAATATTTCTTTTGCCTTTTTTATAGCTTGTCCTAAATCATTAAATTCTTCTAGTTGTACTTGACCAAATCCATCATTTCTATCAGCGTTGTTTTCCCATAATTCAATAATATATGTATTTCTATCTTGATACCATTTTTCAAATTTTTCCCATTCTTCTGGCTTATATAAAACATCACTTAAAAATATAATTCCATACTTTTCTTCTAATTCACTTTTCTTTTTCAACCATTCATCTGTAGAATAATCTAGCATACTATTTAATTCTTTTTTATATTTATCATAATTACTTTTAGGACATACTTCATCTAGGTATTTCTCAATGGCGTCATATTTTTCTGCTCCTATAATTTTTCTTGCTTCTTCAAAATCTTGCATTATACTCATTGAACAATTTCCTCGCTTTCAGTTTCAGATTTGCTAACTGCAATTGCTTTTTTGTATAAATCATAAAATTTATCTTGCTTTATAAATGATTCTACTAAATTCACAAATTCATCTTTGCTAATTGCTTTTTGAATATATGCTTTTCTATACCCCATATATTCTTCCATAAGTGGATTAAAAACAATGCTGTTACATTCTTCTAAAGTCTTCTCATCAGATAAATATGGATTATTCAAATCTTCATTATACTTATTTAAAAGTTCTACCATATCTTTAAGCTTAACATCTACAATATCTCTGCCTTCAACTTCTTTTTTTATATTTTCTATTGATAATTCATTAGTCATTTAAACTCAATCCTCCAAACTTGCTGTTTTTATTTATACTTGAATATAATTCTATACTTTTATTTTCTAATATTTCTTTGCTTATTTCTTTTAGTTTACTACCTTTAATTACAAAATTAGTATTGCCTAATATACGCACTATATTTGCTTTCTTCCATTCCTGTTTAAATAAATCAAATTCATAAAGACAATCTTCAACTTTACCAATTTTAATTTTTTCTTTTAGATTAGCAATATTCAAGAAATATAAGTTTCCATCTACATCTATTTCTAATAATTTGCTATTAACTTTAACTAAATTATCATTTTTTAATTTAATACCAAAGTCATATCTAATCCTACTAAAATCAAAAGTTTCTGATAAATTCAATCTATCAACTGTATTTTCTACAATCTTCCCTGATAATTGTAGTTTTTCTAACTCTATATCATTTATTTTTGATTTTATATTATCAAAAGTTTGCATACACCAACTTAAAACTTTATTCAAAGCAAATTACCTCCTATTCTTCATTTGGTTCTTCTATTTCAGTTATTTCTTTTTCATTAGAAATTTCCTCCATTTTATCAATTCCAAATATTTTGAATAACATATTTTTT
>CANRJN010000152.1 GCA_947630945.1 uncultured Bacilli bacterium | reverse complement strand
AAAAAAACTTTATGATCTTTTTTTCTTTTAATTTTCATAAAGTTTTTCTTTTCAAATTAATTTATTCTTTTTTGCTGAGTACATAGAAAGTGGGTAAGTAAAATAATTATTATAAAAGATAATAAATTATTAATGGTAATAAAAAGAGATTGACTACCAGCCCCCGATATCAATGGGCCAAAATCAATCTCATTAACTATAATATACAATAAATAAAAAAATATGTCAATAGTAAAGTAACACATTACAATAAAAAATAAAAAATTTATAAAAAAAGTAGTGTTTAGATACCTTCATGGCTAATTATATAGTAGAGGAGGTAAAATGGCATATAGAGAATTAGCAAATAAATGTATTAAAAATTATAATCTAAAAAATCATAAAGTAATTGAAGCAAAATATATAGAAAAAGGAGGAGTAAAGTATTATGTTGATGGAAAAAACGTAGTATTAGATTATAGTAAAAAAGAACTAGAAGTCGCGAATTGGTTAGTAGATACTTTTGGTGGAAAAATATATATGTTGCCAAGAGTTAATTATCCTGAAAACATAAAAACAGCAGATTATTTATGGAATGATGAATTTTGGAATTTGAAAGAAGTTAAAGGAAGTAGTAAAAGAGTTTTAGATAATATATTAAAAAATACAAAATTTCAATGTTTTAATTTTATATTAGATATAAATATACAAAATATAAGTTTAAATGAAATTATATTTCAATTAAAATCTATATATAATTCTGACCATAGAAAGTGGATAAATAAAATAATAATTATAAAAAATAATAAATTATTAATGATAATAAAAAGAGATTGACCCCAACCCAATGCGGGTCAGGACCAATCTCATTAAATATAATATACAATAATTTATAAATTATGTCAATAGTAAAGTGACACATTACAATAAAATAGTTAAATAAAATGAAATTTCAAAAATAATTAGTTATATACTTTGTCCAAAATTATTACTTGATAATTAAAAAGGTTATGCTAGAATATTATTTCAATAGAGGTGTTTTTATGAACAAAGATTTAATTGAAATAAATAAAAATTATTGTGTTGTATCAGATAAAAATGGAAATATTCGTTTAATTGAAAAAGAAAATAATGATTATGATTTTCAAGATATATTATTAAAAGAAAATCAAATAGAAAGTTTAACTTCAAAAATGAATAAATGTAAATCATCATTATCACTTATTAAACAAAATAAAGTAGGTGGCAATGTTGGAGATGTATCATTAATTTTAGCAGCAATAGTTACCTTTGTATTTTTAAATTCAACTTTTTCATTACCAGAATCAATTTTTTTAACGGGTTTAGAATATATACCTTTTAAAGGTTTGGTTACTCTTATGTTTGGAACAAGATTTAAAAGAAATAAACAAGAAAAAATTTTGACTGATACCATAAAAGAATTAGAAATAGATATTCCAACATTAGAGAAAGAATTAGAAAAAATAAAAGAAGAAAGTAAATATAATGATAAAACTTCTACCATAATTCTTCCTAAATCAAATAATTATGTGGAAGAAACTAGAACAGATTCAGAGAATTATGATAACGTGAATGTGTTAAGTTTAACTAAAAAGACAATTAGATTTTAGTAATTTAATTGTTTTTTAGTTGCTTTTGAGTTAAATATCATTTTTCAAATAAAAAGAGATTGACTACTTACCCATTGGGCTAGAATCAATCTCATTAACTATAATATACAATAATTTAAAAAATATGTCAATAGTAAAGTAATACATTACAATAAAATAATATTTTTTAATAATAAATCTCAAAAATAATATAATTAAATAGTGAAGTATGATATAATTTTATATGTAGTATTAAGAGGTAATATATGGAAAAAGTATCAATGTATTTTATGTTATTTATGATTTATTCGTTTATGGGATGGTTAATGGAAGTAATTGTAACTATTGTTGGAGACCATAAATTAGTAAATAGAGGTTTTTTAATTGGACCATATTGTCCTATATATGGACACGGATGTTTACTTTTATATTTTTTATTAAGAAAATATTTAAAAGAACCTATTATATTATTTTTTATGGCTATACTTATATGTTCTATTTTAGAATACTTTACAAGTTACATACTTGAAAAAATATTTCATGCTAGATGGTGGGATTATAGTAATAGAAAATTCAATATAAATGGAAGAATATGTTTAGAAACAATGATTCCATTTGGAATACTTGGATGTTTAATTTTATATATAGTTAATCCATTCTTTATGAAAATTATATCTAATATACCACCTTTATTATTAAATATAATAGCAATAGTTTTATTTATTATATATCTAGCAGATAACATAGTATCATTTATAATAATTAAAGGATTTAAAGGAGAACTTAAAAAAGTAGAAAAAGACCAAACAGAAGAAATATCTAAAAAAGTTAAGAAAATATTAACTAATAAAGGTATTTTACAAAGACGTTTAGTTAAAGCCTTCCCACATTTGAAAACATCAAGAGAAGCACTAATGGATTTACAAAAGAAAATAGAAGAAAAAATTAATAAATAATCACTTTTATAATATGAGATGAATTTTTTCATCTTTTTTTGTCTTATAGGAAAGTTCAAGGAAATAAAAAAGAGAAAAATAAAATAAAAAAAGCATAACAAAGAAAAT
>CANRJN010000151.1 GCA_947630945.1 uncultured Bacilli bacterium | reverse complement strand
TTTTTTTGTTCAAAAAAGTTGCGTACCTTTCTACTTTTTTGAATGCTTGAAAAAATTTTTTGATTTTTTTTAAGAACCTAGCTCAATGCTTGTTGTTAAGCCAAATTCTTAATGTAAAGTTAATTGTAAATCATTTTTATTAAGTTTCTATCCTATAAATATTTTTTACATTGGGTTTCTTTTAAATAGTACTATTATAGGATCAAAATTTATAATATTTTAACTTTGTCATTTTTTTAATTTTACTTTTTTAGTATTAATGATTTTTAATTGTTATATTAATTTCTTTTATATCTTTAATTAATCATTTATATAATTATGATAAATTAGATAACTGTTTTAATATTATCATTTTTAATTAATAATTTTATTTAAGATAATCATTCTTTTCTAAATACTAATATATAAATTGATAAAAACTAATAACTTTTAGCTTAGCCAAATTTTTAATATCTTATCTTGATTTTTTACAGTTTTGTTTTCTAACTTCACTTAGTGAAGAATTAAAATGAATTTTTGTTTATGTATTAAAATTTTAATTATATAATTATTAAATTTGAATAGTTTATTTTAATGTTCTATAGAAAAATAATTTTACTTTTCTTATATTTAACTTTAATTTTTATAATAAATACTATTATAAAATAATGAATTATTTATCATTTTTTATTTATTATCTATGCTATATAATTTGTGTATGTAATAGTTTTGAAAATATATTATCTATCAAAAATCAAATATAACGCACTTATTAATAAAATTTATTAAGAACAGTATTTTATTGTTTTTTAATTTGCTTTAAAATTGTATTGAGATTTTCATAGGTATTTATTTCATAATCGGTTCTAAAATTAAAAGCTTTATGCAAATCATCTGTTAAATCATCTCTTACATAAGCAGGAACATAACCAACACCTTTTTCTTCATATACTTCCATATCTCTTAACTTATCTATTATTTGTGTATCAGTATATTTATAATTTAATTTTTTTTCTAATATTCTATATATAAGTAATGCAATAAAACATGTTAGAAAATGAGCTTTAATTCTGTCTTCTCTAGATAAGAACATTGTTCCAGAATCAAAGTCTGTTTTTAAAATTCTAAAGCTTTCTTCTATTTCCCATCTTTGTTTAGCTATGTCTAATATATTTTTTACATCTCCAGTTAAATTAGTAGTTGTTCCATAATAACCATCATATTTTTCTTCATCCTTTATAGTTTCATAATCTATTGAATAAGAATAATTATATTTCTTTTTACTATCTTCATTTAAAGAATTTTTATCATTTGAGTTTTCTTCTTTTTTACTTTTTTTGCCTTGTCCTTTATTTTCGATTTCAGTTATTTCTTCTTTAATTAATCTTCTGTAGTCATTAGGATTATTACTAAGTTTCATTTTTTCACCAGTTTTATTTTCATCTATTTTTTTATTAGCTCTTTCTATTTGTCCGTTTCTTACATTTCTTAAATAATCTCTATATTTTATTTGAAAAGTAACTATTAAGTCTTGAACTACATGGGCAGTTTCTGTTTGAACTATTTTATAGAAAACAGTTTCATAATGTTTTTTACTTTCTTCTTCATTGCTTAAAATATCAGATAGTTTATAGGTATTTCTTAAATCACCCATAATTCTCCAATCATCATCTTTAAATACTTTGTCTTTATATTCATCTTTTAATTTTTTTATTGATTGAGTTATGACAAAAGCTCTACCATCTTCAATGTTATATTTTTTTATTTCATCAGTACACATAGCTGCATCTGTACAAATTATAGTTTTTTCATTTTCTAAATTAAAATCTTTTATTACATCTTCTTGTAAAGGAATCAATTTTTTTGTTTCGCTTTCATTTCCAGGATAAATAACTGTTGCGATTGGGAAACCATTTCCGTCCATTAATAGTCCCATACCAACTAATGGGTTAGGTTTATGGTCTTTACCTTTACCATATTTTCTAAAGTCATCTTCTTCATTAATTTCAAAATAATAGTTAGTACAGTCAAAATACATTATCCTAGTATTTCTATCAATAATACTTTTACTATTATTATATAATTCTTTTTGAATATAGTTTAAATCAGAATTCAAATAAGTTAAACCTCTATAAATATTTTCTAATGAGTGTTTAGGAGTCTCTATAAAATTTTTGCTTAATTCAAAAGTTTTTAATTTACTAGATGGATAAATGATTCTTGAAAATACTAGACTATATAATACTTCATTTAAGTCAAATTCAAATTTATGCTTCTTGGTAATATGCTTAACTATATTATCTAACTTTAAAGAATAATAAATATCTTTTAAAAATAAGTATCCAATATTAAATTTGTTTTTGATATTCATGGGTATTAATTTATTAGTATATTTTTCAATAATAACTTTTTCCTCTTTAGTAGGAATATTATTTTTTTTCATATAATTTTTTAAATAGTTATTTAACCAAGTATCAATATCAATATTTTCTTCAGCTGCCATTTGAGAAACTTTTGTATAAGTTCCAATATATTCAACTATTCTAGAAGTTCTTTTTCCATTTCTTTTATAGTCATCAATAATAGAGTAGCTTTTACTATTTTTCGAATGACTAACTTTAATTCTTGCCATATTAAAACCTCCCTATAATTTTATTATATCATAGGTACGAAAGGTACGCAAGAATTATTTTTCCAAAAAA
>CANRJN010000150.1 GCA_947630945.1 uncultured Bacilli bacterium | reverse complement strand
CATAGTTTCTCACCAAATTAATTATTTCACTAAGAGTTAGTTATTTGCTAAAAGTGGGGGAAATAGACTATTGATAAAGGAGGATAAAATGCAAAAAAATAATTATATAAATTTAATTAAAAGTTTAAAAATTAATAAAAAATCAAACTATGAAAATATGAAAAGTATAATATTAGATCCTGTGTTATTTAGATATAAAAATAAAGATTTAAGAATAGTTAGAAATAATTAAAAGTGAAATTGGAAATAGCTTTAGCAAATAGGATTTTATATTATTGTCATATTAATAACTTAAATATAAATTCTTTAGCAGATAAATGTTTAATAAGTCAGAGTACAATTGAAAATATAATGCTTGGAAATTCCAAAAATCCAAAATTAAAAACCATTTTAAAAATATGTGAAGGATTAAATATTGAATTAAAAGATTTTTTTGATAGTACATATTTTGAAAAATTAATAGAGAGAGGTAGATAAAATGTTAGATAAGGTAATTTTGAGATTAATAGAAGTTTGTAAAGAAAAAAATATTGTTGATGAAAATATATCTTTAAATAAAGACTTAGATAAAGTAGTTATGGCTTTATCTAAAACAACAAGTGTTTCAAAATCAACATTAGAAAGTATTTTTTATAAAAAACATAAAACAATACAGCTTGATATCTTATATCAACTATGTAGAGAATTAAATATTAAAATGGACTACTTTTTTGATTCTAATATATTTAGTTAAAGCATTAAATGAGAAAAGCATTATAAAAGTTCTTAAATCTGTGATATAATTTCTATGAAATAAATGCAAATTGTAGAAATGGAGCAAACATAAAATAGAAAGAGGTTTATTGATGAAAAGAGGTTCATATTTAAGTGTTGGAATTAGTGTTGGAATATCCATGACTATTTTGTTTAGTATTGTTTTTTGTAAAGTATTAAATAGTTATGTAGGAGTTTGGGTTGGCATATGCTTTGGCATTTCACTAGGGATTGTAACTTCATTAATATTAAAAAACTATACCAATAAAAAGAAAGATAAATAATTGTAAATATAAAGTAGTTTATTTTATAACAAAAACAGTTAGTCTTATCATTAAACTAACTGTTTTTTATAAATTTATAAGAGTCTGTAAATAAATCTGTGTAAATGACTAAAAAATCTTTCCATGATAAAATAAAAGAAATGGAGAGATTTTAAAATGAAAGAAAAAAATAATAATGGAAAAGAAATATTAAAAATATTACAAGAAAATTATGAATTAAATACAGCACAAGATTTATCAAGTGCATTAAAGAATATGTTTAAGGATGCCTTACAAGAAATGATGAATGCGGAATTTGATGCCTCAATGGGATATTCTAAATATGATAAAACAAGTGAAAAAACAAACTATCGAAATGGGACAACTAAAAAGAATTTAAAGAGTGAATTTGGAGAATTTGAATTTGAAACACCAAGAGATAGAAATGGAGAGTTCGAGCCAAAAATAGTACCAAAAAATGTTAGAGATGTATCTGGTATAGAAGATAAAATAATATCACTTTATGCCAGAGGTCTAACAACAAGAGAAATAAATGAACAAATACAAGATTTATATGGAATAGAAGTATCAGCCACAATGGTAAGTAATATAACAGATCAAATAATACCAGAAATAAAAGAATGGCAAGATAGACCATTAGATAGTGTCTATCCGATAGTTTTTATAGATGCAGTACATTTTAGTGTAAGAGAAGAAAATCGAGTGGTAAAAAAAGCAGCATATATCGTTTTAGGAATTAATAAGGAAGGATATAAAGAAATATTAGGAATATGGATTGGCGAAAACGAATCATCTAAGTTTTGGCTGGGAGTATTAAACGAATTAAAAAATCGAGGAGTAGAAGATATATTAATAATGTGTAGTGATAATTTAACAGGAATTAAACAAGCAATAGAAGCAGCATATCCTAAAACAATTCAACAAAGATGTATAGTTCATATGATAAGAAATTCAGTTAAATTTGTATCATATAAAGACTTAAAAACATTTTGCAATGATTTAAAAACGATTTATACAGCAAAGAACGAAAAAGAAGGATATGAACAGCTTCAAAAAGTAAAAGATAAGTGGAAAGATAAGTATTTATCAGCATTTAAAACATGGGAAGAAAATTGGGATGCAATTTGTCCATTCTTCCAATTCTCAGATAAAATCAGAAAAATAATGTATACAACAAACACGATTGAATCTTTAAATAGGCAATTTAGAAAATATACTAAAACAAAATCAGTATTTCCGACAGATATGTCACTATTAAAATGTTTATATTTATCGGTTAAAAACATATCTAAAAAATGGACTAGTCCTTACCAAAATTGGGGACCAATATTATCAGAACTATCAATAATGTTTGATGGTAGAATATAATAAATTTTCTTTTGATAGACATTATATTATAATCATTATTTATTACTCAAGGCTAAAATGAACAGCTGCGCTGGCCTTGACTAATAAAATGATTATAATATTAAAACAATAACAAAAGAAAAATAGTTCTTTGAAAATTTAAATTGTTATGTTATTATTTAAATAACAAAAAGGAACCTATTATTATATGTTCCTCATCATGGAAAGTTTCCATTTACACAGAATTCCTTACACACCCATTTATAATACAGATAATGAAGAATTAGCAGCATAATAAATGCTTCTTCTTAGCATAATATCATTTTTTTCAAGCTC
>CANRJN010000149.1 GCA_947630945.1 uncultured Bacilli bacterium | reverse complement strand
TCAAGAATAAGGGTGCTAAAATATAGATACAAGCTAAGAAGTAGATATACTTTTTAGATAAGTATGTAGAGTTGAGCGATATTTTTAAAATAAAAAATATTATTCTTGCTCCTTTCAATAATATTTGGTAATCCCCTTAAATATTCTTGATCTGCATACTTATCTAAGGAGTATATAATATAAGGAGGGGAAAATGAAGAAAGAAGTAATAATAGGTATATTAATAATTCTATTGATTATGGGAATCATACCAGGAATTATTATATTTAAAAGTCTTGAAAACAATGACTATACCAGATTATACATTAACTCATTTGAAATTGATGGAAGACTAGCTGAATATACTTTTAAACCAGTTGTAAGTGATGGAACATATAAAATAAAGTTAAAAGTAAAAGACGATTTAAAGGAAAATATTCGTATTAGTCTATACAGAGTTGAAGATGGAAAAGAGTTAAATATAAAACTTGATGATAATTTAGAAACTGAAAGTTTAAATAACCTAAATCAAGCTGAATTAAAAATCGTGGTATATATAGAAAAATCTTATAATTTGTTAGATAAAGACTATATTGATATAGGCTTTTTATCTATAAATAATGCTAACTAAAGATAAAATATATAGATAAACAAAAGATAAAAAATCATAAAAATACAAAAGATAAGAGGTCAGGAGAATTTATTCTTCTGGCTTTACTTATTTTATATTTTATGATATGCTGTGAAAAAATAAAATAGTAATTTATATTTGAAAGTGAGTATTGATATTTATGTTATCATTGTTGATAGATTTATTTAGTGTTTTAATATTTGCTATACCATTATATTTGATTTTATCTAAAAAGTATAAAAATAATTTTACTAAATTATATTCTATACTATTTATAGTTTATATAATTGCAATGTTTTCCCTAGTTGGTATACCAAGCATTAATTATATTAGAACTGATTTTGGGTTTAATTTTATACCTTTGCTTGACATTGTATTAAGTCCAAAAACATCATTGTTAAATATACTGTTATTTATTCCATTAGGTATATTTTTACCTATGCTTTGGAAAGAAAATTACAATAACAAATTTTCAAAAGTGTTAATATTTGGATTCTTATTGTCCTTAATTATTGAAATTTTGCAAATATTTACATTTAGATTAACTGATATAAATGATTTAATAACTAATACTTTAGGTACTGTTATTGGCTATTTGATATATATGAAGTTGCTAAAAAACAATACTATGTTTAAAAATATTATTAGTGAAAAAATGAACCCTATAATTTTAGTTGGTATAATTTTTATAATAATGTTTACATTAAGTCCATTTATTTCAGGGGCAATATGGAATTTAATTTTATAAGGTAAATTACAAGTTTTCGAGAAGGAATTGTAAATTTGTAAGAACAGGAAAAATAAATCCTGTTCTTTTTTATACGATTTTGTAGATAGGTTGTTACAAAAAGGATTTTATGATAAAATACAATAAAATTTACTTAAATACAAAAAATATGTAAACATAAAGTTTTGCAAAATTGTTGCAAAATCCTGCAATATACTTTTTGTGTTTGACGTGATATACTATAATAACCATTAGCTTATATAAGTATATTTTATATAATTTTACAAAAGAATGATATTAAAATGTAGAAAGTGAGAAAATACAATGGCAAAGATATACAAAGAAGCTAATAAATCTGAAACAGAAACAACCATAAATGTATTATATAGTGAAAAAATCTTATCTATCTATACAAATAAAGTAGATTTAGAAAGAAGACTATATAAAATATTAGGAGAGCCTAAAAAAGAATATATAAAAGGTAGATCTGTATTAGCAAGTTGTTGGGAGATAGCATTAGATGATATTAGTAAAATTAATAAAATCATATTAAAAGCTGATATTTATGGAATGTAAAAACGGAGAGGAAAAATGTTAAGAAGGGAATTATTAGCAGGATATTTAGAGCATTACAAAGTAGAAAATAAACCATTATCATTTGAAGATATTGCAAAATTAATGGTAAAATGCAAAATATTAGATAATAGAGAAACTAAATATAATATAGTTGGATATAGTTTTGATGAATTGTTATATAATGAATTAATGGATATTAGAGAAAATATAAGTCTTGTATTTATGCGTTTAATTGATTATAGTTTATATTTTGAACAGAAAAATGAGAAACCACTTATGATAGAACCAATTTATCAAGCACTAAATTATTTGACAGATGTTATTAACAAAACAGGAGAACAAAGGAAAAAATGTAGATATAAAAATGTTATACAGACTATTGCTAAATATGAAAAAGATTTTTATGATGATAATTTGAGAAATTGTACTGAATCAGAAAAAGAAATTTTTATCAAAAACGATTTAATAGACAATACAGGAGTTTTTTTATACACTTTACAATATTTTAGAATAACTAATTTTGTAGTTAAAGAGGAAGCAGAAGAATTTTGGAACGCTATAATGAAATTAGTTGTTACAATAGATAAGGTTGGAGAACAAAGAAATATAAAGAAAAATAAAGATATAGAAGAAAGTATTTGTAGAAAAACACAAATATATTTGACCAAAAATAATAAGAAAGTAGAAGATTTAATGTATAACAGAAATAAGTAAACATAAGGTTTTGCAAAAACATTGCAAAATACTGCAGTATACATTCAAGTTTTCAAGTGGTAAAATATTAATATCAAAAATTATATGTGAATGAGAGAACTAATTAGAAAATCTAGTTAGCTCTCT
>CANRJN010000148.1 GCA_947630945.1 uncultured Bacilli bacterium | reverse complement strand
GTGGACCATATGATGGAAAATTAGATTTACCAGGTGGAACTATAGAATTTTGTGAAAGACCAATTGAAGCATTAAAACGAGAATTACAAGAGGAAGTTGGAATTGAAGTAATTAATGCCGAATTATTTGATGCTGATTCTGTGGCATTTGATTGGCAATGGAAAGAAGAAATGATAAAAGTACATCATACTGGAGTATTTTATAAGATAACAGAATTTAATAACGAAGTAAAACAAGAAATGGAAGTAAATGAAATAAATGATGATTCTTTAGGTGCTGAATTTTTTGAAATAGAAAAATTAACAAAAGAAAATTTATCGGCAATAGCAATTATGGAATTAGAAAAATTAGGTTATAATT
Source organism: uncultured Bacilli bacterium (assembly GCA_947630945.1). Taxonomy (GTDB): domain Bacteria; phylum Bacillota_I; class Bacilli_A; order RF39; family UBA660; genus CAG-1000. The sequence continues at coordinate 2,395 of CANRJN010000148.1, read as the reverse complement.
TATAAAATTTGCTTGCAATAATTAGTTTATTTGCTATAATATAACTACCAATTCAACTTATTAGGCGAATTGGTGCTAGTATCACACTAGTCAACCCCTTTTTATTCTTTTTGAAGCTATCCTAATTGGTAGCTTCTTTTATTGTATTAAAATATAATATATTTATTATCTTAAATTGTAAAAAATATTGAAATATTGTATAATAAAAAAGAAAGGTAAAAGAAATTTATGAGTTGGCAAGTAGAAAAGTATTTAAAATATGAAAAAGAAAATACTGATAATATTAATAGAATCAAAATTAATGATATCAAATATGATAAATGTGTAATTGAAAATAATTCTTTGGCATATTTTTTTAAAATTGAAGAAATTAAAAATCAATATAATATTTCTTATTTAAATACTAAAATTATAATAAATAATTATTCTATAAATGGTCATTGTACTTGCCAAGAATATTTAAATAATAGTCTATGTGTTCATATAATATATTGTTTAAAATTTTTTGCCACAATAATTGAAAATATAAAAATCAAAGTAAACTTTGATATAAAAGATAATGATTTAACTTATAGCATTATACCAAATAAAAAATTTACAAATTTTAATACAATAAAAGAAATTAAAAACTTAATTGATAATACGGATGACTATTATTTTAATCAATTGAAAGATTTGATTGAAGAAATGGAAATTACAGAAAATTGTAAAGGTAATCTTCCAATATGCAAAGCAATATATTTAAATAAAATAAAAAATAATTATTCAATTGTCCATTTTTCTGATAATTTAATTAATTTTTTAAATAGCTTTGATAATTATAATAATAATCGAGATTTACAATTATCAATTTTAAGAGATTATCAAATAGATGGTATAAATTGGTTATATAAAATGAATAAATTTAATTTTGGATGTATTCTAGCTGATGAAATGGGATTAGGCAAAACAGTACAGATAATATATTATTTAAGTAATTATTTGGTAAAAAATAAAAAAGCATTAATAATTGCTCCAACATCTTTGATTTATAATTGGAAAAAAGAATTTGATAAATTTGCAAGTCATTTAAAATATACTGTTATTGAAAATTGCATAAATTTAAATCTTGAAGGTAATGATATATTTATTTTAAGTTATAATTTACTAAATAAAAATATTTCTTTATTTGAAAATATATTATTTGATTTAATTGTTATAGATGAAGCTCAAACAATTAAAAATCCTGACACTAAAACTGCAAAAAGTGTGTTTAAATTAAAAGCTAAACAAAAAGTGGCATTAACTGGGACACCAATAGAAAATTCACTTCTTGATCTATGGAGTATTTTTAGGTTTGTTATGCCAGAATATTTGATTAGTGAAAGAAAATTTAAAGTAAAATATATTACTAACTCTAATAACAATAAACTTAATATTTTAAAAGGAATAGTAAGCCCATTTATTTTAAGAAGGGAAAAATCTAAAGTATTAAGTGAATTACCAGAAAAAATAGAAAATAATATATTAATTAATATGAGCGAAGAACAAACAGAATTTTATAATCTCTATTTAAATAATGTTAGAAATGAAGTTAGAAATATAGTGAAAAATGGTGATTTTGATAAAGAGAGAGTTAATATTTTAGGATTAATCTCTAAACTACGGCAAATTTGTGTAGATCCAATATTAATTGATAATACTATTAATCAAAATAGTGAAAAAATTAATGTTTTAATTAATTTAGTTGAGGAATATATAAAAAATGGTCATAAAATTTTAATTTTTACTAATTATGTTGATGCTATTAAGTTAATATGCAATAAATTTGATGAAAATAATATAACATACTATACTATGGATGGTAGTGTTAATAAACAGCGTAGAGTAGAATTAGTAGATAAATTTAATTCAGACGATACCAATACGTTTATATTAAGTCTTAAAACAGGTGGATATGGTTTAAATTTAACTGCTGCTGATGTAGTAATTCATGTTGATCTTTGGTGGAATCCGCAAATAGAAAATCAGGCAAATGATAGAACACACAGAATTGGTCAAAAAAATTCAGTTGAAATTGTTAAACTAATTTGTAAAAATACAATCGAGGAAAAAATTTTAGAGAAACAAAATAATAAAAAAATATTAGCTGAATTAATAAATAATTTAGATAATATAGATATGAGATTAACTTCTCAAGATATATATGATTTATTGTCTATTAAAAGTTAAACTATATAAAAATTGAAGGTGAAACAATGAAGTATTATGGAAAAATAAGTGGATTTAGAAAAATGAAAATACAAGTTTATAAAGATGACAAATTAATCTATGAGGGTGAAGTTGAAGATGCTCCAGATGAAATAAAAGAATTAAAATATTATGAGTGTCATTTAGGTAATCCTACTATTTTTAA
>CANRJN010000147.1 GCA_947630945.1 uncultured Bacilli bacterium | reverse complement strand
AATTAATAACATATTTTTCTAATAATTCTTTACTTACTTTTGTTATCTTTACATCATTAATATAAAAATCTTCTGATTCTTTATCATGATTATAATAAAGATTATCAGAAGAATCATATAATTCAATACATACACAATTACCATCATCATAATACTTTCTTAAATCTTCAATAGCGTCTTTAAGGTTGGTGAAGACTTTATCATAATCATCTGCTATACCTTGATTTCGATTATATTCAGTTGTCCATATTTTTGCATAAAATTTATTTTCATATTCTAACTCCATATCATTTAAAAAATCATTATCTTCGTACCAATAGTAATTTGCATCTCCACAAGTCAAATTATAGAAATTTTCTCCCAATTCATAATCACCATCAACATTTCTAGCAATATACACTTTCTCATCATTTTCTAATGATTTTACCCTTAAATTTTCTTTATCTAATGTATTATAAAAACTAAAATAAATATCTTCAATATTCCTTTTAGCAATATTTAACATATCTTTTAATTCACAAGTTAGTTGTCCACTACAATGATCAAAACAACCATTTTCTCTAATATCTGATAGATATTCATAAGACATTTTTAATTCAGCCAATATTTCTTTATCTGTCATACAATCCCTCATTTCTATATTTCTAAACTTTTATCTTTTGAACTTACAAAATCACATAATTCTTCATCAAATTTTTCTGCGTCCATAACTCCATTTAACAAATTCTTATCAATATGCTTATCTTTACAATATTGTAAATATTTTTTTAATCCTTCCTTATGTTGAATATCTTCTGGATAATAATAATGTGCATCTTGCCATATACCATAATGAACGTCTAAACTCATATAAGCTATTTCTTTACCTGATTCAAGATCACCATATATATCATTATCAATGGTATATGCGTATTCAGCTATATCACGCATTTCCATGCTTTCTAAATAAACTATAACTAATTGATTGTAGTCTAGTTCTACAATTGCATAGCTTTGAGATTTATCTTTTTTATCTATCATTATGTAATTTACTTTCATTTCAAAATTATAGTTATAATCTTCATCATTTTTAATTGCTTTTTCAACTTTATTAATAATTGGAATATTAAACTTATTTTTTTCGTAATTTACTATTTTTTCATATCTTTGTTTTTGCTCAAAAAATTCATTTTTAGTTTTTTCAAAATTTGATATCACTTTTTTAATTTCTTTATATTCTAATTCATCAATCATATCACTTAAATAATGTGCTAACTGATTTTCACTATAATTAAAGTTTTCTATAGCATAATCTATGAAATTACTAAAAGTATTTCTAACAAAAGAATTAGAATATTCAAAATTAAAAGTTTCTTTTAAATATTCCATAATATAATCACACAAATTCATTTAAACCACCAATCCTTCCTGTTCTAATTTCTATATATTTCTTTTGTATATTTGTTTTAATTTTATACTTCTATTTTTATATCTTTTTCTTTTAATAAATCAATCATTAAATTCACATTATCAATTACTGATTCTAAATTATCCCATGTTTTAACTTCAAATTCGTATTTATTATCAATTGTAATAATATATTTACCACCTGATTTATTAATTGTTGATATGTCATTTATTTCTATATCATTTTTTTCTAAAATTTCTTTATAAAATTTAGAAAAGCTATACGTTTCATAATATTGTGATTCATCATCTGCTCCAAAATATTCAAAAGGACAATTGCTATCATAATCAACATTATATTCTTCTGATACATCTAAAATTTTATCAATAAATTCTTTATCCATACTAAATTTCCATTCCATCTTCATTATTTAAAGAAGTATCATATCTTTCATCAAATAAATCCCATAATTTATTTTCTAATTCTTCTTTAGACATATTTTTATTAAACCAATCTACTTCTTCAATTTCATTTTCCCACGCATCATCTTTAACTCTAGTGCCATATTCAACTGTTGCTTTACCTTCGCTATAATGAAGCTCAACACAATTTACACCATTTATTACTCTTGCAACAGTAAATGAATCAATATCATTTAATTCTTTAATATCTGTAATTGTAATATAATACGGTTCTTCTTTCCAATCTAATAGTTCTTTATTTTTTTCAATATCATATCTTTCAACAATACAACCTGTTCCAGCAGTATATTGGTTTATATAATTTACATTAAAATTTAAGTCTTGAAAATGGTTTATGGCTGTATTAACATCTGGAAATTCTTTATAAAATTCGTTATCTTTATGAACTATAACATAATCATTATTTTTAAAATACATAACTTCTATTTTATGTTTGCTTCTTTTTACATCATCTAATGATTTTATATATAAAGATTCTCTTACCTTAGAAACATCTTCTCCTATATAAATGTCAAAATCCTCAGTAATGCAGTTTTCTACCATTCTACCAATTTCACTAACCTTATCACTTACCAAAGTAAAACCACTTGTTCCCCAATGCCAAGAAAATGGTTTTCTATCATCATTATAAAAAATAGTACAAGTATGGTCTCTACCTTTTGTTAATCTAATTAATCGCTCATCTCCATCAAAACAACCCAATTTAATTAAATCCATTTCTTTATTATCTTTTACTTCTAAAACTACACAATTTTCATTGTTTTCGACAATATCTACTAAATAACATAATCTATTTTTCATTTTATATTCCCCCCTCGTATAATTGTTTTTGTAAGAGATAAATTGTATATATTTTCTTACATCAACTATTTTATTTTTATTCTATTTTTAAAGTAAAATAGTTAAAC
>CANRJN010000146.1 GCA_947630945.1 uncultured Bacilli bacterium | reverse complement strand
AACTAAATACAACTTATCTGTATTTTTATAATATAAAATATCATATATTATTAAATCTCCTTCAATTGTATTTTGGGCTACTCTTATAAAGGCTGTTTCCTTATTTTTATATTTTTCCATAAACTCCTTATATAAATTTTCATTATGAACCATTGCACCTATTACAAAACAATTATCTTTTTGTGCATCAAAAGAATTATATTCTTTACTTAAATTTCTTATATCATTTTCCTTTGTTAATTCTAAGTTATAAAAATCATCTAATTCTTTTATATTTATATCTTTTTTATGATTTTTTTCATTATCCATAGGCAATTCATATTTCATAAACCAACTTCCCATTTTGACACCAACATTGTTTTCGTAAGGTTCATTTGGAGATACTCCAACATATCTAATAATTTTATATCCTAATCCCCAATAAGTTATTTTACTACCATCTTCACTAACTATCTTTATACAATATTTCGGCTCATGTTCTGTTGTTACATTAGCGCTATCAGCATAGTTTGTTATTATTCCTACAATTACAAGTATTAACAAACATACACCAACACTAATACCTATTTTCTTTTTCATAAATTTTACTCCTCCAATTTATTTTATTTCTTCAAATTTCACATTTAATTCTTTATCAATACTAATTGAATATTTATAAAATTCCAATACATTGGCATTGTTATCTTTAAATGTAATATCAATATTTGTAGATCCCATTTCTTTAGGTATTAAATGTATTTTATAATTAAATGTTGCATCATATTCGTTTTCATAATCATAATCTGCACTTAAAATATTTTTATTATCAATATTTATGTAAATATTTGGGCTTGAATAACCACCATAAGAATCAGTAGGAACATTTACATTAAGTGTTAAGTATTCATATTTATTATCTTTTATATAATCAACTTTATAAAAATCTAATCTTTCTAGCATTCTATTTATGTCGTAGTTATATATTTGATTTAGCATAAAATCCTTTACTAAATATTTTTCTTCATCATTTACAAAAGCATAAACTTTATCACTTTTCATACAAGTAAAATAATACTTATATAAATCATCTTCATAAAATAAATCTAATGCTTGATCACAATTATTTTCTGATTCATCAATTATAGTAATTTGAGGTTTATGTATTTTATTATATTCATCATAATTATCATTATATAATTTATTTCTAAATTTTACTATGCCGATTGAAAATATCAAAACGATGAAAATAGATACGATAATTCTAATTATACTTTTTTTAGATACTTTGTTTTTTTCTAATAAAAATATATTTTTTATTAACTTATTTACATTTTTTATTTTTAAAATGAAATACATTAGAGTTGCACCTAAAACATTTAATATAAAGTCATCAATATCAAAACGTCCTGAAGCAGTTAATAATTGAGTTAATTCTATGCCTAAAACAATTAAAATTATTGTTATAAAATAATTTTTGAATTTATTTTGTTTTTTAAATAATAAAGGAAGAAAGAAAGCCATAGGCATTAGTGCTATAAAATTACCAAATAAATTAAGAAGTATTGTACGACTACTATACATACTATTAAATTCTTTTATAAATTCAATAATTGTTTTAAATGGAATAAAGTTTACTGAATGTTTAACAAAATAAACAAATTCTTCACTAAACCAATTTATAAAAGTTAAACCATTTCTTCCCCACATAGCATCAAATAATGTTAATGTAACAAGTAGCAATATATACAACATAAAGAAAACCCATAGATTTATTCTCATTGTTTTATTATTATTTTTATACTTTGATAATAGAAAACCACCAAAATACAGAAATAAGCAACTTCCACATAATAGAAATACTCTTCCAAATTCTGACAAATGAAAATCGGGCAAAAATTCACTTATTAAATAAACAAGTCCAAATAAACAGGCAACAATATATAATATTATTGAAAAAATTTTATTTTTCATATTACATCTCACTTTCAAAACAATTTTTTTACTAACATAGATTATAATTTATTCACTTTTCTTTTTAGTAAAATATGCTCCTATAAATATCATAATAATTCCTATAATAGCCAAAGGAATATAAATGTAATCTGGAATTTTGCTAATAAATCTATCTACAATAGACATAATCACATATAGCATTCCTCCTGCAAGACATAACCATTTATTACTATATTTTTTCATACTCAACCTCACTACCAAATACAAATTATAATTTGTTACTCAATTGTAAATTCTACTGATATGTAAAAGTTTTGTTCTGCTTCATTTTCATAAAAAACATTTTTTAATATTCGATATTCTCCATTTGCTAATTTACCATATCCATATTCCCATTTCAACTCAAGTTCTTTTGATTTGTTTTGTTCTAATTCCCAAAGTGGTACATTAAACTCTAATTCAGCATTTATTTTGTACCATTTACCATTTTGCTTAATTTCAATCTCATAGTCCTCACCATAACGAAGCAATTTATCACTATTGTTTTTTAATATTAATGTAGCACCAATATTGGTTAATGTTCCATCTTTTATTGACAATGTAATATCACTTTGGGAAATTTGAATATCAGATTCATCTCCAACATCAAATTCATTTTTTGTTTTACCACAACCAGTTATTCCTAAAATCATAAACCCACAAATTAAAATAGCTAATATTGTTTTTTTCATATTTCCTCCATTTCTACAAATTACTATTTTTATTACTAAAACAAATTGTAATTTAGCGAAATAGTAACTTAATTTTCTTTTTTATTAAACATATGGCGTACTTTATCTATTCGATTA
>CANRJN010000145.1 GCA_947630945.1 uncultured Bacilli bacterium | reverse complement strand
TAATAAATTTTTAATTGATTAAATGTTAATTCTTGTCTAGGAGAATCTATTTCCTTTAGATTAGACTTTATTCTTTTAGCATACATATCTTCAATCATTCTTTCTGTCATTTGTTCCTTGCTACTGCCAACTCTTATGTAACAACCTTCAGGAGTTCTACCTTTTTTTCTTAAATAATAAGGCTTTTCAGTTCCGCTAGATATTACAACTTTTATTATTTCTTTATCATCTATTGTTTCCACAGTTACATCAAATAATCCTAGAGTTGATGGTCCAATGTTATTTTTTATTCTGTCTTTTATTTGTAATTGCGTTAAATCTATATTTTCAATTCCAACAGCTTGTCCTTCTTTATTGATTCCAACATAAATTATTCCACCTTCTTTGTAATTAAGAAAAGCAATAACTTCTTGTTCAAAATCATTCATTAACTGTTGCTTGTATTCAATTCTATTTGTTTCAGTATTTGCCATAAAATCACTCCTTTTATTTAGCATTCCATTTTTCTATTTCTTTAATTACTTTTTTCATCTTTTCATCTAAATCTAAAATATCTTTCATTGTATCTATTGTCATTTTCTCTACATATTGTTGAGCATATTTTATTTTTGATCTCTTGAATCTTTCTCCTTCTTCTTCTTTATATTTATTAAGAAATTTATCTATTGTATCGTATTGTTCAAATTCTTCATCTACTGTATTGATGTAAAATGAACTTATTATTTGTTTAGGAACATAATTTTCAATTTCTTTTCCTTTTGTTATCCAACATAATTGATTATTATCTTCATATTCTCTTTGAATCCTTTTCTTAGTATCATTTATAGATTTTGAAGCATATGTTTTATCACTATCTATTAATATAATTGAATTTTTATTTACATTCATCAAATTAATTAGGTTGTCTATATTTTCATCATCAAATGTTGTATTTGATAATAATCTTCCACCATAGAAAACACATTGATAATTCATACCTTCTTTATATTTTCCATTAGCCCATAAATCAATCCATTTATTTATATAAATTCTATCAGATGGACCTTCAACCCAAATTATTCCGTTAGATTGTATAATATCACTTGCTTTAATACCTAGATCATCTAAACATCCTTTTTTCCCAAGTATATTATCTAAGGTTTTTACTTCAATTGAATCGTTTTCTTTTTTTACATGGTACATTTGAACATTCTCATTATTTTGAAAGCTATCTAAAACTGTATTAGAATGCGTTGTTAAGAATAGTGTTGCTCCATCTTGAGAAATTTCTTCAATATATTTTAATAATCTCCTTTCTAGTGATGGATGTAAATTATTTTCTAATTCCTCAAACAAAAATACATATTCCGATAGATTCTTTTTTTCAATATCTGGAAGTAGAATAGTATATACTAAAACCATTAATATTGTTTTTAATCCACTTCCTGAATTTGATAATGAGATTCTTCCTTTATTTTCTTCTCTTAGGAATATTTCCCATCTAACATCATCTTTAACATATTCAACTTGCTGTGTTGTAATTTCCGTAAAATGTGCATCCATTCCCATAATTTCATTTAACTTTGATAATAACTCTTTCCTAATTTTATTTTCATCGTATTTAGCTTTATTAAGATAATTATTTATTACACTTGTAATTCCATCGCCATATCCGGTAATATCCATAGATGATGTTTCAGATTCAGGTTTAATATTTCTTTCTGCATATATTCTTTTTGTAATTTTTTTATTATAATTAATCTTATTAGCCAACCCATCCCAATAAGATTTATATCTTTCTTCAAATTTACTATTAAACTCCGTTATATTACTAATTGCTTTAGTAGATAATATTATAGTAGAAGAATATTTTTGAGGATACAGTTCAAATCTGAAATTTTCGCCTATATATTTTTCCCCAAAGTCATAATCATAACGTGTAGGAATATCACTACTAAATGTTGTTTTTCCAAACTCTTTTTGTATTTCTGAATCTTCCAGTTTCTTTTCAATATATATTCTAGCATTTCTATTATCCCAAAATAATTTTTCATCATTTATAATTTCAACTATATCTAATAGGCTAGATTTTCCTATATTATTTCTTCCAATTACTATATTTATTGGTTTTATATTTTCAATTATTGTTTCGTTTTTAAAACACTTATATTTTTCAAATATTATTTTATTTAAATCAAACATACATTTACCTCTATTTGTTATTTACTAACCACTCATATACTTCATCTTCCGTTAACATTCCATGTTTCAATTTATTAACTTTATCTTTAGCATCTTTTTTCCATTTATCAAAATCTCTCTTCATCTGTTTATTATCTTTATTTCTTCCAACAGCCATTGATTTTAATTGATATAATCTTCTATATTCAGCTAAAGCCTTGTTTTGTTTTAATCTTTCATTATAAGCTTGTACTGCTCCTTGTTCTCTACAAGTCTTTCCATTTTCTTTTGGGTAATCACAATAAATTTCATCAAGTCTTGAATTTGGAATAAAGTACATACCACAATTTTGACATTTCTTAATTGGATTATTTGTTGTTTTTACAAGTTCTTCTAATACTGCATAACATATTGCTGATAAGTCATTACTTTGGTGTGTATCTATCATAGAAACAAGCATACTATTTTCTTTTAATTTTTCAAGTAGTTTTTCTTCACTATCTCCCATAAATTCAAGATATTTATTAGAATAACTATCTCTTATGATATTATCGTTTTTGTTATAGGAAAACGCTTGTCCTTTATTTTTTATTAAATATACTGCAAATCTTTGACTATTTGTATATTCTTTTAATGCTTCTTTACCATT
>CANRJN010000144.1 GCA_947630945.1 uncultured Bacilli bacterium | reverse complement strand
GTTCTTTTTATCATAGTTATGATTTTTAAACTCATTTAATAATATAATACATCTTTCTTTCATTTGGCAATCTATTGATCTTTGCCCATCCCTTTTTAAAAGTGTATTTTCATCTGTTAATAAAACAACAAATTTAGTTTCATATGAACTAAATTTTTCCTTTATTTTTTTAACAATATCAGGAGTTATAATATAATTAAAAACTACATCATAGCCATGTGATAGGTATTTTTCTATCATATCAAAACAAATATCTAAAAAAAGTTGAAGGTGATTACCCTCTTTCCAAGCATGAATATATCCTCCAACTACTTGGTTATATATATCATCTCCTTCTATAAGAGCAGATTTATTACTTCTTTTAGCTAGTTCATAAGAAACAGTACTTTTTCCAACACCAGCAGGACCAGTTATAATATACAATTTAGACATTTTAAAACCCCTTTAATAATTAAAATCTTTTCTACTAAATTATAGAATAACAAAGTCTTTTTGTGAAGAGTGATTACTTAAATATTTTAACTTTTCTAGACTTATGTATATTAAGATGATATAATTATCCAAAAAATGGAGGTATATTTATGATTAATATTTTTATAGAATATCCAAAATGTTCAACATGTAAAAAAGCAAAAAAATGGCTTGAAGATAATAATATTAATTTTGAAGAAAGAAATATTGTAGAAGATGTTCCAACAAAAAAAGAATTAACAAAATGGATTAAAAAAAGTGGAGAAGAAATAAAAAGATGGTTTAATACAAGTGGATTAAAATATAAAGAATTAAATCTTAAAGAAAAACTACCTAATATGGAGGATGAAGAAAAGATAAAACTTCTTTCAAGTAATGGTATGCTCATAAAAAGACCTCTACTAATATCTGATAAAGGTATATTTATTGGTTTTAAAGAGGATAAATGGAAAGCATTAAAAGATTAAGAAATTGGAGAAATAAATGATAAAAAGAGAAGAAGTATTTAAATATATTAAAGAAAATTATGATGTAAATCCAGAATTTTTATGGAAGGATACTCCTGATGCTGGAGTTTTTAGACATGGAAATAATAGAAAATGGTTTGCTTTAATTATGAATGTAAAGGAGAATGTTTATCTTAATGTAAAGACAGATCCTAATTATTCAGATTTGTTGAGAAATTCTTATGATTATATTATTCCTGCTTATCATATGAATAAAGAGCATTGGAATACTATTGTCTTAAATAAGTGTCTAGATATTTCTTTGGTTTATGAGTTAATCAATCAGAGTTTTGAACTTACAAAGTGATGGAGGGTAATATGAAAGGGTAGGTAGAAGATATATCAATCTTATCAAGTTTAATAAAAAAATATTGTACATTATGAAGATATATGAATACAAATAAGGATGCAAGAAGCGGAAATAAAGAGAATTCAGACAGATCTACTAAACAAGAGATAAAAGTATATATAATATTCAAGAAATTGATTTTAAGAGTGGCTAGATTTGAATGTTTTGGTAAATAGTGATAAACTTGTTTTTATAATTAAAAGGAAATAAAAAGATTATAAGGAAAATATAGGAATTATTCTATATTACAGAACTATTTTGATTTTTTTGACAGTAAAAGATATCAAAAATATAATTAAAGAAAAGGAGAAAGTTAGTGAAACTAGTAAAAAGTGCTTATTTAGAACAATATGTCAATAATAACAAAAAAGAAGCAGAAAATGAATTTCCATATATTATCAAAAAATTAATAAAAAATACAGTGGATGGTATAACTAGTATAGATATTCCAAGTAATGATAATACTATTCAAATTGGTATAGATGGAATAGTTAAATTTAATGGTATAAATAAATATTTAGGTGATAAAACAGCTAATATAGAGATAGGAACAAATTCTGATTATATAGCAAAAGCAAATGAAGATATCAAAAAAAGAGAACCTAAAAAAGATGAAAACTTTATTTTTATTACTCCATATAGTTGGAGAAGTCGTAAAGTTTCAAAAGAAGATTGGATTTCTTCTAAAAAAGAAAAATATAATTGGAATGATATAAAAATAATAGATGGTGCTATTCTTGAAGATTGGTTAAATGAAGATGTTGTGACTGCAAAATACTTTTTAGAAAAGTTAGAAATATTAGCTAGTGGTATATATTCAATTACTGAAATGGAAAAACAATTTGCTAATAAAACTGAGAAAGCAATTGGATTAGATTTCTTCAATTATGAAGATAAAGAATATGAAAAATTTTTAACAAATTTGAAAAAGGAATATTACCATATAGTAGCTCCAACGAGAGAAGAAGGAGTTCTAGTTACATTATTTTATTTGAAAAAGTTAGGAATAGAGAATGATGTATTAATTATAGATAATGAATTAATATGGGAAGAAATAGTATCAAAAGAGTTAATAAAAAATGCTATTCTTATACCTAATTTTTATCATGATGATGGTTTAGCTTGTCCGATAAATAATACTACATTATTTATTTATGATACAGAAGAATTTATAAAAAAATCAGACTATGTAATCAAGCAAAGGACAATTAATAATTTGAGAAATGCTTTGGAAAAATATTATAAACTTGAATCAAATGAATGTAATTATGAAATTGTTAATTCAATTATTAAGAAAAGTTTAGGTAAATATATACCATTAAAACGAGAATTATTTAAAGAACATACTAAACCTAAATGGTATGATGAAAATAATATAAAACTATTGCTAATTATATTTTTCTTAAATAATTTTAAAACAAAAGATTTAAAATTAATTAATGAATTTGGATTTGACATAAATGATTTAAAAAATTTCTTAAATAAAGCAACCAAAGAAAAAGATCCATTTGTTATA
>CANRJN010000143.1 GCA_947630945.1 uncultured Bacilli bacterium | reverse complement strand
AATAATAACACCAGAAACATTAATAAATAAAATCCAAACAATAAATGATTTAGTAGACTTAAGTAAAGAAGTAAATGCCGGAGATACCAAAGAAGGCAAATATTATGTACTAACAAGAGACTTAGACTTTAATGAAATAAATGATTATAGAGCTAATAGTGAAGAATTACAACAACAATTAACAGACAAAAATGGAAAAGGATTTACCCCAATAGGCAGTAGTGATGCTAATTCCTTCCAAGGAAACTTTGATGGAGGAAAACATACTTTAAGTAATATTTACATAAATAGCATAAACGAAAGTAAATCTATGGGATTATTTGGTGTAATAGAAAATTCTAAAATAAGTAATATAACATTAACAGGAGAAATAAAAACAACTGCTAATGCAAATGCGGGAATTGTAGCTGTATCACGGGGAACATCAAAAATAAGAAAATGCGTAAATAATGCCAATATTAGTAGTACAACAAATGACTATTCACTTGGAGGAATAGTAGGCGGAGTAAGTTCTGGAACATTAACAATTCAAAAATGTGAAAATTATGGCAAAATAAGCGGAAGTAATAATGCAGGTGGAATAGTTGGACAAAATAATAATGGAAATCTAATAATAGAAGATAGTCATAATTATGGAACAATAATAAATAATATAGGAGAAAATGTAGGCGGAATACTTGGCCGGGATAATTCTGTTTCAAATGTAACAACAATAACAAATACCATAAATGAGGGCCAAGTAACAAGTACAAAGACAGGTGGTTATATATACCTTGGTGGATTAGTGGGAAATGTAAAAGGAACATTAAATATAGAAAATTCTCAAAATCTAAAAAATACTGAAGAATCAAAATTAACACTTGAATTTAGTGGTAGTGGTCGGTCATATGTAGGAGGAATAGTAGGAATAGCGGATGGGGCAACAGTAGTAATGAACAATGTAACAAATGAGCAAAACATAGAAGCAACAAATGAAACTCCAAATAATAATGTTGTAGGTGGATTATTAGGTTATGTAAGAAACAAAGGAAGTATTGAAATAAATAATTCAGAAAATAAAGCAGGAATAAATGTAACAAGCAGTAATGCAAACAATAATGTCGGAGGAATAATAGGTTTTTCTTATAATAGTAATAACGAAAATAGAAATATAATAAAAATAAAAAATGTAGAGAATAGTGCTGAAGGCAAAATAACTAGTACAAGCAAAAATGGTAGTAGTGTAGGAGGAATAATCGGAAGTTGTGAAGAAGCAACTGTAGAAATGGAAAATGTAAAAAATAAACAAGAAATAGAAGCAACTAGTAATGGTAGTAATGCCACTAATATAGGTGGAATAATAGGGAAAGTTATTAAAAGCATGGTAACTACAAATACTTCAAATAATATGGCAAATTTAACAATAACCAATAATGGAACAGGAACAACAAATACTGGAGGAATAGTAGGCTATGTAACAGAAACAAGTAATGTTGATATAACTAATTCACAAAATACGGAAGATTTAAATTTAACAATAAATGGAACAGGATCAACACGTACTGGAGGAATAATAGGATATGTTAACAATAATAGTAATGCTAATATAAATGAAAGTGCTAGTATAGGATCAAAAATAACTATATTAAAAAATGAAAACAATATAGCTGAACATGTTATTGGGGGAATAATAGGCTTTGTTAATAATAGTTCAATAGCAACAATAACTAAATCATATAATGCAACAAATGTTTATGGTGGAACAAAATTTGGAGGAATAGTTGCATATAATAGAAATTCAAAAACATTAATAGATAAATGTTATAATACAGGAAATATAGAAACAGATTTTATTGCTAATAGCTTAACTGCGCTAGGAGGAATAATGGGATATAATTCTTATGGTGGAACTGCTTATATTACTAATAGTTATAATTTAGGAAATTTAAAAAACACAAAAGATAACGATAATGCACATGTGAGTGGAATAGTAGGGAAAGTATATTCTAATACTAATATAGTAAATACATATATAGCAAATAGTTATAATATAGGAAATTTAACAGACACTACTAATAACAATAATATAAATGGAATATTTGAAAATGATTCAAGTAATAATATCAATAATAAAGGGTATATTAATAATGTATACAACGTTGGAGAATTAGTTGGTACAAAAAAATATGGAATAGGGAAGACAAATGATGGAGATATTGTAAATAATGCCTTTTATCTTCAAGAAGATGGATTAACTGGAAGTAATAGAGATAATATAGGGGAAAGCAAATCATTAGAAGAATTAAAAGGATTAATAGATACTTTAAACAATAATATAACCAGTATAGCATTGCCAACACTGAAAGAAGATTTTCCAGAATACAATCTTTCATTTAGTAAATGGAAAGTTGGTTCTTATGAATATCCAACATTAGATTTTTAAAATATTATTTAAAAGAAATGCAATAATTTAAAATTGTATGAAAAAGTTTTTCTAGTTCTTTTGATTTTATCCACAATCTAAAGTAACCACAAAGGTTACTTTTCTTGTTTAATAAAATTAAAATATATGGTAAAATATTGGAAGGAAGTGATATTATGAGATCAAGATTTGCACCTAGTCCAACAGGTTATATGCATATTGGAAATCTTCGGACAGCTATATTTGAATATGCTTTAACTAAAAAATATAAAGGAGATTTTATTTTAAGAATTGAGGATACCGATCAAACGAGAAAAGTTGATGGGGCAATTGAATTTATTTATGAAACTTTAGAGTTATGTGGTTTTAAAATAGATGAAGGTCCACTTAATCCTGGTAAATATGGTCCTTATATTCAAAGTGAAAGATTAGATTTATATAAAAAATATGCTT
>CANRJN010000142.1 GCA_947630945.1 uncultured Bacilli bacterium | reverse complement strand
GCTTCAAGTGGAGCTTCAAATTTGTGTTTACATTTAGGACAAATGTAAACAACAACTTTGCCACTGAGTTTCATAGGGAAACTATTAAAATCAAATTTTTCAATATTCATAAAATCCTCCATTTAAGTAACTTCTAAAACAAAATTAAGTTTAACATCACATTTAGGACATTTATATGGATCTCTGTTAAAGTTTTTTAAAACAGAAAATTCATATTTAAGAAAAGTATTTCTTAAATGTCTTTTTGCTTTATCAATTAACAATATCATTTTATCATGAAGTTTATGTTTTTTTCTATAAAAACCATTATAACGAATAATTTTGTATTGAGAAGGGATAAGATGCCGAAGAATAATTAAAATAAAATTTTCGGCAGAAGTAGTAACTTCATGATAAGACTCATCATAATGGTCATTGTAAGAAAAAGTAACATTAACACCATCATAATTAATGATTCTGTTTTCACTAATAGGAACTCTACCACAATAACGGGTAACATATTCAATACCATCTTTTAAATTTTTAAATTTTTTAGGTTCAGCATAAACATAAAAGCCATTGGTATACTTTTTAAACAATTTATTTTTAGTAGATTGAAAACAATTGCCTAATTTTTTAGATAAAAGTTTTAAAAGAATATTTTGAAATCTTTTAGATAAGGCATCATAATCAAAATAATTCCATTTAATGATAGTATCATTGTCACCAAGTTTAATTTCAGCCAGAAGGACATGGATATGAGGATTCCATTTTAAATCCCGACCAAAAGTATGGAGAAAAGAGAAAAAGCCAGGAGTAAATTTAATTTTAGAAAGATATTTAATTAATTTTCTTTTTTTCTTAGAGTATTTGTAATATTCATTTAAAATAGAATAAATAGTATCATGAACAGCTTTAAATAAGATATCAATCATTTCATCGAAAGGGTAAAAGAAGAATTTACGAAGTTCTTTAGGGATAGTAAAAACAAGTTGTCTGTGTTTACATTTATAAGCGGTTTGTAAAACATTTTCAACTCTTTGCATTTTGTATTTATAACCACAAGAGGAACATAATCTAGATTTACAAGTATTACCAATAAAAACTAAATCATGACATTCAGGGCATTCATAAATAGAAAAACCTAAATCTTTGTTATAACAATCAATAACTTTGTTAATTTCATAATCAGCATTAGGTCTATAGAAATCAATAATATCTTTATGTTTGAAATATACAGATTGCCAATGGTCATCAAAAATTTGCGCAATAGTACCAGTTTTTTTAAAAGAATTATATTTAGGATTTAAAGAACCATCAGAATTAAACATATTCTCATCATAAATATTAGGTAAAATATTTTCTTTGAAAAAACTTAAAGAAACTTTTTGATTAAAAAAATCATCCATAATAATTACTACTTTCTATATTAGTATACATTATACCAAAAAAGAATTCCGTTAGGAATTCATAGAATGAAAAATTTTATTTTTCATTTTTCTTGTTTTATCATTTACTTTCAAAAACAATTATGATACAATTAAATTGGCAAGTAATGTTGCATACGCTAGGATGCTCGGCGTAATCCGTGCTGCGGACAATAATATCTAGTGACTGGTGCCGGTTGTCATCAGACTACAACCCGAACACGAAATAATTAGTTCCTTATGGAACTTTTTATTTACATTTAATTATATATGCGTTATAGTTTAATTGAGGGTTTTTAAACCCTTAGGATAACACTATTCAAATAAATTTCCTTTCTTTCTGAGGAAAGGAGGAAGAGTCAATGGTATTACCATTGGAAAAAATTTATCAAAGAATAAATTACCAAGATTATTCTTTGAAGGATATTGCTTTATATTTTGAAAAATATGATGGGTATACTTTAGAAATTGAAACTGAAGATAAAATTATCAGAACAAAAATCTATAAAAAAGCATTACCCCATCTATTAGGACTCCAACATGTTTTTAAAAATAATAATAGCAATAATATCTATTACAAAGGGGACGATGGTTTTAAAAATATTATTAATGGCACTATAACTTGGGATTTAATCAAAGAACAAATTAGATTAAATAAAAATTATAATATTGGTATTAAAATGATAGAAAAAAGAATTTCCTACTTAATTATGTTTTTTAATACAATCGAAAAGAGAAGTTTTTTAAAGGAATTAAATAAATATAAAACATTAAGAAATACGTTACTAAAAGGTAATTATGTTTTATATAAAGAAGTTTATGATACAAATCATTTAGTTTATCCCATACTTTCAATTAAAGAATTAAAAAATAATAATCATGTAATTGAAACATTTATTGTTGAAGATAATAACCTTTTAATTGAAAAACTTAATAAAATTAAAATCAAAAATATAAAATTAATACCTAAAAATGAAAAAAATTTGGCAAAATGCTAAAAAAACATTTACAATTATACCTAATAATGATACAATTAAATTGACAGGTAATGCTGCTACACTAGGATGCTCGGTGTATTCCGCAGCTACGGACAATAATATTAGTGACTGTTGCAGGTTGTCAACTGTATTCAACCCGAGCACAAAATAATTAGTTCCTTATGGAACTTTTTATTTGGGTATTTACATTATAAAGCAATTGTGATACAATTAAATCGACAGGTAATGCTGCTGCACTAGGATGTTCGGTGTAATCCGACCTACGGACAATAATATCTAGGGGCTGTTGCCGGTTGTCAACTGTATGCAATCCGAACACGAATAGAAAGTTCACGTTGTGGACTTTTTATTTCGGTTTAAAATATTCTTTGTTTCATTTATAAATAATAAAATATATTATAAATATAATAATTATATCTTTACATATTTTACTCTATGAGATATTGACTAACGGC
>CANRJN010000141.1 GCA_947630945.1 uncultured Bacilli bacterium | reverse complement strand
CCAAGAATTAATCTTTGGCTTAACAGATAAAAATAGAGTATAAAAGTTATTGGTAAAAATAAAAATATGAATTCATATGAGTTAAATAGCATTAGTATTTATCCTCTTTATTAATAATTTTTTGTTTATATTATTTATTTTCATTTAAGTAATTCTCCAATTGATTGGCAATTTCAAATACATTATAATTTAAAGCTCTATATTCAGAATCATTAATATAATTATCAACATTATTTATATTTATTATATTTGTTTTATTTTTAAAACTATCGAGCATTAATGAATTTATAGACTTATCATAATGATAAAAATCTTTATAATATTTAATTTCATCTAAAAAATCATTATCTTCATAGCCATATATTTCTAAATTTTTATAAATAATACTTTTATCAACAAGATATCTAATTATTGCTTTATGTATTTCATAATTAGATTGATTATACTGTTTCCATCCTGAATATTCATACCTTGTATAAGGTGGGAAAACCAAAATAAATTTTGTATTTTCATACTTTTTTATATTTAATAATAAATATTTATCTATATATTCTTTTGCCAGTTTTATTTTCTCATCAATATCAATTAAAGATATTTTTTCATTATTTTTAATTTTATTAGAAATTAATATATAAGAATTAAATACATTTCTTATTTCATTATTATTATTTGCTTTAAACCAGTTCTCTAATCCTCCAAATCTAACACTATTATTAGTATCTGAAAACCATTCATTAGGATATTCTAAAGAATAATATTTTTTTTCGTTTAAAAAAGAATTTTTAATATATTGAAAGAATTTATCACTAAAATATATATTAAAATCATTTATAAAAATATCATCATATAAAAAATAATAATCACTTACATTCGATTTTGTTTGATACAAATAGAAATAATCTAATGAATAAATTACATTTTTAATATTTTTATTTTTTAAAGCATAAGATAATATAAAATCTCTTTCATAATAATCACTTCCATTCATTGAAATATTTATAAAATTTGAGTTTAATTTGCTTGAAGCCTCAAATGAAGAAGTATTTGCCAACATAGAAGTTCCAATTATAATTGAATCAAAATCATAATTATTAATTATACCAGCTGCTTGCTTTCTCATATCTTTCTCAATAAAACCTTCATCTTGTATAAATGGTTTATGAAATAATTGTAGAGGATCGAATATATAACTTATTAAAGCTAGTAAAAAATAAAAAATAAAAAATAAATAAATAAAATAAAAAAACCATCTTTTACTAGCCATAATAAACCTTAGACTTAATCATCATAAAAAACTTCTTTTCTATAGTAATCTATATTAATAAATTTAATTCTATCTTCTCTTAAATTTTGTATATGCTTATTTATATTTTGACTATTCAATTCTACTCCAAAATCTTTATATTCTGAAATATCCAAAAGTCTATCAAGAAGAATATCTCCTAACTCTTTTTTATAGTGACTCGCTTCCCAATGATATTTCATTTCTTCTTTTGGATTAGTTGGAACAGTTTCAGCTGTAAGTTCATGATAAATTGAAAAATCCATAACTTTATAAGGAGTTTTTTGTTGTTCATTTGCAATTTTTTCTACAAATAAAACTACATCTTTTTTCCACTTATACCAAGTTTCTATATTTTTATAATAATCAAAGGCTTCCCACTGCCTAATATGAGAAGGGCCAAAAACTACATCTAAGTTTATTTTATTTCTATAACATAGTTCTAGGATCGTTCTAAAATCTTCAAAACTAGACATACCAGTGTCTTTGTAAATATTATTACTTGAAATATTTTTATAATATTTTTTTTCTTCTCTTTTCATTATGTTGTAATGTCCACCATTTATATTTATGAGTGCTCTCATATACTCTTCTGTCATAACACCATTTGAATTATAAAAAGATTTCATATCTTGATTTTCTATAGTAAAAATGCTATCCTGCAATACATCAAAATTAAATAAATATTTATAAATATTTCTATTTGCAAAATATGTTTCAAAATCTGGAATTTTTTTCATAACATCATTAAACATTCTCCAGTCAAGAATTAATAATACATTATTTAAATTTTCTTGCTTTATAGCTTCTTCTAAATAATATTTAGCTTCGTAAAGTGATAAACCTGCATTTGCCAAATTATAAGATGGTTTTTTAAAATATTTATGAGCAGGATCTATAGCTATCTCTGCTCTTGATGTACCAATAACTATTGAATTTGGTTTTAACTCTTCTAATTTTAGCAATTTAACTAATCTCATATATTCATAATCTTTTGGTTTATTTGGTAGAAAATTATTTTTATATAAACCGTAAGGATCAACGATATAATTAAATAATGACACTGTACAGATTATAACTGATAGCAAACTAAAAATAATTTTTAACCATCTTTTACTAGTCATAATAAACTTTTAAAAATTAAAATATAAAAATTCAGAAATTTTATTTAACTGAAACATAGAATATATTATAAACGTAACTGTAAGTAATAAATTAAAATAAGATGGCTTAAAATTAATCATCTTTTCCATACTATTCTTAAAAAATATTATTAAAATAAACCCTATTATGATAAATATTGTAGTTTTATCTTTACCTAGTATATTATCATACACTGTACCAAATCTAAAATAAACTTCATTATATTCAGCTAAAAACTTAAAATATTTCTCTGGTAACACAACATTATCCAAACTAAACATACTACCCAATACTTTTATTGCACTCTCAAAATCTTTTGCTCTAAAAAATATCCATGTTATATTTATAAAGTTAAATGTAATAAACCATGCTAAGATTTTATTCATCTTAAATCCTAAGCTTTGCCAGAATCTATGTATTGCAAGTGCTATACCATGCAATGCTCC
>CANRJN010000140.1 GCA_947630945.1 uncultured Bacilli bacterium | reverse complement strand
GTTTTCTTGTCTATTATAAGGTGTATCCATAAGTAATGCAGTAATTCCACTATTATCAACTTCTATTAAAATTCTAGTAGAATCATCTATCATTATATCAATATCATTTTCTAGGCATATCTTTGCTTTTTCTAAAGAATTATAAGCATTTGTAAGTATAAGTTTATCATATACTATGTTATATTTATTTAACCAATCAAAAGTCATTTTATAAGGATCAGAATATTCTCCATTATCTCTACCACTTATAATATATATTTCATTTCCTTCTTCTTTTAATTTTCTTATATATTCTGGCACATTTTCTAAAACATTAAGACTTTTAGCAATTCTTTCAATATTACTGTAATAAAATTCATCTAATTCTTCTTTGCTCCAATCAAACATTCCTCTTGTTATATATACATCATTATTTATAATTCCTGTATTTCTTAATTTTTTATCGTGATTTAAAAATTCTTCTAATAATATTTCATTAAAATTTGATATTACATTATCAATATCAATACCAATTTTCATATAAATTCCTCTTTAATTTTCTAAATACTTATATAAATTATTTTTATATTCTTCTAAAACTATATTTCTATAATTTTCATTTAGTTCTTCCAAACTCATATGTGGACTATTATCTTCAATTTCTAAAAGTAATAAATCATCATTTTCCAATTTTAAAAAGTCTATTCTTTGAAATCCAACTTTTAACCCTGTTTCGTTTGCAATACTACAAACTATGTCTTTTTGTTTGTTATTTAATTTTATAGATATAGGATCTGGATAATTAGGGGGTTTAGAAGGTATATATTCAAATACATACATTAATTTATTTCCTACAAAATAATTTTGTATTTCAGATTTGAATTTTAATTTTGGTTGAATTAAATATCCCTGTTTGAATATTTCTTTAATCTTTTCTCTTTCAACAACCATCTGTCCTAATCCACTACCATACGAAGCATCCATCTTTAATATGTATTCATCACAATCAGTTTTAGTTAGGGCATCATCTACATTATCAAAAGTTGGAATAACTGGGTATCCTTTTTTTATAAAATCCATTAAATACTTCTTTCCTTTGCCATCATATCCAACTAAATTTACTGTTTTTATATGCTTCTTTTGTAACCTTTCTTTTAATAAATTATCTAGTTTAGAATATTTTATAGTTTTTTCAAGTTTATCAACCCAAGTATTTCTACGAATAATGACATCATACTTTTCATCTAATTTTTCATCATAATCAATCCAGGATATATCAACAATATTTCCATCTTTTTTTAATGACTCTGCTAAATATTTATCTTCAATATGTGCTTCATTTTCTGTGTTTGAAAGTATTAAAATTTTATACTTTGACATTTCTTACTACTTCTCCCTTTTTATTTATTCTAAAGTTTCTATAAAATATTATATTTATAACTATATATTGTTCTATCATTGAAAGTATTTGTCCTATTGCAGTACAGAATGGTGTTTTTAAAAATGATGTTACAACTCTTATTCCAGATGCTACTATCTTATTTGATGCTACTTTACTTTCAAATTTATCTGTTAATTGTAAATAGCATATTTTTAATTCATAAAGTGGCTCTACTAAAAAGTTTACAATTTCTACACTTAAATACATTAAAGTTATAACAAGATTTAATTCATAATATCTATATGAAAATAATATCATTAGAAAAGTTGTAGATAATAATATTCCTATCAGTTTATAAGCATTTCTTATGTGTTCCTTATAATTAAATTTTCCTTTACTTATATCAATTTTTGCAACTGTATCTATTGCACATAATGAATCCCATTGTGTATCAGTTACTAATGCTACAAAGTTTAATGCAACTATATATTCTTCTCCAAATTCTAAAGCATTACTAAATCCAAATAAATATGTTATGAAGTAAAAAGTATCTTTTACTATAGGAACTGATTCATACTTTATATTTTTTAATAAGTTAATTTTAAATTTAAACTTTCTATACTGTTTTATTGTTATTAGTAAAGTATATATGAAGATTACAAATAATGTTATTGCTACAATTATTGTTTTATTTTTTATAAGTAAAGATAATCCTATCAATACTCCAAAATTTAATATGTTAAGAGTAAGCATATATTTATTTGCTATTTTTTCTTTTCCTTCAAAATATAGTTTTTCCATCACAAAAGAAAAAATTAATTGTATATATAACTGTATTACTGAATAAATTGCAAATTCTTTATATATACCATAATCCATATTCATAAATTCTATATAGCTTTTTATATTTATTGCAATAAATATAAATACAATAAATCCTATAATTATTCCTAATGTCATTCCAGACAATACAGCATTTTCATTTTTATCTTTTTCTTTGCTGATATTAGCTCCTGTAGCAAAAACAGATTTGAAAATCATCCAAATAAATTGTAGCGGATATGTAAGTGTAAAAACATTTGCCAAATTCTTATCTAATATCAATCCAAGCATAATCCAAGATAGTACTGGTATAAATGAAAAAATTGCTTGATTAAAACTTATTCTTAATAGTCGCTTCATCTATTATTACCCTTCTTAACCTTATTTTTTAGCATTATTTATAATTTTAATTGTATCTTCAAATAGATTTGATGCTTTTACTTTTAGACTATCTTTATTTTTTGTTCCTTTAACGATTAAATTTTATCATTTATAATCGTGAAAGGAAATATTTTTTTTAATTTTTTTATGTATCAAATCCTATTCTTGTCAATTTTTCGATATTTGTTTTAAAACTTTCAACTACTTTTTCAATATCACATTTTTTTATTAAATTTATATTTTCGTTCATATTTGTAGTTACTCTATATGATTGTTCTATTTTTACTTTTTCATATAAATTTCTTACATATCTTGCATTTGAAAAATTTTTATTATTTTTTGCATTATTAAA
>CANRJN010000139.1 GCA_947630945.1 uncultured Bacilli bacterium | reverse complement strand
AAAAAGCATAACTTTTAATAGCTATACTTCTTATATACCCTTTTTTTTAATTGTCTAAATTTTGGGGTACAGTTCATATAAGTGTAGTAGTATTAATAAGTATTTCTTTACTTCTTTATAAAACCTTTGCAAGTTTTACAGAGAGTGTTGAATTTCCTATGATGAAAGGTAAAGTAGATTATTTTGGTAATAGTGATATTTATTTTGCATTTTATAAAGGTGATGAACAATTAGATGAAATGCCTCAAAAAGATAATGAAGAAAATTTAGTATTTGACCATGGTGAATGTGATAATGGAGCAAGTATCGAATGGAATAGAGAAGAATGGGGTCCTGTTGTAAAAAATTTAAGTAAAAGTAAGACTAAGTGTACATTATATTTTAAAGAAAAAATTCCATCTTTAAATGCAATAGAATTTATAAAAAATATTTCTAAAACAGATAATATTAATTTGGCATACGATGGAAAAGAAAGTTTAGGAGAATTAGGAACAGAAGATAATAATTTAAGATATATTGGTGGAAATCCAAATAATTATGTTTCCTTTAATGATGAAATTTGGCGAATTATTGGAGTTATGAAAGTAGAAACTGTAGATGGTAAAATTGAAGAAAGAATAAAAATAATAAGACAAAATGAAATAAATGGTCAAGAAAATTTTAGCTCTTATCTATGGAATTTTAAGGATTTTGATATTGATAATGTCAATAATTGGAGTGATGCAAGTTTAATGGAAATATTAAATGGAATATATTACAATAATTTAGATGGAAAATGTTATTATGATATGAATTTTGAAGAAAAAAATTGCAATTTTAAAAGTGGATTATTAAAAGGTATAAATTTTGAAAGTAGGTCATTAATCGATAAAAATATAAAATGGAAATTAGGTGGAATATCTATGGATAATATGTATGATATGACTACATTGCAATATTATAATGCCGAAAGAGAAACTACAAATGATGGTAATATACAATATCCAGATTGGGATATAACTGATAATCCAAATTATCACAATGGTATAGGTTTGCTATACGTAAGTGATGTTGGTTACGCAACTGGTGGAAATAATAAAAATTTGTGTTTATCAAATTCTCTAGGATTATATTATCAAAATTGCTCATATGAAAATAATTGGCTAATTCCTAAAAATTATGATGATAATTATGAAAGTTATTGGACAATAACACCATTAAGCACGGATTCTGAAAATGTTTTTGCAATTCTTCCTTTTTCAGATTTAAATATTAACTCAGGATTTATTGATGTTTATTCTATTTATTATGTTGAAAATAGTGTTTTACCTGTAGTTTATTTAAATAATAATGTTGAAATAGAATTAGATTCTAATACAAATTATGGTTCAATTGATAATCCTTTTAGATTGCTATAAATTAATATATTTTTATGATACAAATAAAATAATAAATAATTCAAGTACGTTAAAAAATAAAACTCACAATTCTAGTATTATTAGTATTAGTGAGTTTTTTTAATGCTACTATTGTAAAATTTATAGAAGATAATTTTGAATATTAAAATAAGATACATTAAAAAAATATATTTATAAGTGTTTCTTAATGTTATAAATATTGCTTTATAAAATAAGGTTTGCTATAATGATGTTGGATGCAAACTGAAATAAATCAGGTGTTTTCCCTTTCAATTATCAAAACGATAAGAGAAAGGCGGTGACTAATTATGACGAAGAGAGAAATATCTCAATTTATTATAATAATGCTATTATTTTTTATAGTAATAACTTTACTATATCAATAATAAAAACATCTGATTTCAACAAGTGTTGATTTCAGATGTTTTCTGTACAAAAACGGGAACACATCTGATAAAACTGATTTCAGATGTATCCTTTTTTATTATATGAAGTTTCCTTCATCTGTATACATCATAGCAAAAATAATTAAAAATTGCAAGAAAATAGTTGACACAGGGGGGGGGGTTTAAGAACCATAATTATCTTATAGAATAAGGTGATTAAAGTGTATTTAGAAAATGTATTTGTCAAGTGAAAATTGGTCCAAAATTTAATTTAAAAATGGTCCATTTTTTTAACTGTTATTTTTAGATTTTTTCCAAGAAATAGTTTCCTCATATCTATGACTAACATCTCTTGAAATATCTAAAATGTGAGCTTTATAAGCAAGTCTATCAACCATAGCTCCTGTTAACATAGCATCTTTAAATATCTCCTCCCATCTATCAAAAGTTAGATTAGTAGTAATTATAATTGAACCTTTATCATTTCTATTTGATAAAAGGTTAAATAAAATTTCACAACCTTCTTTATCAAAAGAAACATATCCTAGTTCATCTAAAATAACTAAATCGAACTTTTCAAAACGCCGTTTATAAATACTCAATTGACTCTTGCTCATAGCTTCTTTTAATTCGATAATTAAATTAGGTACTGAAACAAATAAAACAGATTTTCCTTCCATACAAGCTTTAATACCAAGAGCAATGGCATAATGAGTTTTGCCAGCACCAGGTGTACCAATCAAAATAATGTTTTCTTTTTTCTCAATAAAATCAAGTGTTTCTAATTCTTTAAATTCCGCTTCAAATTCCTTTTTATAAATCTTTCTATCAAAATCTTCAAGATATTTTTTATAAGGAAATTTAGCCTCTCTTATTCTTTTTAAAATCCCATTTTCTTTTCTTTGAATCATTTCTTGTCTGAGGATTTTAGTTAAAAAATCCTCAAACTCTAAATTTGTTTGTTTAGCTTCAATAATCTCTTCCTCATAATTATTACCAATATAAGATAACTTTAAAATTCCACACATTTCTTTTATATTCATATTTCATCAACTCCTATACTTAAATTATTATACATACTAGTTTGTAATCTAGTTAAATCATTTATTTTATTTGCAATTTTTACATCAGTTTCTTTTTCATT
>CANRJN010000138.1 GCA_947630945.1 uncultured Bacilli bacterium | reverse complement strand
ACAATGAATTATAATGTCTATTTTGCAATAAGTGAAAATAATTTTACATATACAACAAAAGAAGAAAAGAAACCAGAAGTAATATTAAAAGTATATAATCCAAATAATGAAGAAGTAACAAAAATAACTGGATTAAATTATCATGAAAAAGATAGTAGTAATCCAAAAGATATAAGTGGGTTTGATATAACAGGAAGAAAAGGAGTGTTTGCTATAGAAAGTGGGCATACTATAGCAACAGATACTGGAAAAAAAGAAGAAAATTGGAAAGTAGAAGTATATTTAATAAACTTACCAACAGATCAATTAGAAAATACAGGAAAGACAATAACAGGAGAAGTAAAGATAACAACTACGGAAGAAGACACATATACCTTACCAAATATAAATACAATAACACCAAAGACAACATCAAATAGTATAGAAGCAACAGTAAAGTTAGAAGAAGGATCAACTAATGAAGTAGCAAAATATTATTTTGCGATAGAAAATAAAGGAGAAGTAGAACCGGTTAGATTAAGTGAAAAGACAAAGGGAGATATAGAATCTTGGTATGAAGAAACAGAAAATTATCACTTATTTGGAGAATTAGATGATAATACAAATTATATAATCTATAGTTATGTAGTAGATAGTGAAGGATTTGAATCAAGTTTATATGAAACAGAAATAATACCAACGGATGTAATATTACCACAAATAACAAGTGCCGAAGTAACAGATAAAGCGTATAATAGTCTGACAGTAAATGTAACATCTCAACCTGGAAGTTTAGCAATAACTGGTTATGAATATGAAATAAGTGGAGAAGGAATAGATACGCCTAGAATAGAAACAGAAACTGGAAGAACTCATACATTTGAAGAATTACAAGATAACACAGAATATACAATCAAAGTAAGAGCGGTAGATGGTAGAGAAAATGAATCAACAAATTATGAAATAAAAGAAAGAACATATAGGAAAGTATGTAATGAAGGAGAAACAATAGAAGCCTGTTTATTAAGAGAAGATAAAAATAAAAATCCAGACGATCCAGCATTATTATTACATAATGGGACAATCAAAGGTACAGAAGGAAATGTAATAGATGCCGAAGATAATAATTATCGCTATAGTGGGTCAAATGAAGTAGTAAATAATTATGTATGTTTTGGTTCAGACGAAGAA
Organism: uncultured Bacilli bacterium; assembly: GCA_947630945.1. Lineage (GTDB taxonomy): Bacteria > Bacillota_I > Bacilli_A > RF39 > UBA660 > CAG-1000. The sequence continues at coordinate 1,798 of CANRJN010000138.1, read as the reverse complement.
ACTTGTCCAGAAGATAATAAATATCGAATAATAGGATTATTCAAAAATGATGATTTACAATATGAAATGAAAATAATCAAGGCAACATATGCAACAGATACTCAGTTAGGAACAGAAGGGGCATATTCTGGAAGTAATAAATTGTATTACTGGAATTATTCAACAACAAATACATCATATGATGGAATAGGAACAAACGATTGGAGTAAGAGTAATTTAAATACAGTAAATTTAAATGAAAATTATTTAAATACATTTTTAGGAAAAGGAATAAGTAGAATTGATAATAATCCAAATAAATGGCAAAAAATGATAGAAGAACATACATGGATAACAGCAGGAAATACTAACACAAATATTTATAATCAAAAAGTAAAGCAAGCCTATAAAAATGAAATAACAAGCCCAAGTGTTGGAACGACCCTATCAGCAGCACAAACAGTACAAGCCAAAGTAGGACTAATGTACGCGAGTGATTATGGATATGCAGCATATAAGGATGCATGGAATACAATATTAGGACCTGATGGTTATGATGATGCAGATATAAAAGCAAATAACTGGATGCACATTGGAACTAATTTGATTGATTGTTTAGGGGAATGGACAATTACTCGTCTGTCTGATACCTCTAATAGTGTTGCTTATATAAATATAAATGGTCTCGTACATTTTGCCAATGTAAACTATATTAATGTTGCATTGAGACCTACAATGTATCTCAAATCAAACGTTAAAATAATAAATGGTTATGGTACTGCTGAAGCCCCTTATGTCATTAGTGAATAGATATTTAATTTTGTAAAAATGTAGTAAAATGGTTAAAATATGTTCAAGTAGTATTTTAACTTTTTTATTGGTGTATGTTTTCCTTTAAAATAAAGCAAAATTAGTTGATTTTCCTACAATTTTATATTAAAATATACTTTACAAAAAATTATTTTGATTTTTTGGGGTGGAGGTTATTAAAAATGTATAAAAAGTTATGTTTATTTGTATGTATGTTTTTATTATTACCAATTAGTGTTCTAGCCAAAAATAAAATTGAATTAAATGTTGATAAAAAAGATTTAACTATTGGTGATGAAATTATGGTAACAGCAAAAGTTACTGAAGAATTAGATAGTTATGCTATTATTGCAACTTTAAAATATGATGAAAATGTATTTCAAAAGATTGAAGAAACAAATTTTGATTTAAAGGATGCATCTAGTATATCTTATAATGAATATACTAATAAATTTGGTATTGTTAATAGAACCGGAAAAGTAACTGATGGGGGAATTCTTTTTAGTATTCGTTTAAAAGTTAAAAATGATGCTAATGTTGGGGATACAAATATTGCTTTAACTAACATTTCTTCTTCAAATGGAAATGGTAAAGTAAGTATTCCATCTTCTTCTGTTAAAGTTTTAATTACTAAAGATGCTACAACGGGAGAAACAATACCTAATAATGAAGAAAATAATATAAATGAAGATAATGAAAATATAATTACTACTTTTACGACCAAACCAATTATCTATATTTTAGGTGCAGTTGCAGTAGTATCTTTAATAGTCGTTTTAATATTAAGTAGAAAAAATAAATTAAGTAAAAAAATGATTATAACTTATGTTTTATTAGAAATGGTGTTAATAGGTACTATTATTGTTTTAATAGTTAATAATGGGAATAAAAAGGATGTCAATAATGATGGGATAAAAGATTATGATGACGTTGAAGAAATTATTAAATATTTAATAGATATTAAAGGTTCTGATGAAGATGAAGAAGATGATGATACTACTAATGTAGA
>CANRJN010000137.1 GCA_947630945.1 uncultured Bacilli bacterium | reverse complement strand
TAATTTAGGAAAATATTTGCAAAATAAATTGACTGATAAAGATGAAAAGAATAAAATAAATTGCAAAAATGAAAGGAAAAAAGGACATACGAAAGGAGAAGCTGTAACTTCTCCTTTCTGTTAATACTTAATGCCCTTTTTCAGGCAATTTATATGTTAATACTTAATACGGAAAAAATCAAGGATCAAAATAGAAAAATAGAACAAATTTTAAAAAAATATAAGGATGAAATAAGTACTTATAATAAAGAATGTCCTTATTGTCAAAGCGATGATTTAATTAAATGGGGAACATATCAGAGAGGAATATATTATATAATAGACAAAGAGTTTAAATTTAAAAGAATAACTATTCAAAGAGTACGATGCAAGCATTGTCATAAAACTCATGCTTTATTACCAGAAGGAATAGTACCATATAAGCAATCTGTATTAGAGGTAATATTACACGCCATAAATAATGATGAAATAAGTAATAATTTTAATTTGAGTTATGAAACGATAGAAAAATGGAAATTAATATATCGAAAACAATATCTATCTTATTTAAAAACAATGTTTAATAATACAAAGCAAATAATAAGTAAAATATTAGATAAAATATTGGATACATATGAAGAGTTTTATAAAATAAATAAAAGAATAATAATGATGAGTCATAAAGGAGTAATTGGAATGGCATGTTTTTAAAACATGCCACCAACATAAGATTGCATTTTTTTCAGTTCAAACTGGTATTATTTTAAGTTTGGAAGGAGGAAAAAGATGGAAAATAATGACTATAACGATATCGGATTATTTAAATTTAAGATAATAGCTCCGGCAATAAACAAGACTCATGGTTTTGCATGCAATGAAGAATACTTTAAATATGCATCCAATCAGGTTTATCAGTTTAATAATAAAGAATATAAATTTAGTAAAAGTTGTATTAAGAACTGGTATTTAACTTATAAAAATAAAGGATATAGTTCATTAGAAAAGAAAAAAAGAAAAGACTATAAAAAAAGCCGAAAGTTAAATAATGATACAATTCAAAGAATCATATCAATAAGAGAAGAATATCCCAATATAACAGGAACAAGTATTTATAAAAAATTATTGGAAGAAAAGTACATAAATAAATTAGAAATATCAAAAGATACTATACTACGATTTATAAGAAAAAATAATTTAAAAGCATCACAGGTAGTAAATATAGAGCGAAGAATGTTTGAAATGGAACATGTAAATGATTGCTGGCAAAGTGATACATCATTCGGACCATATATAACAATAGATAATAAAAAATATCGAACAAAATTAATAATGTTTATAGATGATAAGTCTAGAATAATAACTGGATTTGATTTCTTTTTAAACGATACAGCTATAAATATGCAAGAAGTATTTAAAACAGCAATAAAAACGTATGGCAAACCCAAAAGATTATTTGTTGATAATGGTTCGAGCTATGATAATAAACAATTATCATTAATATGTGCAAGACTGGGAATTGAATTAATCCATGCAAAACCATATAGTCCTGAATCAAAAGCAAAAATAGAAAGAAGTTTTAAAACAATAAAAGATGGATGGATGAGATGTACAGACTGGAATAATTTTAAAAGTCTTAAAGACGTTAAAAAAAGTTTACAAACATTTATTTATAATGAATACTTAAATAAAAAGCATTCATCAACAAACGAGACGCCAAATGAGAGATGGCATAATGAGTATGCTAATGTAACTTTTTTGGAAGAATCATTTATAGAAGAATCATTTTTACATAAAACAGATAGAAAAGTACGAAAAGATAAAACGATAAAAATAGATAATTCATTTTATGAAGTACCATTTAAATATGTAGGTCAAATAATAGAAATAAGATATAATCCTGCCCATTTAGAAGAAGTCTATATTTTTGAAAATAATCAAAAATTAGAAACATGCCATATAGTAGATAAGGTAGCCAATTCAAAAGTAAAAAGACAAAATAATATTAATTATGCAAAAGTAATAAATGATGAAAGAGATATAATAGATATGGAGGATGCTTAATGTATACAACATATTATGGAATGAGTTGTAATCCTTTTACAAAAAATGAGAGTATCAAATATCGTTTTGAAAGCAATGACTTTAGACAGTGCATAAATCGTTTCCATTATATAAAGGAAATAAAAGGTGTAGGATTATTTACAGGAGAAACAGGTTTAGGAAAAACTTATGTTATAAGACATTTTATTAATTCGCTAAACAAAGATATATATAAAATAATATATATATCAGCACAGAAAAATATGTCAGTATTTGATTTTTTTAAAATAATATCAGATTACCTGGGGTTAGATGTAGGAGCATGTTATAAATCAGATATATATAGTAATATACAAAAAGAAATAAGAAGAATAGTATTACATGACCGAATGCAACCAATAATTATAATAGATGATGCTCATTTGCTAACAAGAGAAATATTATTAAATTTTAAAGTTTTATATGATTTTGAAATGGATTCAGTAGATTATTTAACGGTAATATTAGTAGGACAACCAGACTTAAGGCAAGAACTATCAAAAAACATACATATAGCATTAAAACAAAGAATTCTAGTAAATTATACATTTGAAGGATTAAGTCGTGAAGAAGTAAAAAATTATGTAATAACTAGATTAGAATATGCAAATGTAGAGTATGAATTATTTCAACCAGAGGCTTATCATGCATTGTATGCAACATCAAAATCTTCTCCAAGAAGATTAAACAATTTGGTAAATAATTGCTTAATGCTAGGTTATCAAAATAATTTAAAAACAATAGATACAGATATCGTTATGGATGCCAAAAATGAAATGGATATTTAAAAGAGAACGCTTTGTTCTCTTTTAAATATTTTCACTTATACTTATGATTATAAAGTTAAATTAATTTGCCAATTTTTCAGTTATATTATTTTACAAATAGCAAGTTATATTATTTTGCAAATCTATA
>CANRJN010000136.1 GCA_947630945.1 uncultured Bacilli bacterium | reverse complement strand
TCCTGTATAACCTAACATATTTCGAATATTAGTTACTAATTTAGCATTTTCTAAAAAAGTTTCCGCGATATACTTTGCTCTTAAAGGATCTCCTGGAAAGACAACTAACTCGCCAATGTCGGCTCCTGCTACAATATGAGTTGGATTTTCACCAATAAACATTTAAATCACTCCCATTATTTATTCTTACTCCTTATATTTTATCAATTAATCATAATTTATTCAATAACCATATATTTAAAATATAAATTTTTACAATTTATTGACATATAATTTAATAATGAAAAAATTATATATTATTTGGCTAATTTTATCTTCTTTTACTATTCTTTTTCTTAGTACTATAGTTCATAGTTTATATGATATATTTCCTAACTTTTTTACTAGTTTATTTTTACCTATTAATGAAAGTATTTGGGAACATAATAAAATGATAGTATTAGCTTATTTTCTTTTTATGATTTTAGAAAAAATACTATTTAAGAAAAATAATTGTTGTTATATCTTACCAGCAATCTTTTGTAGTATTTTAGTTTTAATTATTTATAGTATTATTTATTTTTATATATTAAATAAACAAGAAAATCTATTTATAACAATAATTACTTATTTTATTATCATTATTATTAGTCAATTATTTTATTATTTTTGTAAACCTAAATTAAATAAAAAAATATGTCTATTATTATGGATAATAATCTTTATTATTAATGCTATACTTACTTATTATCCTTTAAACAATCCTTTATTCTATGATTTTACAAAATAAAAAAAGTAGCCTATTATTTGCTACTTTCTTTAAGAGTATCATAAAAGTTTGCTACAGTTACATCAATATATGGTATTAACCAGAAATATAGAATACCTAAAGTAAAGACCCCTAAAATAGCCCAACCTAGGAAACTTAAATGTAATGTAAATAATTCAAATTTATGACCTTTCATCATTTCTTTACTTTTACGAATTGCTTCAAGTGGGTCAATATCAGGATTATCAAGAATAATATAATTAGACATAGCATAACTATATGATGCAATAATACCTGGAATAATTAATAATAATGCCCATAAGAATGTAAATACATAAATTAGTAAAGAAACTGCTATAAAGGTAAACCAAAGACTGGTTTTAGAAAATATTTCTTTATAACTAACTTCTTGTTTACGAGCAATTTTTACAGAAAAACTTAAATATCCTAAAGATAATAAAGCAGCTGCAACAATTTCAAGAATACCAACAATTAATGTAGAAATATTTTCATCTAATCCTGCATATTTTAATAAAAGATTTAATAATGCGGCTATACCACCAGTTAATAATACATATAGAAAATATGTACCAATATATTTTCCATAATTACCTTTTAAACTTTCTTTGGCTCTTTGTTTTAATTCAACTCTATTCATACTCCACCTCCTACTTAATATAATTTTATCACAAAAATTAAAAAGTAACATTATTTTTTGATATTTATTTTCAAATTTAAATACATATATATATTAAATTACTATTTCATAATATATAATTTAATCTTTTTTAGTTTCTTCTACCAAAGCAGATATTTCTCTTAATTTATTTTCTAATAGTTTTTTATCTATTAAATTTAATTTATATTTTGCAACCATTGTTGGTGACATTGTTCTACTCATTGCATATTCAACTACTTTTTCATTTTTATCAGCACATAATATTATTCCAACACTTGGATTTTCATTATTTTTCTTTTCTTGTCTATCTAATGCTTCTAGATAAAAATCCATTTTGGAAACATATTCAGGTTTAAATTTTTCAACTTTTAATTCAAAAGCTACTAGACAAGATAAATCACGATTATAAAACAAAAGATCAATAAAGAAATCTTCATTACCTACTTGTATTCTGTATTCTTCTCCCACAAAAGTAAAAGACTTCCCTATTTCTAATATAAAATTTTTCAAATTTTTAATAATTGCTTTTCTTAAATCATCTTCCGAATATTCATTTGGTAAATCTAGAAATTCTAAGGAATATAAATCTAGTAATTTAGTGTTTGGATAATCATCTTCATCAATAGTTTTTTTAATTGATGGCAATGCTTTTCCATTGGATAACATATATCTTTCATAATAGGCACTAGAAAGTTGTCTATCTAATTCTGCTTTAGAATAATTGTTTTTAATAGCCATTTTAACATAAAATTCTCTTGCTTCTTTAGTTTTAGTGCCAGATAATATTAATAAATTATTAGTCCAACTTAATTGTCTCACTAATGGTGAGACAATTTCATCATCTTTGTAAGTTTCATAAAATTGTTTCATTCTATAAATACCCGGTCTGCTAAAACCTTGTAAAGTTGGATATTTATTTTTGATAAACATTGCTAAATTATCAACAACCTTATTTCCCCATTTATTACATTGAACTTTTTCGCTAACAAAATGACCTACATCCCAGTATAAAGATATTAATTCTTCATTTACTTTTCTGTAAGCATTATTTCTTCTAGCTTCAATCATTTCAATAATTTTTGAAAAATCATCATAGTATTCATTTGTTTTTACTAAGTCATTCATTATAAACCCCCATTAATTATTATGAATTAAAACTACAACATAAATAAAATCATTATGTTATCTTTTATCTATACAAATAATACCACTTTTAAGTAATAAATTAAATATCTTTTTTTAATTTTTATAGATTTATTTTAAATATAGACCACATACACATTCAACATGGTTAGTTCGTACATTATGAATATTTTATAAAATCTAAATCTAAATTACGAGTTGCACGGCGTAAATCATTTGAAATACTGTGCATAACAACTCCACCTTTTATAGTGACATTTTTATTAAATCTACTTTTGGAAATTTTTAATAAAATTATATCTTGTGCTACTTTTGCAGCTGCATCAGCATTTTTATAACCAATTTTTTCATATTTTTAAACATTCCTTCCCGCTTCACTTCGTTTGCTTAAGCCACAAACGAACATGAAAATATATTTCTTT
>CANRJN010000135.1 GCA_947630945.1 uncultured Bacilli bacterium | reverse complement strand
TTAGGTAAAAAAATTGATATTGAAAAAACAATATTCTTTTTCGATGAAGTGCAAGTTAGTGAAAATTTTATAGTATCTTTAAAATATTTTAATGAATCTGAAAGACCATATAAAATAATATGTGCAGGAAGTTTACTAGGAGTGAAAATAAATAGATTTAAAGGGTCATTTCCAGTAGGTAAAATAAGAATGGAATATATGTATCCTATGAATTTTGAAGAATTTTTAATAGCTACAGGAAATGAAATGTTACGAGATAAAATAAGGGAATGTTATAAAGAGATGTCACCAATGCCAGATTTTGCACATGAACAAGCTATTACATTATATAAACAATATTTATGTGTTGGTGGAATGCCAGAAGCTGTAAATAATTTTATAGAGAATGAATTAGACATATTAAGATTTGATTCACATATTATTTCTGACATAAAAGATATGTATATTGCGGATATGCAGAAATATGTCAAAAATAGTTTTGAAACTGTGAAAATTGAAAAGGTATATAAAAATATTCCTAGTCAATTAGCAAAAGATAATAAAAATTTTAAATATAATTTTGTTGAAGAAACTGGAAGAAAGAGAAAATATGAAAGTTCTATTGATTGGCTAGTAGCTTCAAAAATGATTTTAATAAACTACAATGCAAAGCGTATGGAAATACCTTTAAAAGTATATATTGATGAAAATACTTTTAAATTATATTTAAGCGATGTAGGTATATTAACAAATATGAGCGAAATTAAATTTCCAGATATTATGTTAGATAATACTTTCATTTATAAAGGAGCTATTACAGAAAACTATGTAGCACAAGAATTAACTTCTAAGGAAGAATCATTGTATTATTGGACGTCAAAAAGAAGTGCTGAAATAGATTTTATATTGTATAGTGAAGAAGATGGAATAATTCCAATAGAAGTTAAAAGTGGAAATAATGTAAGATCAGTAAGTTTAAATATGTATATTAGTGAATATAGTCCTAAATATGCAATAAGATTTTCTACTAGAAATTTTGGATTTGAAAATAATATTAAATCAATTCCACTATATGCTGTGTTTTGTATAAAATAATTTGTAATTAAAAAGAAATAAAGGAATGAGTATTTATGGAAGAAAAAATGAAGAACTTATTTGAGTATTTAAAAGAAATATATGAATTAAAAACTAGAGTTGTATTAGATTATAAAAAATTTGATTCAGAAATTGATATAGAAGATTTTAAGAATATATATGAAAATATAACAGATATTCATGACTTTTCTAATGATATATCTGGTAATGAAGAATATTTCACTATTAAATATATTAGTGTAGAAAAAGCTATGCCTAAAATACCAAGTGAAATAAAGGATTATGTTGATGTAAATGAGAATGGAATATCTTTGAATAATGATGAAGACATTAACACAGAAATAAGAGAAAAATATAATCAATATATAAATGAATATAAGGAAGCAAAAAAGGTTAATGAATTAATAAAAAAATATAATTCAATATATGAAATGTTTTTTGAATTAAATAGAAGAAAGAATGAGTTTGAAGAAAAAATAGAGGTAATACTTGGAAAAGGATTATTTGTATATAAAACAAAAGAAGGATATTTAATAAGAAGACATATTTTTGAAGTTCCTATAAAAATTGATATAAAGCAAGAAAATAATACAATATATTTAAGAGTTGATAAAGAGAGTAAAGCTAATATAGAATACAATTTTTTAGTAGGTTTTGATTTTAAAATAAAAGATAGAGACTCACTATTAAAATTAAAAAATGAATGTGAAGAACAGTATTTGATGAAAGACAAAATAAATTTTGATGAATTGTATAAAAGATATTTAAATTGTGCATCTTTTAAATATGAATATGTAAAAGATACTTTTTATAGTGATGTAGAGCCAGAAAAATCATATATTTTCAACAAAGACAATATTATTGTAAGAAAAAAGCAACCAACTTTATGGATGGAAGACTTAAATGATATAGTAAATAAAATTGATAATAATGAATTTAAGCCTGAAAATATATTACCATATTTAATTGTTGAAAAAGAAGATGAAAAAATAAAAGAATTATTACATTCTGAAGATAATGCAGAAGCATTAGTGTTGTTTCCATTAGCATCTAATGAAGAACAATATAAAGTTGTTAGACAGACAAATGATAGTAATTTAGTATTAGTACAAGGACCTCCAGGGACAGGTAAATCACATACAATAGCAAATCTGATTTCAAATTATGTTTCATATGGTAAAAAAATACTAGTTACAAGTGAAAAATCAAAGGCTCTAGAAGTTATAAAAGACAAATTACCAATAGAAATTAGAGATTTAAGCATGACATTACTTGCAGATACACAAAATAATAATGAATTATCAAATTCAATACAAATAGTTTTAGATAAATACAAAGATAAAGACTATTTATATGAATATGAAAATAAAATCAAGAATTTAGAAAAAAGATTAAGTGAAATAACAGAATTGAAGAAAAATAATTATGATCAGATTATGCAAATATTGCTTAATAACAGTCATGATTATAAAGAAGAAGTTTTAAGTTTAGTAGATGTCAAATTAGATAATTATAGATTAGTAGATATAGCTAAATATTTAAATAATAATGCAAAATATAATTATATTGAAGACACTAATAATTATAATAATATTAGTTTTGATAAAGAGATGCTATTAGAAATAAATGCAATAATAAATGATTTAAAAAAATATAAAGACTTTATTGTTGGAAGAGAGTTTGATTTACCAGAACAAATAGATTGGGAGAGCTATGAACTAGCAATAGAAAATATAAAAAAGATAGAGAATAATCAAATTGTAGATGGATTAATAAAAGAAGGGATAGATGATAGAAACTTAAAAAATTATGACATTAATATGTTATCAAATACAATAAACAATGTTATTAAACTTGAAAATTTATATGATAGAAAATATATTACTGAAAATTGTACATATAAACCTAGAATGACAAATCTTCAAGCTATAATTGATGATTGTAACAAGAGTAAGGAATTTTTCGA
>CANRJN010000134.1 GCA_947630945.1 uncultured Bacilli bacterium | reverse complement strand
TAAAGCTCCATAAAAGGGACTAATATTTAATCTATAACATAAAAGCATTAAGGGAATATCCAATAAAGCATTAGTAATATAACCAATAAATGTTGACAAGTAGACAGTTTTAAATTTGTCCATACTTTGTAAAATAGTAAAAGTTACAGTGTTAAAATTGTAAAATAAAGCTGTAAAGATTTCAATACTTAACACTTCTGTGCCTAATTCATTATAACCATAGAAAATACTCCAAATACCATCTGATAATAAAGATATTCCGATAACCATTGGTAAACTAGTTATTAACAATATTTGTAAAGCTTTGTTTACTCTTTGTTCTACTATTTGCCATTTTTTTAATGTAAATGCTTCAACAGTATTTGGTATTAAACTGATTGTAAGACCAATAGCAATTGAATTTACAATCATATTAATTTTATTTGCCCAAGTTGCAATAGAAGTTGTCACAAATTCTGTCGTACTACCTAGAAAACCTAAATAAGTCATTGTTCTAGAAATAAAAACCATATCTATAAAATTATAAACTGATATAACAATATCAATAATTACAAAAGGAATAGAATATTTAATAATTTTTAAAATAATTTCTTTATTTAACTTTTTATCTTTTACCTTATAATCTAAATTCAATTCCCTACAATGATTTTTCATTTTAAAATGTAAATAAACTTGAGCAACAAAACCACCAACAAAAGCTCCTAAAACCGCAAAAGAAACCGCATTAGTTACTGATAAATGACATACTCTTAAAACAATAAAAGAACTAATTAAAATAAATAAAATTCTAACTAACTGTTCAATTATTTGGCTAAAACTAGATTCTTTAATAATATTATGACCTTGTAAAAAACCTCTGTTAACACTTAAAAAAGGAATAACTAAAAGCGCAAAAGAAACAAGACGAATAACTAAACTAACATCTAAAATTGTATTACCACCTTTAAGTTCTCCTAATATTAAAATAGCAATTGGTTTAGCAAAACAAAATAATAGTATAAACATTATAAAAGAGATACTCATAATTAATTTTTTACCCAAATCATAAGTTTGTTTTTTAGCTTTAATATTATTCAAAGTACTATACTCTTTAACTAATTTACTAATAGCAGTAGGAATACCAGCAGTTCCAATGCTTAAAAATATTACATAAATATTATAAGCATAAGCATATAAAGCACTTCCCTTTTCCCCAATTAAACTATAAAATGGAATAACATACACCATCCCTAATATTTTAGTTACAACAATTGCTAAGGTTGCTAAAATAGTTCCTTCAATAAAAGAACTTTTATGTAATTGTTTACTCTTTTTCACTATAAATCACCATCGCTGAAAAGCAAAATATTTGATCTTCACCCTGCATTGCAATGGCAACTTGAAATTTAATGTCAATAATATCAGCATTAATTGTACTTAAAAACAGATTAACTGCCATTTCTAAATCTTTTTCATGATTTTCATCAAAACACTTTACTTTCATAAAACATGCCTTCTTCATAAACATCATATCAAATAAAATGTAAATATTTTGTCGAATAAAAGTTTAAAAGTCAAAAAAAGGAAAATATTACTTCTCACAATACTTTTTGTAAGTTTAATATTTCTTGTTCAGTTAAACCTGTAGTTTTACATATAATATTTAAATCAACTTTTTCATTTAACATATTTTTAGCAATCTCAATCTTACTTTCATTCTTGCCTTCATTCCTGCCAATGGTAATTCCTTGACTAATTCCTTGACTAATTCCTTGACTAATTCCTTGACTAATTCCTTGACTAATTCCTTGACTAAAGCCAATATTGATACCCTCATCAATACCTTCACTTCTTTCAGTATTCATTTGATACTCAATATCTTTCTCTCGGCTTAGAAAAGTTACAAACTTTTTATTCCGATTTAACATTTTTAATTTTTCTTTTAACTTTTTCACAAATTCATCATCCTCCTCATTAATTTCTAATTCCTCTTTTTTCATATCAAATTTACTTAAATAATAATATAATTTTCTTTCTCTTTCATCAATAATAATTAAAGAAGACTTTTTATTTGTTAATTTTAATTTATTTGTTATTATTATCATCAAAATTAACATTTATTGTAAGTTTAATACTTCTTGTTCAGTTAAACCTGTAGTTTTACATATAATATTGAAATCAACTTTTTCATTTAACATATTTTTAGCAATCTCAATCTTACTTTCATTCTTGCCTTCACTCTTACCAATTGTAATTCCTTTACTAAAGCCAATATTGATACCCTCATCAATACCTTCACTTCTTTCAGTATTCATTTGATACTCAATATCTTTCTCTCGGCTTAGAAAAGTTACAAACTTTTTATTCCGATTTAACATTTTTAATTTTTCTTTTAACTTTTTCACAAATTCATCATCCTCCTCATTAATTTCTAATTCCTCTTTTTTCATATCAAATTTACTTAAATAATAATATAATTTTCTTTCTCTTTCATCAATAACATTGTACCACTCTTTTCTGATTCTATCCATATTAAATTCTACAAAATACACATTATCTACATACTTTAAATGTTTACTTGTTTCTAAAGTATAGACTAATACATAATCTAAATTTTTACTATTTGGTAAATTATATGTAAATTCTACATGAATATAAAAATTTTTTATATCATACTTTTCTCCCACTTCTGTTTGTTTATCAATTGATGTTGTGAAAAAATTAAAATGTCTTAAATGTAACCACTTTCGATATTGACTGTTAAGCTCTATGTGCAAAAGTTTATCATCTACATGGGCTACAAAATCACAAGTTTTAGCTCTTTCGATAGCATTTCTTTTCAAAAGCTCAGGATTTTCAAATTTAATATTTTTTACCTTAGTATGGAAAATTAAATTAATCAAAGTTTCAAGCAAAAAAGTATCTGCTGGATCAGCAAAGATTGCTTTAAATACTTTGTCATCACGAACGTTAAAGAAAGTTTTTCTTTTCTTAGGCAATTCTTTTACCTCCTTCTAAGAAGAGTAATTATATTTACCTCTTCTACTCATATATTACCTATAAGGGTATCGATTTCCTTTTTTTT
>CANRJN010000133.1 GCA_947630945.1 uncultured Bacilli bacterium | reverse complement strand
AATTAAAAGGAACTAATAGAATATGTGATTATTTATTAGAAAAATATTTAGCTTTAGATTTAGTAAAAGTTACTGGCCGTAAAACTTTGTATGATATAGCAATTCCCATTTTATATACTCATCCTGAATATTTTAAAATTGAAATGGCTAGGGTTAATAAAATAACTAATGAAGGTAATTATATTTATGATAATAAGAAAACAAGTAAAGTAAAATTTTGTTTACAACTTGATAATGAAAAAGTAATAAATGAATTATTAGAAATGATTAAGAAGTAAATTTATTTTCTTTAGAAGAGGCAGAATATAAGTTTTTAATTAAATATTTATCAAAATTGAAAGAATAATTGTAAATAATTGTCTTTTAAATAAATATTTATTGTTTAATATATTTAAATTATTTTATAATATAGTAAAGATGGTGTTTATAATGAATCAAGAATTAAAAATTATTAAGAAAAAATATGGCGAAAAAATGGCTCATTTATGTCGAGAGTTGTTTCCAACGATTTTAGAGACAGATGGTTTACTTTTACAACTATTATTAGATAATTTTGAACCTAATCATGATTTATATGATGATATTATCAAGCAAATGAAAGAAAAAGAATTTAAAAATTATATTTATAGTTTAATAGATGTTGAAAAAAATAACGAAATAAAAGCAGTAAAAAGTCCTAAAGAGTTACTTGATGAGGCTGGATATGATTTATATGAATGTAAAAGTGAAGAAGATATTCAAAGTTTTAAAAAATATTATGCTCCAAGTGAAAAACTTTGTACTTTTAAAGGTGGAAGATTAGATAGATGTTTTGTCTTTTTTGCTGTTAAGAAAAATATTGATGCAATAAAAAGAAAAAATTATCCTAATCCCCAAAGACAAGATGAATATGGTACTAGTGTTATAAGTATTCAGTTTACCAAAGATGAATCTCATACATTATCTATTAAAAATCGTTATAATCATCATGTTAATAATCCTGATAGTACATTCGGCAATAGTTTAGATAGCATTATTGACGGTTTAACTGAAAGTTTTGGAGAGTATTATGGGCTTGTGCAGAAACATCCCAATAGTAAACTAGATTTAGAGGGTTATGTTTTGGCTAGTGATGGTAAATTATATAAATATAACGAAGAAATAAATAATGTTTATTATTGTCCTAACAATATAATCATTGATAATTTTGAGGTTAAAAGATATGATAAAGAGAAATATATAGTATTTGAATATTTCATTTTAGATCTTGTTAAAAAAGAAGTAAGATTATATGACCCAGATATAAAAGATTCTTTTCCCAGTACTTTAGTAAATATTCAAAAAATAGAAATTAAAAGAAGAGGGGAAGAAAAGAAAATTAAATTTACTTTTCAAGATAATAGGGAAGTAAAAATAGTTTTAGATAAAGATAACCAATTAATAGAACTAGATAATCCAAATGTAAAATATATTGGTGATGATTTTTTGGTTTATGATAAAAATTTAAAAATATTATATTTACCATTGGCCAAAAAAATAGGCGATGATTTTTTAAACTATAATTTATCTTTAGTAAATTTTGACTTATCATCCGCAGAGGAAATAGGCGATAACTTTTTATATTCTAATAAAAAAATTTATAAGTTAGCTATGCCACGAGCCCGAAAAATAGGAAATTTTTGTTTATATTGTAATGAAATTATAAGAGAATTAGATCTTCCCGAACTTGAGGAAGTTGGTGATGATTTTTTATATAACACTTCTGCTTTATTAGAAGTAGTATTGCTAAAATTACGAAGAATAGGTAAAAACTTCTTATTTAGAACACTTTTTTTAAAAAGATTATATTTACCATTGACCGAAAAAGTAGGGGATAGATTTTTAAGAATATGTACCACTTTAGAAGAAGTAGATTTATCTTCCTTAGAAGAGGTTGGAGTCGATTTTATGTTTTGTTATAGAGTTTTTAATAAGAAAAATTTTTCTTCCTTCAAAATTGGGCGTGGTGATTTTAATCCTTTACTTAATGAAAATGTTAATCAAAATGAAAAAATAAGATAAGAAAGGAAAATAAAGAGTGAAAAAGTTAATGATTATTAAAAAAGATAGCTATGTTTATACTCTAAAAGATACAGATAATAATATGTATCAATTTAATATAGAATTTTATAATATTGAAAAAAAACCAGAAGTTGGTGATTATCTATTTATGTCGGAAAAAATATTACAAGAAAATAATTCTGTTTTAAGTTTTGATTGCATAGAAAGTGAATATGGCCGAAAATTAAAAAATGCTTATGATGAAGATATTGTTGTTTTAATGGTTAATGAAGAAAAAATATATTTAAAAAGAGTTTATGGATAATTAATATATATTTGACATTAATAATAAAAGATACTTTAAAACTATTGTTAAATGTATTATAATTATTTTAGATAAAATAAAAAGAAGAATCTTTGAAATAGTAAATTATAAAGATAAATAAAAAAGAGGTTTATATGAGTATTTTTAAAAAAGAAGTTGTGACTCCCAAAAAAGAAATTTCAGCATCAAAATACTATGGTAAAATAGATATTGATTTACTTGATGTTAATGATACAATAATTGAGTTTGAAGATGTTTCAACTTCGGATTTTTCTTTAATGTTTACTAATTATAAAGCTGGCTTACTTACCAAAACCCAATATAGTAAAGATAGTGTAGGAATAATTACTAACAAGAAAAGTTTTCTAAAACACAAGGGAATTCGGGAAGGAATTTATTATTATCCAACATTATATTCTAATCATTGTCTTTTGGCTCCCGTTCTTAAGTTTAAAAAACCTTTAAAAGAAATATTTAAAAATATTCAAAAAGATGAAAAGGAAAGAGACATCGTTTATTTTAGTAAATATCCAATCGAAGCTGTGGGTGATGAAGAAAAAGAAAATGTTGCCTTTGATGGTAAAGTAACTAATCGCAAAATTCATAATTTTTTGCGATATACTATTGAATATCCTGTTGTGTCTTACAATAATGAAGAATATATTAAGGTCACTTCTTTAGCAGAATCTAATTATATTTTAAGAAATGGACAATCTATTTTATATCATAATAATTACTATATAAAATTAAAACCAATTA
>CANRJN010000132.1 GCA_947630945.1 uncultured Bacilli bacterium | reverse complement strand
ATAGATCAAGATAATAAAACAACCCATACATTTGATAAATTACAAGACAATACAGAATATACAATCAAAGTAAGAGCGGTAGATTCAAGTAACAATAAATCAGCAGATTATGAAATAACAGCAACAACAAGTAAAGCAACATTAGGAGATAAATGCCAAGGCCAAACAGCAGAATGTTTAACAAAAAATTATAGTTTAGAACCAACACTAATATTCCATAATGGATCAGATGAAAATGATGCAAATGACCAATCATATAGATATTCCGGAGCAAGCGACAAAGTAAATAACTATGTATGTTTCGGTGGCGATTGTTCAAATGATCCTGCTCAAGATGGCTATAAATATCTATATAGAATAATAGGATTATTCAAAAATGGTAGTGGCCAATATGAAATGAAGATAATCAAAGCAGATGGAGCAACAAAAGAAGATCTAGGAGATACAGAAACAGCAGTGGATGGAGCATATTACAGAAATTATAAAGATAGTTATAGTTCTTACCAATCATATTATAAAGGAAAGAATTATAATAACTTAGCAAGTTATTATTGGAATAGCACAGATAGTAGTAATTTAACATATGATACAAATACCAATAGTAATATGTGGAAAGAAAGTAACTTAAATACAAAGAATTTAAATGGAACATACTATAATTCAATAGAAGAACCATATCAAGGAATGATATCAAACCATATATGGCAAGTAGGTGGATATGGTTCTTCTGGAGATGCTAAAGCAGTATATGAAGCAGAATTGGGAACAGGAAAATTAACAGTGGAAAGTAAAAGCTGTTATGATCAAGGAGATACAAGAACAAAAAGAGAATGTAACCAAGATAAAGACTTAATATACCCAGCCAACGTAGGACTAATGTATGTAAGTGATTATATGTACGGAACACTACCAGAATACTGGAACACAATGTCAAGTAATTATAGTCAAGACAACGTAAAAAAAAATAACTGGTTATATTTAGGCTTATACGAATGGACTATTTCCCGTGATTCCAACGGTGGCAGAACTGCGAGGCTTGTGGCCATCGAGGGCAGTGCGTACGACAGCAGTTACGTGTATTACGACCGTGGTGCGCGCCCCGTCCTTTATCTAAAATCTGACGTAAAAATATCAAGTGGATCGGGTACAGAAGAAGACCCTATGAAGTTAGAAATAGAATAAATTGATTAGAAAGAATATAGTTCGATAAATTGAAGCATTGGCAATCGCATGTCTTCACATCCCAACTTAATACCGGACAGTTTTTAAAAAAGTAAATAAATAAAAGAAAAAATAGACCAACAAGTGCGACCAAAAGTCAACTACTTTGGTCTATTTTTAATAAGAAGGAAAAAAGGCATGGTGATTTAAAACTTTATTTTTTTTTGATAAGTAAAATTTGTTTTACTTTATAGACTTTTTGTCAGAAATTTAGTACAATAACATTGGTGATTTTTATATGTTAGAAATTAAAAATTTAACTGTTAAAGTTGATGATAAAATAATTTTAGATAATTTATCACTTAAAATAAATGAAGAAGAGATTACAGTATTGATGGGACATAATGGTACTGGTAAAAGTACATTATGTCGTGTATTAATGCATGATCCAGATTATGAAATAGTAAGTGGTAGTATTATGTATAATGGTAAAGATTTAACGAAATTAAATACAACGGAAATTGCTCGCGAAAAAGTATTTATGTTAAATCAAAGTCCTATTGCGATTGAAGGTGTTACGAATGCGGAAATGTTAAGAACATCATTATCTGAAGTAAGTAATGAACCTGTTAATATTTTTAAATTTAATCAAAAAATGGAAGAAATATGTAAGTCTTTAGATTTACCTCTTTCTTTTATCCATCGGGAAATAAATGTAGGTATGAGTGGTGGCGAACGAAAGAAAAATGAACTACTTCATATGTGGATGCTTGAACCTAAAGTAATTTTACTTGATGAAATAGATTCTGGTTTAGATGTTGATGCTTTAAAAATAGTGGCTAAATCCATAAATGAATACTATGAAAAGTATAAACCAATTATTCTTATTATTACCCATCATAATAAATTATTAGAATTAATTAAGCCTAATACAGTTCATATTATTAGTAAAGGAAAAATTATTGCTTCTGGGGATAAAACTATGGCTGAAAGAGTAGAAAATGAAGGTTTTAAGGCTTTTAATATAAGTGGGCTTGGAAATAATGAATAAAATAGTAATAGCTAGGGAAAATTATTCTTTAGTGGATACAATAGGTATCTTAGATATTTTAGGTAATAATGTTACTTTAAATTGTCAAGGGAATAATACATTATATATTAAAAATAAAGAAAATTTAAATTTACATATTGTTTTAGATGATAATAGTCATGTAGATATTTTTCTTTATAGTTTAAATAAAAAGAATAATAATGAAGTTATAATTGAACAAAGTAATAATACGACTATTAATTATTATGAAGCATTCACAAGTAAAGATATAACTAATTATAATATTATTAATAAAATAAAAGGCAATAATAATAAAAGTAATATTAAATTAAGAGTAATTAGTAAAGATAAAAATATTAATTTAAATGTTTTAGCAAATGTCTATGATAAAACAATAGATAATGATATTCTAGAAGATATCAAAGGGATAAATGATGGGGGAATAATTACGGTAGAACCTAATATGGAAATAAATACTAATGAAGTAATGGCTAATCATTTAGTAACAATTGGTAACATTACCAAAGAATATTTATTTTATTTAGAAAGTAAGGGAATAAATGAAAATATGGCTAAAGAAATAATTTTAAAAGGATTTCTTAATGGTATATTTAAAGAACATATAGATATTTTAACTGGGGGTGAAGATAATGCATAGAGAAGATTTTCCGATGTTAAATAATGATATAATTTATTTTGATAATGGGGCAACTAGTTTTAAACCCAAAGTAGTTATTGATAAAATAAAAGAATATTATGAAGAATATAGTGCTAATGCGCATCGGAGTGATTATGATATTTCTTTTAAAGTTGATTTAGAGTATGAAGCCGCGCGAGAAAAAGTCGTAAATTTTATTAATGCGAAAGAAAAAAGTGAAGTTGTTTTTACAAGTGGTACTACCGATAGCCTAAATATGATTGTTAATGGTTT
>CANRJN010000131.1 GCA_947630945.1 uncultured Bacilli bacterium | reverse complement strand
TTACATAAATCAGTTAATTTTGTGATTTCACTAGTCCATTTTTTACTTTCGTTATTATCATCAATTATTTCTAAAGCTTTTGCTTTTTGAGCAGTAGTTATTTCTAAATATACCATTGTTGTTTGTAATTGCTCATGTCCTAGTAAATATGATATTTGCACAATATTCATTCCATCGTCTAACCAATGTGTAGCTGCAGAATGGCGAAGTTGATGAGGATGCAAATTTAAAGGTATTTCAAGACACTGTTTATTTGCTATTAAAGCATACTTTCTTAATTGTTTTTCAACAGATTGTTCTGATAGTTTACTTTGTTTACCCTTTATTTTAGAATAAAATAAATAATCTTCAGGATTACTATTATTATGATTTTCATAAATATATCTTTGTAGATGTTCTACGGTTTTAGGAAGTAAATATAAACATCTTAATTTATTTCCTTTACCAATTATAGAAATATAAGGCTCTTTTACATTTAATACAACATCTTTTAATTTTAATGATAATATTTCATTTAATCTAGCCCCTGTATTGTACATTAAAATAAACATCGTTAAATCTTTTCTACCATCTTTAGAAGTTTGGCTAATAGAATTAAATAATATTTGAATAGCATTCTTACTTATTCCTTTTACTTTTATTTTGGGTGTTTTTCTTTTTATTATAGTAGAAGCCTCTGTGAAAATATGCAATAAAGATATATCTTGTTTTCCAAGAAATTCTAAAAATACTTTTAGTGACGTTAGTCTTAAATTAATAGTTTGATTTGAATTATTTCTTTTATCTTTTAAATAGATTAACCAGTTTTCAATATTCTCAATACTAAAACATTCATAAGATAGATTTGTAAATGTTATTCCTAAAGTTTCTAAATATTCTAAATATAATCTTAACGATTCTTTATAAGATTTTAATGTACATTCACTTGTCGATTTTACATTTTGAATATATCCATTCAAATATTTATTAATGTAATTAGTAATTGTAATTGATTCATTATTAACTTTACTCATAATCTTTTACCTCTGGAACTAAAGATTCAAAAGAATCGTTAATTTGATTTTCGAATATATCTGACATTCTAGGAATTAAAGAATAATAATATTTAGTAGATTCAACACTAGAATGACCCATACTCTTAGATAGGTAATATAGTTTATCATTAACTTCAATTCCTTTATTTATCCAAGAATTAATATTAGTTATTGCATAATGATGTCTTAAATCATATGGGATAGCATAACTATCATTATATTTGCTCCAATATTTTTTAAAAGTGTCTGAAACCCAACGATTAGAATAAAAACTATTTTTTTTAGTTGGGAAAAAATATGTTCTATTAGGAAGTAATAAATTAATTTCTTGATTATATTTAATTAAATATTCTTTCATTAAATCATCTAGAACAATATAATGTTGATTATTACCTTTTGATTTTTTTATACTAATTATTCCATTTTCTAAATCTACATCTTCTTTTTTTAATAATCTTGCCTCAGTTGTTCTCATTCCAGTACTATATAAAAGTCTAAAAAATATTGGGATTGTTAGTTTAAGAGTTAAACTTGACATTGAATTATTACTTTCAATATGGTCACATGCATAGAAAAAGTTATTTAATTCCTTTTCAGTAAATGCATGAGGGATATAAGTGTTTTTTTCCGGTTTTAAATGAGATGGAACATTTAAATTTGTAATATGTCTAGAATTAGTATATTTTAGAAATGCAATAATCACAGATATCCTTGAATTGTATGATTTATTCATTTCATTTTTTCTTTTTATACACCAAGTGTCTACCATTTCTTGTGTGAGTTCATTACAATATTGAAAATTTTTTTGGCAATAATTTTCAAATGTTTTTAAAGATGACTCATAAGATACATTCCAACAATTTGATGATTTTCTATATTTAATAAAATCATAGATATTATCTTTTATAAAAGAAGTATTTTTAGTCATATTATATTACCTCCTTTATATTTTCAAATTGTTGTATACTTAATGCACATTGTTTTAAATGATAAAAATCTGCACTTAAATAAAATTTCAATGAAGTTGAAGAAGTATGACCCAAAACTTGTGATATAATAGGCTGAGGTATTTCATTTTTTAGAAGTGATGTTGCAAGATTATATCTAAAAATATGAGTACCTTTTCTTTTTTTTTCATTTTGTCTAATGTTAGCTTTTTTGAATACTTTTTCTACAGCAAATTCAGGTGTACTTCTAGTAATTGGATAGTCAGCATCAATTCTTACAAAAACATTATTAAAATCAACTTTAGGCCTTTCTTTGGTAATATATTCAAATAAAGCATTGCCAACTGAAGTAGTTAATGGCAATTCTAATGGCACATTGGTTTTTGATTGAACTATACATATTATTTCATTATTCCAATCTATATTAGATAATTTCAAATTAACAATGTCACAACTTCTTAATCCTGTATAAAGTAACAACGAAACAATGGCCTTATCTCTTAAGCAAATGCCGTTATCTTTCTCATTTAATACTTTTTTTATTTTATCGATTTCTTCTTGTGTAAGATAATCTATATTTTTTCTATTAGTTTTTTGACATGGTAATAAATCAATTATTTTATTACATAAATTAATTTGATAATTACATTCTTTTAAAACTAATTTTATACTTTTAATATATGAATAACTATATATTAAATTATCATTTTTATCTAAAAAATAATTTAATATATTAATTTCTTCAATATTATTCAAATTTTTAAAACCATTATCTTGTAAATACGTAAAAAAGCTCGCACAACAGGAAATATCGGTATCAATAGTTTTTTGACTTTTTCCTCGACTTATTGCTTCTTTTTTATAATTATCTATTATTTTTTTAAAGGGATATTTTAATTTTGAATAATTACTTTTTTCTTCCAATTTATATTTAAAATTATTTCTATTTGGAAATTTATTATATAAATCATAATTCATAATTAATGTCAATAAACTTTTTTTCCTTTGTAATTCTTTTTTGTCTTTAGATAATTTCATAATAACATTATTATAGTAATCAACATAATTTTCATAACTATCACTATATTGTAATAGTCTTTTCAATTCTTTTTTTACGGAACAAATATATCTTTCAGAATAGCCTCCTTTCTCCATAAATTTAATTAACTGTATCTGATTATTTCTTAACTTTGTTAAGTCCATAATATCAATCCTCCTCCCAGATACAGTTAAATATTATAAC
>CANRJN010000130.1 GCA_947630945.1 uncultured Bacilli bacterium | reverse complement strand
ATTATATACTGCGTATTCAAAAAAGAAAGGGATGATGAAAATGAATACACAAACTTATATTGAGTTTATACCTAAATTTATTACTAAACTTAAAAATGATGGTATAAGCTATGACATTATGGAAGTTAGTAAATGGATTACTAACTATTTCAAGGAATATTGTTTAGAAAACAATATCGAATTTATAGATTTGGAGGTGATACATAAATTTTATAAAAGTAGATTTGGTTATAATATCAATGAAGCAAATTGTAATGTACAATTTGTTATAAGAAGACCTTTGTTAATATTAATGGAATATTATGAAACAGGAACTTATTTAAAATCACATTATAAAAACAAAGAGCTTTTAGTTCCTCCATCATATATTAATTTATTTTGTGAATTAAAAACATATATAAATGAACTTATGATTGGAAAAAGAGAAAAAAATAGAAAGATAACAACTATATTAAATTTTCTAATTTATTTAGATCATATCAATATTAAAAATATAAAATATTTAACCATTAATAATGTTTCAGAATATATTGAGAGTATTATTAATGATTATGCTTCTGAAACTATTAGAACAATAAAAAGTATTTTAAGATTCATATTAAATAAGTTATACTACGAAAATAAAATAAGTTTTACTGGACATCAAGTTTTTCCAATTATAAGAAGAAATGAAAACAAAAAAATACTAACAACTTATACAGAAGAAGAAATATCAAGTATGTTAAATTCAATTGATACTTCTACTAAAAATGGCAAATGCAAATATGCTATATTATGTTTACTAGTTTATTATGGTTTAAGGGCAGGAGATATTAGAAATTTAAAATTTGAAAATATAGATTTTGAGAAAAAGTGTATAAAATTAATTCAAGAAAAAACTAAGAATCAGTTATTTTTGCCATTGATAGATGAAGTTAAAATACCTTTATTAGATTATATAAAAAATGGTCGTCACGAAAGTGAAGATAAAGAATTCATATTTATTACAATGAAAGCTCCCTATACAAAATTTTCAAGTTCTGCATCAATGCATTGCATGGTAACAAATGCTATGAATGAAGCCAAAATTAACTTCGAAAATAAAAAACATGGTCCTCACTCTTTAAGACATAGTTTGGCGACAAATATGATAAACAATAATGTACCATTAGAAGATATTAGTTCTATTCTTGGACATAAAAATACGAGTACAACCAATATTTATATTACAAAAGATACTACACATCTTAAAGAGTTAACTTTGGAGGTTTCATAATGGATAATTATATGCCAAATTTTCAAAGTCAATTTAAAAAGGAATTAGAAGAATTTATAATTTATAAACGAAGTAATGGATACTCTTATGTTAAAGACACTTGTAATGAATTGAAATATTTTGATGATTTTTTATTAACATTAAATATGACTGATAAAAAAATAGATCAGGAAATTGTTGAAAAATGGTTATGTTCTTGCAAAGTGACCAACAAAGCATCCACGAAGGGAAGATATTTTTGTGTCATTTCAAAATTTTGTAAATATTTAAGACTGATGGGATATGACAATGTTATTCAACCTGAGCCATGCAATATTACTTATAAAAGTAATTTTATTCCGTATATTTTTTCTAAAGAAGAAATAAAAAGAATGAATGAGTTATTGCTAAACAAAAATAATATAAATGAGTTTAATAATTCCACTACATTTTATGTATTATTTAATTTATACTATTGTTGTGGATTAAGAAAAATGGAAGCTCTTAATTTAAAATTAAGTAACTTTGATAGTTATAATATGACTTTATTAATAGAAAAAGGGAAAAATGAAAAATCAAGAATTATTCCACTAACAAAAAATTTAAATGATTTAATAATTAATTATATAAATATCAGAAATAGCGAAAATGATTATATCTTTATAAATGAAAAAAATAAAAGAATGGATAAGCAAATGGTAACCAAATTCTTTCATCAATTATTAAATGATGCAAAAATACCATTAACATATGAGGGCAAACATCAGAGACTTCATGATTTGAGACACACTTTCTGTATTCATGCTCTTAAACAAATGGAAGAAAAAGGTTTTGATTTATATACTTCTCTACCAATTTTATCAGTTTATTTAGGACATAAAAGTATTGTAGAAACGGAATATTATTTAAGATTGGTTAAAAGTGAAAATGAAAACATTATTAACAAAAGTAAAAATTATACTAAAAATCTATATGGAAAGAAGGATAAATTTTATGAAGAATAAAAATTTAAATTATTATATTACTAAATATTTTTCTGATTATTTACCATTAGTTATGGGAGTATCTAAAAACACTATTAGTTCATATAGAGATACATTTGTCTTTTTATTAAAATTTATACAATCTAAAAATGAAGTTAATATAAATAATATTTCATTAAATTATTTCACCACTGAAATAGTTGAGGAATTTTTAATTTATCTTGAAACAAAAAATAATAATAGTATTTCTACTAGAAATCACAGACTAGCAGTAATTAGATCGTTCTGTAAATTTTTAAAAAATAGAGAGTTATCTTGTTTTGAAAATTGTTCCAATATCTTATCTATTCCAATCAAGAAAACTCCAAAAACTAGTTTATCATATTTTTCAGTAGATGAAATAGAAATTTTGATAAATATGCCACATTCAGAAACAAAAAAAGGCTTTAGAGATTATGTATTACTACTGTTTATGTATGAAACAGCAGCTAGAGCTCAAGAAATATCCGATTTAACATTAAAACAATTAAATTTTAAAGATTACTCCTATGTTGTATTAAAAGGTAAAGGTAATAAAGAAAGAAATATACCTATTACTGAAGAGTTAAAAGAAATTTTAATAAAATATATCAAAGCGTTTCATATAGATAATGAAAATGATTATTTTTTCAAAAATAAAAATAATTATAAAATTACTACAAAAGGCATTGAATATATTTTAAAAAAATATATTGATGAAGCAAGAACTAAATATCCAAATAAATTTAAAGATAGATATTCCAATCATTCAATAAGACATTCGAGAGCGATGCACCTATTAGAATCAGGTGTTAATTTGATATACATAAGAGATATACTTGGTCACGTTTCAGTGGTAACCACTGAAATTTATGCCAAAACTAATCCTTTAATTAAAGAAAAACAAATTATTGAACATAGTAAACATTTAAATGTTGAAGATAAATATTCTGAAGAAGATAAGAATAATCTGTTAGATTTTTTAAATACTCTATAA
>CANRJN010000129.1 GCA_947630945.1 uncultured Bacilli bacterium | reverse complement strand
AGTAACATTTTTACTATTTCTTTTTTAGTTTTATTTTGTGGATTCATATTTTCACCTCTATTTTAAATATTATAATAATAAATTTAATTTGTAAATAAATATACACAAACTTGATAATTTGTTTACAAGATAAAAATTTTTCCAAAAGAAAAAGATGAATAAATCATCCATTTCCCATACGCTATACAACGTACCCCGAAGCCGCGCTGTGCTTCCATGACTAAATATTAACATAAGATTTAATACTTGTCAATTATATTGTATGCATGAATTTAAATTATACACTCTTTTCTATTATAAATAATCAACACTTTCTATGCCAAGAATACTAAGTGCTTCTTTAATAATTTTAGAAGTACATTTTAATAATCTTATTCTTGATGATTTTAAGATTGAATCTTTTTCATTTGTAATATTAATTTCTTCATAAAATCTTGAAAAATCTTGTGTTAAATTAAATATATATTTTGTTAAATGTGAAGACTCATGAGATGTTAATAACTCGTTAATAATTTCTGGAAAATAAGATAATTCTTTAACTATTTTATTTTCTATATCAAAATTGAATTTTATTTCATCTTCTAATTTCATATCATTATTTTTTAAAATAGAATTAATTCTTGCTAAACTATATAAAATATATATTCCAGATTCACCATTAAAACTTGTCGCGTTATCTAAATTGAAATTAACGATTTTTTGTTTTGAAACATTTAACATTGTAAATTTAATACAAGCATTACATAATATTCTTAATTTCTCATCTGATATTTTAGTATTTCTATTCTCAAATTCTTTAAGTAATGTCTTTTTAACTGAGTCTATAAAATCAGTAACTAATACAACTGTTCCAGCAGATGTACTCATTTTATCTCCATCAAGTAAAACATAAGAGTAACTAATAAGTTCTGGTGCCTTATAACCTAATATATCTAATACAGCAGTTATTTGTTTCATATATACTTCTTGATCTTCACCTAAAACTATAAAATTATTTTTACTATTTAAATCCATTTTATGCATAGTATATGCTATATCTTTAATTGGATATAATGATGTCTTATTAGAACGAGTAAGTACTAAAACAGGTTCTTTTGTAGGAATATCATAATCACTTAAATCTACATAATATCTTCCTAACTCATCCTCTTTTAATTTACCTTTTTCATCTAATTTATCTAATATATTTTTTAAATATTTGTTATAAACATAATCAGATTCATGAGTAAATACATCAAAATGTATATCTAATTCATCAAATATTTTCATTTGACCTTCTACACATTTATCAGTAATATTTTTAAATTTATCAATCATTTCTTTGTTTCCACTTTCAACTAATTCTAAATAGTCAAATGCTTGCTTTTCAATATTCTCATCTTTACTAGCAGCATCACTTATTTTAACATATACATCTAATATTGATGAAAAATCATCATTTTTAAGTCCATATTTTTCAATACCTATAACTAATAAGGCTATTTTTTTACCTAAATCATTTATAAAATAATGTCTTTGCACTTTATATCCTGTAAAATTATATAAATTACTTACAAAATCACCAATTAAACTATTTCTACATCTTCCAATATGTGGCTCTGCATTTGGATTTATTGATGTATGTTCAATTAATAATTCTTCATTATTTCCTTGATTTAAAGAACCATATTTTTCTTTATTTTCTATTTCAAGAATAGTATTTTTAGCAAATACATTATAATCTAAATAAAAATTTACATAAGGACCAATTGTTTTAATTTCTTTAAAATAATTTTTATCATCTTTAAAATTATCCTTAATATAATTTGCTATTTCTAATGGATTATTATGTTTTTCATTTCTTAAAGATGCACATTGTACACTATAATCTCCCATATCATCTTTTGGTGGTATTTCTACTTTAATATCATTATTAATTTCCATTAATTCTTTAATTTTA
The DNA here is from genome assembly GCA_947630945.1 of uncultured Bacilli bacterium. GTDB lineage: Bacteria > Bacillota_I > Bacilli_A > RF39 > UBA660 > CAG-1000. The sequence goes on along the minus strand of CANRJN010000129.1, from coordinate 1,352 downwards.
CTAGCAATATAATCTTTCATTATTCCTCCTTAAAAAGAAAAAAATTCTATAATATAAGGACGTTTTTACGCGGTACCACCTTATTTCATAGAATTTCTATGCACTTTGTATCTTTAATGCAGATATGCAGTTAAACTCAAAAGCCTCATTCATAAGTCATTATTATTGCTTTGCACTTTCCAGCAACTCACTAAAATAAGAGGGCTTATTACTATTTCTTTTTCATCGTTTATTTATTATTTATAAAACTCGAAATTTAATTATTTCGAGTTTAGTTTCTAATTGGTGGAGAATGTGGGACTTGAACCCACGACCCCCTGCGTGCAGGGCAGATGCTCTAGCCAACTGAGCTAATTCCCCATAAAGGTAGGCACTTGATAACAATCAAGCATATTAATACTACCATAATATTATGCATTAAGTCAAGTAAAATTATTATTTTTCTTAATTTTTGACTAAAAACATACTCCTTTATATATTATTTAACAAAATAAGCATAATATTCTTCAAATGTTATATTTTCGTTATATATAAGTGTTGATGCACTCTCACCTACATATCTAAGTCTCCATGTTGATGCTCTAAATCCTGTTAAATTTTCTTTTCCTTCTTCATATCTAAATATAAATCCATATTTATATGCATTATCTTTTAACCATAAATATTCCTCACTTAATTTAGAATCTTCAAATACTTTATTGTAAGGCATTAAATCAAAAGATAAACCTGTTTGATATTCTGAATGTCCTGGACGAGCCACTATTTCATCTGCTTCACTTTGTCCATAACTTTTAACATAACTATTATACATTTCTTCTTGTTCACTATAAGATCTATATCCATCTGATACTACAAATGTATATCCTCCCGAGTTTTGCAGTTGACTTAAATCCAAATCTTATTCAACGTCAGTTAAATGCTGGCTTTTTCTTTGTCAAGTTTTTATTATTTTTATCTTGTGTAATCGTGTGTATTGTGGTAGAATATACTTAAGGTAGTGATTTTATGGCAATATTTTTAAAACAAAGTAAATATAAAAATGGTAAAACTTATCTTTCTATTGTTAATGGTTTCTATGATAGTACTACTAAAAATTCTAAACAAATTACTTTAGAAAAAATCGGTTTTCTTGAAAATCTTCTTAATGAATATGAGGATCCTATTTCTTTTTTTACAGAAAAAGCAAAAAACTTGAATTTAAAAAGATTACAAGAAAATAAAATTACTGAAACTATTGACTTAGACGAAGAACTTGATGATTCTGATTTTACTTCTAATATTGGTTATGGATTTATAAAATTTATTTATAATGAACTTGGTATTAATTCTTTTCTTAAATCCAAGCAAAAAAA
>CANRJN010000128.1 GCA_947630945.1 uncultured Bacilli bacterium | reverse complement strand
ACAGAATATGATATAAAAGCTAAAGTGTTAAATAACCGAGGAATAGAATCAGAAGAATATCAAGAAAAATTTCATACCCAATATGCGGGACCAAGTGTAACAATAACTGGTACCACAAATGGATGGTTTCAAATAGAAGTAAAAGTTCAAGGTGTTAAAGGTTCAGTTGACATGGCCAAATATTGTTACAATATTAATGATGGCGGTTTTACTTGTGAAAATTCATCAAGCTTAAGTTTTAGTCATATATTTAAAAATTTAAATCCTAATACAACATATAAAATTGGAATAAAAGCCTTTGATAAAAATGGTTGGGAATCATTAGAAACAAAATATACCAATGCTAAAACAGATAATCCTCCAACAGTTACAGCACCAAATTTAGGAAATGGTTGGTACAATGCCAATAGATACATAACGGCAAATGTAACAGCTGGAACGGGAAATTATCATATTCAATATTGTGATACAACATCATCAAGTTGTACTCCAAATAAAAATGGTAATAGTGTATATCATAGTACTGAAGATTCTAAAACTGTATGTTTTAATGCTAAAAATGATACAACAGGTGAGTTAACAAAAGGAGTATCATGTGCTACATCAAGATTAGATAAACACGCTCCAACATGTAGCTATTCGAATAATATTAGTGGTTGGGTAGCTTCTGCTTATGTAAGTATAAGCTGTAATGATACCGGTGGAAGTGGATGTGATCCAAGTTATTCTGGAACATCAACATACGCATATTATTCAAATCCAACTTTAAGTGCAACTATAAAAGATAAAGCAGGAAATTCGACCTATTGTTCTAAAACTTGGTCAATAAATATAGATAGTACTCCTCCAAGTTGTGGTAGAACTGATGGAAATGGCAGTTATGGCAATTGGGCTAGTCGTCGTACAATTACCCAATATTGTACAGACTATGGAAGTGGTTGTAGACAAAATTCATATACTAAAACATTCTATTCCGGTATGTATGATTATATAAGAATATATGATAATGTCGGTAATTATAACGATTGTTCAGTATCTCCTTTTGTAGATAGTACTCCTCCAAGTTGTAGTTCAACATATGGAAATGGATATTCATATGATGGAGCAACATCAAGAACAATAACTCAATATTGTAGTGATTCTGAAAGTGGTTGTAGCCAAAGCTCATATACTAAAACATTTTCTTCTGGTTATTCGGGTTCAATAACAATATATGATAATGCAGGAAATTACAACTATTGTACGGTATACCCATATATAGATTCGAATGGTCCAACATGTGGTTCAACCTCTGGTGAAGGAAGTAGTTATTATTGGACTAATGGTTCAAGGACAATAACTCAATATTGTAATGATGCTGAAAGTGGTTGTAGGCAAAATTACTATACTCAAACATTCTCATCTGAAGGTAGAACAGGGACTATAACTATTTATGATAATGCAGGACATTCTACAAATTGTACAGTAGATACATATATAGACAAAACAGCTCCATCAGTGAGCGTATCAACGAGTGGAACTACTGTTACGACAACATGTACAGATTCTTTATCTGGCGTTAGTTGGTGTAGTAGTTGTGGTTATTCACCATGTAAAGAAACATTAAGCCCAGGGAATGGATATACATCGAGTTCTACGGACAACGCTGGAAATAAAGGAAAAAGTAGCCCGTATAACGTTTCAGGAGGTTCTTCTGGTGGTGGTGGCGGTACCGGTGGTGGAAAAACAAATCCATGTAGTCCTTATAAATCTTGTTATTGCTATTGTCACGAAGATACCACATATAAAACTCATACAGAAAGTTATTGTGCATATGATTGTAATTCTGCTTGTCAGTATCGAGGATATGCAAATGGTTCTGGTTCTTGCTCATAAAGGTAAATGATTATGAAAAGATATTTGAAAGAATTATGTTTAATTGGGTTATTATTAATAATATTAATAATAATTGGCATTTTAATTTATACAAAAAAAGAAACTTTGGAAAAAAATTATGAAAGTTTTGATTTAGTAGGTACAAAATGGAATATGAATAAAATCGAAAAATATGAGAATAGTACAATGTCAATAATTACAACATATGAAAATATAGTAATTGATTTTATGAAAGATTTTGTAAGTATATGTGCTTTTTATGAAGACACTAGTACTTGTTCTATGAACCAATATTCTAGAGTAGATAATACATATATAGTTGCTAAGGGTGATTTTTTAGATATACAAGGTACTGTAACTTTTGCCGAAAATGGTAACATTACTTTAGAACAAGTACTAGGTAGTAATTCTAAAATTATATATTATTTTGAAAAGGAAGGTTAAAAATGAATAAACAAAATAAAGAAAAGAAAAATAAAAAAATAAATAAATGGTTGATAATAGGAATAGTTGTAATTTTAATTATAGTGTTAATTGTTGTAAGTATACTTACTGTTAAAATTAATAAAAAACCTAATTCCAAAAATAATCCTTCAACTCAAACAATTCCTAATGTAGATGCAACATATAATTATAAATGTGAAAAAGAAAATATAATTGAAGATGCTAATTATAAAGAAGTATATGTAAATTATGCAAAAGTGGATAATGAACGAGTATTAAATTCAATAAATTCTATTAAAATTGTTTATGAAGATGAAAATGCGTATAATGAAGCTAAAGAGTATGAAGAAAGAAATGTGAAATTTAATGATAATGAATATTCAATAGAATATTTTAATGAAAATACTAAAACAGATTATACCAAAGATGAAAATGGAAATGAAATAAATATTACATTAAATAATTATAAAATGGCATTAGAAAGAGAAGCATATACTTGTACCGAAGTTAATGAATAAAAAGTTCATTAACTTTTTAAATTTACAATAATTATTTTTAGTGCTATAATTTAGACATAATAAGGAGGAGTAACTAATGGATGATTTTGAAGAAACATTAGAACCAACAAATGAAATTATCGAAATAACTGATGAAGAAGAAGTAATGTATGATACAGCTCCAGTAGAAGAAGTAAAGGAAAATAAAAAAAATAAGAAAAAGGAAAAGAAACCTAATAAATGGAGTAAATTAAGTAAAAAGCAAAAGATTATTATTTGTAGTGTAATTGGGGGTATTTTATTAGTATTAATAATCGGTTTACTTTTATATTTTTTAGTATTTAAAAAAGATAATAAAAAAATAGAAGAAAAACATGAACCAGAAGTTATTCTCGAAAAAGAAAATTATCGTTATGAAGATGGTATTTTAATCTTTTTAAATGATAAAAAAGAAGAAATAGGTAAATATGAATGTCAAAATAAAAATGAAGAAAAATGTTATTTAGCATCTTACAGTGGCGAAGATGATTTTGATGT
>CANRJN010000127.1 GCA_947630945.1 uncultured Bacilli bacterium | reverse complement strand
ACTTGTGGAATAGCAATTAAAGATATAAATGCTAGTATTACTATTACTGCAAGTAGTTCTATTAATGTAAATCCCTTTTTCATATACATCCCTATCCTTACACTTCTATTCTACCACGCCCCCCCCCCCTACGTGTCAAGACATAAAAAAAATTAGGTATAGATTTGTAAAATAATATAACCAACTTTTTGTAAAATAATTTGACTTAATTATTTGTAAATTATTTTAACTTTTTAATTAAATAGAAATAAGGCTCTTTTTGCCTTATTTTATGTATTTTTTTCTAAATCTCTAAAATCAACTAGATAATTACAGTTCATTAATTCTTTTAATCCTTCCTTAGTAAAGTCGAATAGTAATTCATATGGTATTTCTTTATATCTTTTATGTTCTTTATCTTTACAATATTCCCTTATACTTGGCAAGGTATCTTTATCATAACTATATCTTAATATTAAATTATCTTTTATCATTTCTACTATTTCTTCTATCACTTTTTCATAATAAAATTTATGACTCATTATATCTCCATCTCCTTTAATGCATTCATTACTATTTCTTCGTCTATCATTTTTGTTTCATTCTGACTTCCTAACATCAAACTATTTATTACTAATGTATTTAATCTCCTTGGAGAAGATTTACTACTTGAATATAACGCATTTATTGCTTCACTACTAAATATCTCATTATTTACATTAGCTAATTTTAATCTTGTCTTTATATATTCTTTTACTTCTTCTCTTGATAATCCTTTAAACGTATAATTTACTATTATCCTTTGTTTTAAGGATATATGAATTAATTTTTTTAATTCATCTTTTAATTCTGTTTGTCCTACTAATATTAATGTTATATAATCTTTTGAATCCATTTCATATTCATATAATACCTTCATATTTAATAATACTTCTCTTGAAAGTAAATGAGCATCATCTATTATTATTACAGGCTGTACTTTATCTTTTGTAACTAATCTTTTTATTTCTTTTTGTATATTATTATATAAATCTATTTTATAACATCCTCCAACACTTAAATCTAATTTATCTGATATCTCTTTATAAAAGTCAAATACTGTCATATCTCTACTTGCTGATATATATATTACTTTATATAAATCTTTGTTTAAAGAATTAATATAGCTTCTAATAATGTATGTTTTTCCATACCCACTCTCACCAACAAATAATCCTATTCCTTTTACTTCTTTTACATAGTTAAATCTATAAATACACTCATTATAGTCATAACTAGAATAAATATATTTAATACTTTCATCCTTTAAAAATGGATTACAACTCATTCCATAATAAGAACTATACATCTTCAATCACATCTCTTTCATCATTAATAACTTTAGAATAATCTATATTACTTTTTCTTTTAATCTTACTATTAGATACTTTGTCAACTTTATGTATTTCACAAACACACTTATTATCTTCATAAATATAAAGAGTATCCAAGTTTAATGGATCATACCTTAAACAAATAGTTTGATGAACATATTTAAATGGTACTTCATAGAAAAAATTATCTAGTTTAATAGTTCTATCGTTTCTAACTTTTCTTTCTATTCTATGTAGAAATGATTCATCAACAAATTTTTCATCTAAGAATACAACTTTATTATATTCGTTATGCCATCTTGCGTTTGGCGTTTCTTTTGTTGATGAATGAACTTTATTAGTATAATTATTATATAGAAAAGTTTGTAAGCTTGTTTTAATTTGTTCTAAAGAAGTAAATGCATTCCAATCAGTACATCTCATCCATCCATCTTTAATTGTTCTAAAACTTCTTTCAATTTTAGCTTTTGATTCAGGAGAATAAGGTTTTGCATGAATTAACTCAATACCTAAAGTCGCGCATATTAAAGATAGTTGCTTATTATCGTAAGGCCCACCGTTATCAACAAATAATCTTTTAGGTTTTCCATAAGTTTTAATAGCTTTTTTAAAAACACTTTGCATGTTTATCGCATTATCATTTAAAAAGAAATCAAATCCCATAATAAGTCTGGATTTATCATCAATAAACATAATAAGTTTAGTTCTATATTTTTTATTTTCTATAGTTACATATGGACCAAATGATGTATCAGATTGCCAACAGTCATTTACATTTTCCATTTCAAACATACGTCTATCTATATTAGAAACTTGAGAAGCTTTTAAATTATTAAGTTTAATAAACCTTAAAACAGTATCTAAGGAAACATCAAGTTTATTAATATATTTTTCATCTATTAATTTTTTATAAATAGAACAACCAGTAATACTAGGAAATTCTTCACGTAAAGAAATAATTCTTCGAATAGTATCGTTATTAAGCTTTCTAGGCATTCTAAAATCTTTTCTAGTCTTTTTTTGTAAAGATTGAAAACCATTTTTTTTATAAGATAAATACCAAGATTTAATACAACTTTTTGAAAATTTAAGTTCCTTATTATTAAAAGAATAAGATTTATTAGAGGCATGCTTAAAATATTCTTCATTAGAAGAAAAGCCATGAGTATTATTAATTACAGGTGCGATAATGTGAAATTTAAATAAAGCTAAGTCATTAAAATCATTATTAATCAAAAAATCACCTCCTCGTATATATAAAATACTCTAAATAATAGATAAAAAATATATAAAGTTATGTTGGTGAGGGTAATCAAAAATGAATAAAATTTTTAATACCGGAGTGAGTCATCAAAATTAATTGCCTAAAATGAATAAAGAAATCATAATAAACATTAAAAACACGAGATAAAATATAATTAATAATATTATGGGCAAAAGGAAGTAAAGTTTTTAAATAAGGTAAAAATAATTTATGGAAATCATGTTTCCATTTATTAACAGTATCAAAAGAAAAGTCAGGAATATTAGCGATAGGTAGATCATCAATAGCAGATAAAATAACATCTAAAACAGGTTGTTTGTAAGGGACAATAATAGAAGGCAATAAAGCATGAGTTTTTCCACAATTTTTACATTTAAGTCTTTGGATATCAATAGATTTAAATACAATCTGACCATTAGATATAAAATAAACACCTCTACTATATTTACCCCATTTAATTAAATCATTACTACCGCAAAAAGGACATTCACAAGAAGAGTAAATGTCAACAGAATAGTAAAAATTTAAACTTTTTTCAAAATTAGTATTGCATTTTTGGGAATAAAGTAATATCATATAATTGCCTTTTTGAGAGGCAAAGTAATATCGGAAGAGGAAGTCGTCACTTCTTCTTTCTTTTTGTCTCTCGTTTCCTTTCATAAATTTGCATTTTATTTTAACATATAATTGAAATAATTTTCAAAAAATCAAAAAAAATTGGATAAATTAATATCCAAATCTATA
>CANRJN010000126.1 GCA_947630945.1 uncultured Bacilli bacterium | reverse complement strand
CGCATTCAATCAAAGATACTGTTTCAGCAGTAAAAGAAAAAATAGTAAGCGGTACGGCCTTACTATTTTAGACAATTATTGGTGGTAAGTTTGTTAAAATTAGAACATTCAAATTGCCTAATCAAGAATTGCCAGAAAATGTTTATTATTATGACTCTATTTAGTTATTAAGAATGAGGTGCAAAGATGGATATTATAAGTAGAAAATACATAAATGAAGGCTTTAATAGTAAGGCATATATTATAAATGATGATTATATTTTACTTGATGGAGTAAATCAAAATTCATATAAAAACTATCAAAAATATGTGAACGTAATTAATCAAATAAGTAATGTTAAATCGTTGGAAATACCAAGAATTATTGAATTGATTGAGCCTTGCGAAGAATATCCAAATGGCGCATTAATTTATAAAATGATTAAAGGACATACTTTTAGAAAAGAACATATTGAAATAGTTAATTTAGATAATATTGCTAAAAAACTCGCTGAATTTATGGATGAATTATATGAAATAAGAGTTGATTTTGATAAAGATGAATATATAAAAAATGAATTAGAAATAACTGAACAAAGTGTTATTGAATTAAAAGAATATTTAAGTGAATCTAATTATGAAAAAATATTATCTTGGTTTAATGAATATAAAAACTATTTATTAACATTTAATGATTATCATTTTATACACGGAGATTTATGGTATGAGAATTATATTCTTAACGATAATAACGAATTAGTTGGAATAGTGGATTTTGAAGGCTCTGGTATGGGTGATCCTGCTTATGATATTGCTGCACTTTATTATTTAGGAACAGGTTTTATAAATAAGGTATTAAGTTATTATAAATATACAGATGAAGATTTAATCAAAAGAGTATCAATGTTAATAAAGGCACGTGAAATTGCTGATTTTGATGATATGGTTAAAAACTATCCGGAAGAAGTAGAAGAACAAGTTGATAAAATAAAGAAAGTTTTATAAATGGTGGTACAAATGGATATATATGATTTAATGAAACAAGTTAATGAGTGGGTTAAAGAAATATTGCAGGATAATTATGTTGGAGTTTATTTTCACGGCTCATTAAGATTAGGAAGTTTTAATCCTAATAAATCAGATTTAGACTTTATTATAGTTGTAAAAGAAAAAATAGATAATGAAATAAAACAACTTATTTGGGATAAAATGTTAGAAAATGAGCAATTATTTCCTAAAAAAGGTTTTGAATTTAGTGTTGTACTAGAAGATAATTGTAGAAATATAAAACATCCAATACCTTACGAACTTCACGGTAGCAGAGATTGGATAGAAAGATATAAGGAAGATAAAACAATAGTCATCAATGATGATTATAAAGTTGACCCTGATCTAGCAAGTCATTTCAATGTTATAAATGTTCCAAATGATAAGATGGATTTTGGTAAGCCATCAAAAGAAGTGTTTTCAAAAGTACCAAAGGAATATATTATAGATTCTAATTATTCTGATACATTGGATTGTGTAGAAGAAATTGTTAATAATCCTGTATATTGTATTTTAAATTTATGTAGATTTTATGCACTAATCAGGGATGATTTAACTTTATCAAAATATGATGGTGGTAAATGGGCATTAGAAAATATGAACTCAAATTATAATGATGTTATTAAAAATGCTATGGAAGATTATTTAAGTGATACAAATAATAGTTATGATAATACAAGATTAAAGGAATTTGCACAAGAAGCAATTAGTTTAATTAATGATTGTGTAGATACTAATAAAATTAGAAAATAAAATTGTAGATGGAGTTGAGATAGATGGAATATAAATTATTAGAAGAACAAGATTTGGGACTTATGTTAGATTTTGTTGATGATGAAAATACAAAATATAATGTAGATGTTTTAAAAAAATTTATAGATAATAAAAATGATTTTGGATTTATTGCAAAGATAAATAATAAGATAGTAGGTTTTGCTTTTGGATATATTCTTTTGAAACCAGATGGAAGAAAAGTATTCTATCTTGACGCTATTGATGTTATGCCTGATTATCAAGGCAAAGGTTATGGAACGGGTTTAATATCATTTGCTCGTGATTATGCTAAAACTATTGATTGTTATAAAATGTATTTAATAACGAATAGAAGCAATATTTCTGCTTGTAAATGTTATGAAAAAGCAGGAGGAATAAATAAAGTAGATGATGAAATTATTTATGTGTATGATTTTAAGGAGAAAAACTAATGGATATAAAAAAGATAATAGAAGAAAAATGCAATATAGTTGTTGATAGTATAAAGTTGATTGGTGAGGGTTATGACAGCAAAGCATACATTGTAAATAATGAATATGTTTTCAAAATCAAATTTAGTGCTAATAAGAAAAAAGGGTATGAAAAAGAAAAAGCAATATATGATTTTCTAAACAAAAAATTAAATACAAATATTAAAATACCAAATATAGAATATTCATATATAAGTGAAGAATTATCTATTTTAGGATATAAAGAAATTAAAGGAACTTTTTTAACACCAGAAATATATTTTGCCTTATCAAAAGAAAAGCAAGAATTATTAAAGCAAGATATTGCTATGTTTTTAAGACAAATGCACGATTTAGATTATAGTGAAATAAATTCATATACGATAGACAATAAACAAAATGTTTTAGAAGAATATCAATTACTTAAAGAAACAATATATGATAGTCTTACTGATATTGAAAAACAATATGTAGAAGAATTTATGCAAAGATTACATAGTACAACTATATTTGATGGTAAAAAATGCTTATGCCATAATGATTTTAGTTGTAATCATTTATTACTTGATGATGAAAATAGATTATGTGGTGTAATAGATTTTGGAGATTCTGGAATTATAGATGAATACTGTGATTTCATATATTTGCTAGAAGATAGTGAAGAAGAAATTGGCGTGTCTTTTGGAGAAGATATATTAAGATTATACGGAAATATTGATATTTCAAAAGCAAAAGAATATCAAGATGTTGTAGAACAATATTATCCAATAGAAACTATTGTATATGGTATTAAAAATAATAGACCTGATTTTATAGAAAAAGGTAGAAAAGAGATTTATATAAGAACTCGCAAAGATGAAAAATTAAGGAAGTGATGATATGGTTAAAAACTATCCGGAAGAAGTAGAAGAACAAGTTGATAAAATAAAGAAAGTTTTATAAATGGTGGTACAAATGGATATATATGATTTAATGAAACAAGTTAATGACGCATTCAATCAAAGATACTGTTTCAGCAGTAAAAGAAAAAATAGTAAGCGGTACGGCTTTACTATTTTAGACAATCCCAGTTTGTCAGTATCTTAAATAGAATATATGTGACAGAAAACATCGTAGAAATACGGTGTTTTTTGTTACC
>CANRJN010000125.1 GCA_947630945.1 uncultured Bacilli bacterium | reverse complement strand
TTTATTTTCATATTATTCACCTACTATAATAAATAATATCATTTTTTTTGACCTTTTACAAGAAAATTTATATAATTTTAAATATTAAAAAAGGAGACTTATTTGTCTCTTAATATTGCATTATGTTTTTTAATAACGTTTTCTATTACTTTATCAAATAATGGTGCTACATCATCATCACTAAGTGTTTTATCATTACTTTCAAAGTATAAATTATAAGCAATTGATTTTTTATCTTTATCTATTTTATCTCCTTTATAGTAATCAAATACTTCTACTTTACTTAAAAGTTTACCTCCTGCTTGTTTAATAGATGAAATTACAGATTCATTTGTAACATCATTTGGAAGAATAAATGCTACATCTTTTGAAATACCTGGGAATTTAGAAAATTCTTTATATTTCATTCTACCTGTTTTATTTTCAAATAAAGTATCTAAATTAATTTCAATTACATAAACTTCATCTTTGCAGATTTTAGGATGTACTTCACCCATTAATCCCACAATTTTACCAGATACATTTATATATACACTTTTAGTTGGATGCATTTCTTCTGGAAGTTCTCCTTGAACAAAAGAATATCTATTTTTATAACCTAAATAATCAAGTAAATCTTCTACTATACCTTTTACTGTATAAAAATCATAATACTCTTTATCAAGTCCTTCCATATAATTACCTGTAAGTAAACATGCAAGTTTATTTTCTTCAACATATTCTCCATTAATAGAACTAAAACCTCTACCAATTTCAAATATAGATAAATCTTTTATATTTCTTGCTTTATTATAATTATAAACATCTAATAGTGATGTAATTAAACTATGTCTTAAAACTACTCTATCTTCACTAAGTGGATCTAATACTTTAATAAGTCCAAATTCATCATTAGTAAATTTAAATACATCTTCTACTTTAATTAATGAATAAGTTATAACTTCATTAAGTCCTAAACCAATCATTTCATTTCTAATTATTCTATCTCTATTATTATGAATTGATGGAGTACTTTCAAATGTTGGAAGTGTACTATTAATATTATCAACACCATATACTCTTGATACTTCTTCTATTAAATCTTCTTCTATACTAATATCTGTTCTTCTAGTTGGAACAGTTACTTTAAATTTATTATTTCTTTCATATACTTCAAAATTTAATTTTTCAAATACTGTTTTTACATCAGTATCTTTTAAATTATATCCAAGAACACTATTAATTTTATCAAGTGTAATATTAATAACTTTTTCATTTCTATCAAGTGTATTATATTCAATTCTTCCATCTAATACTTTTCCATGTGCATATTTAGAAAGTAAATTGCAACTTCTTTCAATAGCCATATAACATCTATTAACATCTAGTCCTTTTTCATATCTAATACTTGCTTCACTTCTAATTAATTTTTTAGATGTTTTTCTAATATTAGCAGGATTAAATATTGCACATTCAATTACTACATTTTTAGTATTTTCATCTATTTCAGTATCAAGTCCACCCATAACACCAGCAAGACCAATAGGCTCTTTACCATTAGTAATTACAATATCTTCACTTGTAAGTACTCTACTTTGATTATCAAGTGTCACTAGTGTTTCTCCATCTTTTGCATTTCTTACTGATATTAATTTACCTAATTTATCAGCATCATAGAAATGAAGTGGTTGACCTGTTTCTAACATTACATAATTTGAAATATCAACTACATTATTAATACTTCTAATACCACATGCCATTAATCTATTTTTCATGAAAAGTGGGCTTTCTTCTATTTTAATATCATTTACTCTTTTAAGTAAAAATGTATAACAATTATCTGTATCAACTTTTAATGTTAATAAATCATTTACATTTTCTTTTATATGTTCATAAGATAAATCTGGTAAATTAACTTTTTCACCTGTTATTACTGCACTTTCATATGCAAGACCTAACATACTTAGTAAATCTGCTCTATTTGCAGTTAATTCAAAATCAATTACTTCATCATCTAACTCTAAATATTTTATTGCATCTTCTCCAACAGGTGCTTCAAGTGGTAACTCATGTATTCCATTTATATCTTCTTCTTTTAAATATTTATGTTCTATACCAAGTTCTGCAATGGAACAAATCATACCATTTGATTCCATACCTAAAATAGTAGTTTTTTTAATTGTACCACCAGGTAATATTGCACCATCTAATGCAACTATTACTTTTATTCCTTCTCTAACATTAGGTGCTCCACAAATAATATTTAATTTTTCACTACCAATATCTACTTTACAAACATGTAAATGGTCACTCTCAGGATGATTTTCACATGAAATAACTTCACCTATAACTAGTTTAGTTGCATTTACTAGTGGTCCCATACTTTCATATTCATTTCCAAGTTTTAGCATCGCGTTTGCATATTCTTTAAAATCAATATTATTTAAATTAGTATAGTCATTTACAAATTTTTTACTTAATTTCATGTTACATCTCCTTTCTATCAAAATTCTTTAAGAATCTATAATCATTTTGATATAATAATTTTAAATTAGTAATTCCATATTTTAACATTGTAACTCTTTCTATTCCAACACCAAATGCAAATCCTTGATATTTAGTATGATCAAATCCACAATTTTCAAGTACATTTGGATGAACCATACCACAACCAAGTATTTCAATCCATCCTGTACCTTTACACATTGAGCATCCTTTTTTATTACAATTAAAACATGATACATCTACTTCATAACTAGGTTCAGTAAATGGGAAATAACTTGCTCTAAATCTGATTTCTCTATCTTTTCCAAACATTTTTTTAGCAAATAATTCTAATGTTCCTTTTAAATCTGATAAAGAAATATTTTCTCCTACAACTAAGCCTTCTACTTGTGAGAATTGATGAGAGTGAGTTGCATCATCATCATCTCTTCTATATGTTTTACCTGGACAAATTAATTTAAATGGTTTCTTTTCTGTATTTGCTAGCATACTTCTTACTTGCATAGCACTTGTATGTGGTCTTAGTAGCATCTCTTCTGTTATATAAAAACTATCTTGTGCATCTCTTGCTGGGTGTGAAGCAGGTAAATTTAATAATTCAAAGCAATTAGCATCAGTATCAATTTCTGGCCCATCTACTACATCATATCCCATAGAAATAAATAAATCTTCTATTTCTTCACGTACAATATTAAGTGGATGTTTAGTTCCTATTTTTCTTTTCTTACTAGGAAGTGTAATATCAATTTTATCACTCTCTAATTTTTTATTTAATTCTGCATTTTTTATTTCTATTAATTTATCATCAAATAGTTTTTGTAATTCTACTCTTACTTCATTACTTTTTTTACCAACTTCTCTTTTTTCATCTTGTGATAAACTACCCATACCAGCCATTATTTCATTAAATAC
>CANRJN010000124.1 GCA_947630945.1 uncultured Bacilli bacterium | reverse complement strand
TTTTATTTTGCAATATTTTTTGATAAATTTTAGATAACCTAAAGACTTTTCGTCAGAAATTTGGTACAATTTTATTAGGAGGGTTTATATGAATTTATATAATATTAGAATAATAATTTCAGGAAGAAATGAATATAGAGGTAGTATAATTATAGATGAAAAACAAAGTGATATATGGTGTTTGTACAGAAAGAAATTATGATAATAAAGAGATATTATCAGGTAAATTAACACCTCATGAATTATATCTTGAAATTCAAAGTGAATATGAGATTGTTCCTGTTGTTGCATCCCCAATCAATTGTTTTCCAATGAAATCTATTGCTAAATCAAATTATTTTTCTGGAAATTCAGTATGCTATAAAAACACATCAATACGAATTGAAATTACTAATGTTAAAGATATAGAACAAGAATTAGTAAATGAACGTAATAATCAAATGATATTACAAAGAAAATAAAAATTTTATTAATAATTATAATTAAATTACTTAAACTATTCAAAAGTTTAAGTTTTTTATTTTTTAAATATGCTATAATAAGTAAAAAAGAAGGAAATAATATGATAATTGAAAAAATATTAAATGATTATAATAATTTTGATATTAATTTAATAGATAATAATAAAGTTTTATCAATTTATCAAACAGGAGATGATATTAATATTTCTTGTAAATATGAAGATTATCAAAAAATATCAAATATTTCTTTTAATATTCCTAATAATAATGAGGAATTATATTTTATATTTGATAAACTTTATACTGATATTATAAATGCAAATATTTTTGGAGAAGAGATTAATTCAAATACAATAAAAAGTATGGAAATAGAAAAAAGTATGTCATGGTATAAATCATTAGTTAATGATAACATTATTACAGTATTAAGTGATAGTTATCCTACTGATTACCCTAATATTTTAAAAATAATAAAAAACAATAATGAGATTATTTTATCTTTTATTAAAATAGATGGCAAAATTCCAAAACCCACCTATTCTATTCCAATTAATATAAGAGAGTCAGGTTCAAGAATATATGAATTTTGTATTCCATTTAAAACGCTATTTTTACAATTACAAAATATTGAAAATCACGAATTAAAGAATCATATAAAAAGTAGATAATTTAGATTTTAATTAATTATCTACTTTATTTTTATATAGAAAGATTGCTAGGTCCATCACTCATAAATTCAGGTGTTATAAATTTATTACTAGCAGATACCCCTACTCCTGTTAAATTATCTGGTGTTTTATAATCTTCTACATCTGGTATTTTTGCTTCTGGTATTTCATTTTTTACTTCTGTATTAGGTATGCTTGGCATCATAGTACTTTGAATATCAACTGTTGGTTCTATTGAAACTTCTGGTGGTACCCAATTATCAGTAGAATTTTTAGATGATGTTAATTCTGCTAGTTCATCTACTATTTGAACCTCTTCATTTGTTTCTTTATTATCGGTTGAAGGTGATAAATCTATCATTTCTAATTTAGGTAAATCACTTTCTTCTTTTGTTTCATTATCTTCACTAATCACATCCTCACTTAACGCGTTTTTTGGTTCATTAATTTCAGGAAGTGATGCATCACTCATTATATCTAAAGAAGGTATTGATACTCCATCATTAGATATTGTTATATTATTATATTCTGATACTTTTTCTTCATTAAGCATCGAATACATTTTGGATATATAATCTTTATCTTCTTTAATTGCTACATCTAATTCAATTTTATTATTATCACTCAAATATGTATATTTAAATAATCTTTTTTCTATTTCATTTTGAATTTCTTGTATTTTATCATTTAATTCAAGTAGTTTAAATACTATATCTTTAATATCATTCATATACATATCCTCCTCTACTATAAAAGTATATCATAAAAATAATATTTTTACTATATAAATAAAAATAAAAATGTGTTAAAATTATAATGGTGATTAAAATGATATATTATTTTATAGGAATTAAGGGAAGCGGAATGGCTTCACTTGCTGAAATAATGTTTGATCTTGGATATAAAGTTATGGGAAGTGACAAAAAAGATCACTTCTTTACAGAAGATGGCCTTAGAAAAAAAGGAATAGAAATTTTAGAATTTAATAAAGACAATATTAAAGATGGTATGATTATTGTACAAGGTAATGCATTTAATGATGAAAATGAAGAAGTAGCACGTGCTCATGAATTAGGTCTTACTATTTATTCATATCAAGAAATGATTGCTAAATTAACTAATGATACTAAATTAATTGCTATATCAGGTTGTCATGGTAAAACTACTACAACAACTATGATGAGTAAAGTTTTTGAAAATATTGGTATTAATTATCTAATTGGCGATGGAAGTGGTTATGCTGATAAAGGTAATGAATATTTTGCACTAGAAGCATGCGAATTTAAAAGACATTTCTTATCTTATAATCCATATTATGCAGTTATTACTAATGTTGAACTTGATCATACAGATTATTATAAAGATTTAGATGATGTAATTGATGCATTTAATACATTTGCAAATAAAGCAAGAAAATATGTAATAGTATGTGGAGATGATAAAAATACTAGAAAACTTACTATAAATAAACCTGTATTATATTATGGATTTAAAGATAATAATGATGTTATTGCTAAAAATATACATGTGAGTGGCGAAGTAACAACTGCTGATATTTATATAAAAGGTGACTTTTATGCAACACTTAATTTCCCATTTGTAGGAGATCATTTAATTTTAAATGCTCTTGCTGTAATATCAGTTTGTTATTTAGAAAATATTGATATAGAAGAAGTTAAAAAACAAGTAGAAAAAATAAAGCATGCTAAAAGAAGATTTATTGAAGAAAAATTTTTAGATAATATATTAATTGATGATTATGCTCACCACCCTACTGAAGTTAAAGTTACAATAGAAGCAGCCAGAAAAAAATATCCAGATAAAAAAATAATAGCATTATTTAAAGCACACACAAAATCAAGAGTAAAATATTTCCATAAAGAATTTGCTGATGCATTAAATCTTGCAGATAAATCATATGTTTTAGAAATTGGTGAAGATAGAAAAGAAGTTGGATATGATGATGTAAGTCATAATGATATATTAAAATATACTAAAAATGGCGAATTTATTGATTTAAATACAGCAGATAAACTCTTACAATATCATAATGCAGTACTATTATTTATGAGTAGTAAAGATATATATGTACTTGCTAATAAATATAAAGAACTTGCTTTAAAAGATTCAAAATAATGAATCTTTTTTTATCTTATAGGAAAGTTCAAGGAAATAAAAAAGAGAAAATTAAAATAAAAAAAGCATAAAAAAGAAAATTCAATTAATAAATTGAAAAAAATAAGAAATTATTTTTCATTATATTTATAAACAA
>CANRJN010000123.1 GCA_947630945.1 uncultured Bacilli bacterium | reverse complement strand
AAAAAAAATCTCAAAAATGCCCTAAAAAATGGTTAAATTACTTAAATAATTATTAACAGAAAAATAGAGCTAAAAAAATACCCGTAAAAAATTTACAAAAATACCCTGAAAAATGGTTAAATTACTTGTTAGTTTAATACACCTGAGTTGAATTTATTTAATATAAGGGCTAACCTAGTTGCTATTTTATCGTGATTTTTCATTTAATATACCTCATACTATTAATAAAAATTTTTAATATTTTGGAGGATAGTATTAATCTAACCACTTTCCCATATTTAATTATAATTCTTTTATTATTTAGTTGAATCCTTTATTAAGATTTTTTAATTTGTACTAAAACTATTTAATATTTTCTATATATCTTTGTTCTTTAATTTTTGTATTTTTTAACATTTTCATATATTCTTCTAATGTTTTATTAAAAGCATTAATATAAATACTTTTCATATTATTTTTTAGAAATTTTTTTTCTTCAATTATTAACTCTTCAATTTCTTTTTTAAAAGATTCTCTATTTAATTGTTCGTCTGCTGTATTAATTGCAATGTCAGTAGCCATCCATCCTCCAATAGCTAATGCAGGTGCACAAATTATAGCAAAGGGTCCACAAGCAACACCATAAGTAGCTCCGGTAGATACAGCTGCAACTTTTGCAGAACTTTTTACTGCTGCTTTTGTACCAGTTTTAAGTACTATTTTTGATGCTATTTTTGATGATATAGTAGCAGCCAATCTAACTGCTATTACACTCCCAACACCTCCCGCAATCAATTGAGACTTTTGAATATTTAATTCTTTTATAAAAAGTTCATTCATCTTATTTAATTCATCACGATTTAATTCTAAATCTATTCCATTCATTGCTTTATTTTGTATAAACTCTAAATCTTCTTTTTCTTTTTCATTATAAAAATTATCAATATTAATTTTTGCTTTATCAAAATTCTTTACAAAACTATCTCCAAATAATTTTTCACTTATTAATTCTTCATAATTAGAAAAAGTCATAGTATATAATTCTATATATCCTCCAATTAAAGAATAATGGAAATCAAGAAATACATCAATATTTTTATTAATTACTACTTCAAAAGTTTCATCAATATTTTCATCAATATTTTGTAATATCTCATTTTTCGATTTTAAAAATTTATCTCTTATATCAGGCTCTGAATTTTCTAAATTTTTTATAACTTTATTTGTGGTTTCAGTCAGAAAACTACCTATTAACGGCTTCTTTTGTTCATTAGATGATGAATTATTTATTAAAGCGAATATTGCAATGATAATATAAATAACAAATATAATAATTATTGTATTCCAAAAATATTTTGAGAATTTAGATTTCTCTATTTGAACTTCTAAATTTTCTTTTAATGGTCTACCTATTTCATTTATTTCTTCAGTTAAATTTTCTTTCATATTTTTCTTTCATATTTATTTAAAAAATATATTATTTGCATAATAAATCTATTTAATCCCAAAATAGATAATGTATTCATTACTATAAAAGCTACCCAAATTAAATTATTTATATTACTATTATCTGTATTAATAGAAGCTACTTTCGTAACAAATAAAACCGTAGCATCTATTTCAACGTATACTCTTATTATATAATCAATTAATATACAACTTGAACCTATACTTTTTGTTGCTTCTAATATTGTTGCTTCAATTGTCTCTCTTAAATAATTCGGTTCATATCCATACATAAAATAGGCACTATAAAGTATAAATAATAATATTGCTGTTATTTTAATACTTATTTCTCTCGTGAAAATATCAGTATGTTTTTCATTTATAATTTTTGAGAAAAAGTGCAGAAGAGATTTATATAAATAGTTTGTAAATACTATAAAAAATATTATTATGCCATAAAATATTATTCCATAATTCAATGTATTATACATAAAAGAAAAAGTATAGAATATAGATAAAATTATATAAATTAATGATGTAAAATATGGAGAAGTAATCATTGAAGCCAATAAAGTTTTATCTTTAAAATAACAATTTTTATAACATTCTTTTTCTTTTATTCTAATTTCTATAAAACTAGATGCAATTACAAAACAATAAATCAAAGGTATTAATAAGCTGAAACAGCCTAAAAAATAAGTTGTTTTCCAAGAAAGCAATATAAATATAACTATTAAAATAGCTGTCATCTTTAATTTGTATTTTTTTATTATTTCCATTTTCCCTCATCTATAATTATTTACTAATATCAATTAAATCGATTCCGCATATATTAAAAATTCACTCATTATATCCTATCTTAAATATTATGAAGTTATTTTAATGTCTTTAAAACTAGAATAATTTGTTAATTTATATATAATCTCATCACGAAACTCATCTGCACAGTTAAATAAATACATATCATCAATTTCGCCTTCTATATAATTACCATCAATAGCATCTAACTTTTCAAAATCTCTTGTTATACAATATACAAAATCTAAATCATCTTGATTATAAAATGAATCAAAATTATAATAAAACTTATAATTTCTATCTAACCTAATATTAAGTCCATATTGATTTAAAAGTTGTTTGTGATAAATTCCATCTGATAACACTTCAATTAATTGATTTTTTGATATTTTATTTTCCATTTTTATTCCTCGTATTTTTTATTTTGGATTGGCATCATATAGCAATTTAAAACAAATGCCAAGCTAACTAAAAATGCCGATAAACAGCAATTTCATAACTAGGTTCATCATAATAATCCGATATAAGTTCTTCCATATATTTATGAATATTAATCTTGCCAAATATCATAGACATCATTAAATACTCTTTCCAAATTTCAGAAACTCTATCTTTATCAAAAAACTTTTTCTTTTCAAACTCTTCAATAAACTTATCTTTTATAAAAATCTTTTTAACCTCTAACTCTTTATAAAAATAGAGTAGATTTTTATCTTTTACCCTAATAATTTTAATATCACTATTATTAAGATACTCCTCATAACACTCTTTCTCATAGGTTTTTAAATCTACCACTTGAACCCATTTTGTAGTCGGATTTATATTTTTAGAGTAAAAAATAAACTGCTTATCAAATGAGAATAAAATTGATTTCCTAAATAATGAAGCTGTGTAATATAAAAAACTCTTTTTATCTTTTTCAGTTGGAGATAGTTGTATCTCTTTGTTCTTCTTATTTTTAACCATTAAAAATAATTTATTATTAGTTCTATAAAGGATATGTTTTTCAATTTTTGCATTGAAAAAGTCTTTTGAAAATTGTTTGATTCTCATTTTTAATTTTTCAAATATTAAATGTTCTTTTGTAGGCTTTTGGGTATATCCCTTTTTTAAAATATTCTTATAAAAATATTTAATTAACTCAACTTTCGCAGATAAAACCTAACTGTTTTTTAGTGTAAACCCTGAGCATTAGGATAATCTGTTCCAAATCT
>CANRJN010000122.1 GCA_947630945.1 uncultured Bacilli bacterium | reverse complement strand
CAAGCAAAATCATATTTTGGACTAAGTAATAGTGAAGTTAAAAAGTATTTTGGTGATGTAAAATGAAAGAATATAAATATAGACATGAATTAAAATTTAAAATATCTAATTCTGCTGCGGAAGTATTAAAACAAAAATTATCATTAATATTAGATAAAGATAAATATGCTATATATAAAGATGGTTCATATTTAATAAAAAGTTTATATTTTGATGATATAAATTCAACATCTTATTATGAAAAAATGGATGGAATATTATATAGAAAAAAATATAGAATTAGAATATATAATAATGATGATAAATTCATAAGACTTGAAAAGAAAATGAAACATAATAATATGACTGCGAAAGAACAAATATTGATTTCAAAAGATATATATAGTAAAATATTAAATGGTAAAATAAATGAAATTGATAACCCACAAGGGTTACTATTAGAGTTCTTAAATGATTATAGAACTAAATGTTTAATACCATCAATAATAGTTACATATCACAGAACTGCATTTGTATATCCTATAAGTGACGTTAGAATTACATTTGATTCTAATATTCAAAGTGGACTATATAATTATGACTTATTTGATTTAAAGATGCCTAATTATACAGTTGATGAAAAAGGTATGCAAGTATTAGAAGTTAAATATAATGAAGTATTACCTCTTCATATAGCAAATATATTAAATGATATACCATCTATTAGAGAAGCAGTAAGTAAATTTGCTATTTGTAGAAGTATTAAATAGAAGTATTGAAAAAAGGGAAGTGGAGTTATGAGTATTGTAGATACAATAAAAAAATCAGTGTTAGAAAATTTTACAGGAACTATTACTGTTACAGATATGCTTTTATCATTAGTAGTAGCATTTGTAATAGGAATATTTATAATATATGTATATAGAAAAACATATACAGGAGTTGTTTATTCAAAAGCATTTTCACTTTGTATATTGATGCTTGCAATGGTAACATCTATGATTATTAGAACAATTAGTTCTAATATATCTCTTTCCTTAGGTATGGTTGGTGCTTTATCTATCGTAAGATTTAGAACTGCTGTTAAAGAACCTGTTGATACAGGATTTATGTTTTGGGGAATATCCGCAGGAATTATGTCAGGTGCAGGACTATATATAGTAGCCTTAGTAGCATCATTATTAATTGGAGTATTATATTTTATGACATATTTAATGGGATTTAGAGTATCAAATAGATATTTATTAGTTTTAAAATATGATGCATCTGCTCACAATGATGTATTTAAAAAAGTTAAATCATTAAAGAAATTTAAAGTTAGAAGTAAATCTATTTATGGTAATGAAGTAGAATTATCATTAGAAGTCGATTTAAAAGAAAATAAAAAAGGTGGAGTAGAAACTACAATAGTAGATCAATTTAAAGATGTTGATGGAGTTATTAATGCAAGTTTAATAGCATATCAAAATGATTTTGGAGATTAGTTAAAATGAACAAGAAGAAAAGATTAAAAATTACACCCGTTTTAATAGCACTAAATATAATAGTGCTTCTATTTATAATATCTTTTTATACAACTAGATTAGTAAAATATTATTTAAAAGAAAATGGAACTAAAAAGGGAAATGATGTAGTATTACTATCAAATGAAATATTAAAACATCAAAGTTATCTAGATTTAACAAAAGGTCTTGTTTATGATGAAGAAAATAATAATTATAAATATAAAGGAAAAGTTAATGATAACTATGTTTTATATTCTGGAATGTTATATAGAATAGTTGGAATAGATAATGAAAATAATATTAAATTAGTAAGTGAAGATAATATTACAATGCTTTATAGTGGTTTAAATAATGGTTATGAAAAGTCATATGTTAATAAATGGTTAAATAAAACAGATGCAAAAAATACAGGTATTTATGAAAATGCCTTAGTTAATGCAGAAAACTTACTTACATATACTTATTTATGTGATGATAAAATTGATGATGTTAAAAATATAACTTGTGAAAATTATTATACAGATTCTAAGATAACATTACTTTCTTTATATGATTATAAAGAAGCAGGTGGCGCTTCTAGTTATTTAAATAATGGTCATGAGTTTGCACTAGCAACATTAGATTCTAACAATAATGATTATTTTGTAGGTACAACAGGTGAAATAGGTTTAAATGAAAGAACTACTAAAACAATTAATGTAAGACCTGTAATAACAATAAAAGAAGATACTGTATTATTAAATGGAGATGGTACAAAAGATAAACCTTATGTAATAGAGAGTCATGAAGTTAAAACATTAAAAGATGTTTATGTTAATAACATTATTAAAATAGATGATAATAATTATAAAGTTATAGAAGTTAATGATGATTATGTTAAAGTTGCTGCGCTTGATGTATTAAAAGATAAAGAAGAAAATCTAAAAATAGCATTTTCATCTAGTAGTAGTGAATTTACTACTAGTAATACAGTAGGTAAATATTTAAATAATACATTCTATAATTCACTTGAAAGTAAAGATTTACTTGTAAGTGGTCCTTGGTATGTAGGAAGTTTATCTCTTGATAATTTAGATTATACTTCTGTTTATAGTAAAAAAGTTAATTCAAAAGTTGGTATGCTTACACTAGCAGACTTTTATGTAGGAGATTTAAATAATATATTTACTTTATCAAGAGGTATTGAAGGTAGTAATATAATAAATGTTATAAATAAAGATGGAAATATTTTTGCAGATACTACTAGTTCTAAATATAATGTAAGAGTTTCATTCTATTTAGATAGTAATATAAATATTGAAAGTGGTTCTGGAAATACAACTTCACCTTATGTATTAGGAGTTAAAAATGAAACAAAAGAATAAAGAAAAAAAAGTCAAAGTAAAAAAAGAAAAACAAAAGAAAAGTAAGTTAAGTATTTTCTTAATAGTAATTGATGTTATTGCTTTAATTTGTTTCTTTTTAGCATATGGACCTATATCATATTTTAGGGACTTACTTGTAACAACAGCAATGACTACAATGACTCATAGATATTTTGCTTATGTATTATATAGTGAAGAACAAGTTGATAAAATACTTGATAATAATAGAATTATTGAAAGTAATGAAAGTACAGATACATCTGCGATTAATTTTAATCCTGATTTTGGTAGTGATAGTTATGAATCTATATATGAAGAGCAAATATTAAAAAAAGATGAAGGTAATGAAATATATAAAGTAATTGATTTAAAGGGAGATAGTTGGAAAGGATATATGGTTGTTATATATGACCCTGCAAACGTACAACTTGTATTTTCATCTAGTTATGGCAAAGGTGGAGACTTTCTAAGTGATATGGCAAAAGAAAAAAATGCTTTAATAGCAATGAATGCATCTGGTGTTAAAACATCAGTTGGTAAAAACCCTGTTACAGGTACTGCAATATTAAATGGAAAAGTATATGCCAAAGGAAAAGATATTAATAAAGGTGGAGGCTTAATAGGTTTTACAAAAGATAATGTATTAATGCTTACTAAAAAAAGTGCAAAAGAAGCAATAGCAGATGGAATGGA
>CANRJN010000121.1 GCA_947630945.1 uncultured Bacilli bacterium | reverse complement strand
CAAACATTTGTTTAAATATATTATAGTTCATAATGCTAAATAAAACAATTATTAATATAGGGAAATTTTTACCAAATACTTGCAAATATTGAAAAATATGGTATTATATACGCCAAGGGGGATTTTGGTTATTATGGAATATGAGTATTTGACAACCTATTTAAATAGTGATGGAGAAACGATTACTAATTTTATGGTTAGAATGCCGAAACAATATCAAAATCTTGCAATAAAATTATATGGTCCTAACTATACAAACAAAATTAATAAAAATAATTTAAGTGGAATAGAAAAATTAAGTTTTATTTCCGTTTTAAAGTCTATAAAAAAGTATTTTCAAGAAAAAGATTATCATATTTGGGATATGGTTGGTTGTTCGAAAAAAGAATTTACTAGTTTAATTAAAACAATTAATCCTAAATCTTATTATTATGCGGTTTTAGTTAAAGCTTGTTCCGCAAAATTAACGCGTTTACCTAATTTAAGTAAATTAAATAATAGTGAATTTAAAGCATTTAATGAAGTTATAAGAATATTACAAAGTAATTATCAAAAATTGATTTCTGATGAAGACAAAGAAAAAAATATCGGTGGAACTCTTCAAGAAATATTAGATTGTTCAGCATCCGAATTAACCTTATTTAAAAATGCTTTATCTTTAGCTACTCCTGAAGTTAATCGCGTATTTATGATAATTTTTGGCCCCAAGTTAGATCGTAAATGTAATTTATTTAATTTAACTGATGAACAATTAAAAATATATTATCGTTGGTTAGAAATTGGTAAAAAATCTATTGCTGATGTAAGAGCCAAAGAAGAAAATAATAACTTAATCTTAAAAGAATCAAAACCAAAAAGAATTAAGGAACCAAAAGCATCTAATAGAATAAAAAAATATTTATATGAACAAGTTGAATGTACCATAGATGAATTAAATATTGTTTTAAACAGTGGCTTTTTAAAACCAGAAGATAAATCATATCAAGAATTAACTAAAGTATATGGTAAGTCTTTAAATGAAGAAATGAAAATAACAGAAGAAGAAATAAATAAGCATTTATTTACACAGGGAATAAATAAGATAAAAAGATTAAAATCAGCAATTATTGATAATAAAATGTTACCAGAACATAAAATAATTCTTCCTAAAAGAGAAAGAAAAAATACATATACATACTTATATGAATTAATTGGTTGTACTCTAGAAGAATATAAAATTCTTTTAAAAACTCTTGATCCTACTACGAAATATTATGCTGTATTAAAACAAGTTTATGGTTCCAATTTATTAGGAGTAAGAAAAGATTATTATTTTACAAAAGAAGATAAAGAAGTTTATGATTATGCAAAAAAAATATTAAAGAAAAATTATCATGATATTTTTGTTAATAAAAAATCAATTCGTAAATATTTAAAAGCTAATTATTATTTATATGAATATTTAGAAATACCTGAAGAAAGATTAATTGAATTAACTAATAGTATTTATTTTGCAGAAAATACTAAATATTATCAACTATTTCAAGAATTATTTGGTTCTGATTTTTGTGAAATTTTAAATTATGATAAATTTAGAAAAATGGATCATAATGAACGTTGGAGTTTTGACTATACTATAAAAAATTTAGATGAATTATATAAAGCCATATATATTGATAAAAAAATGAGTCTAAATAGTAATATTAAACGTAATTATCGTAATCCTAGATATTTATATGAAATAATTGGTTGTTCATATGATGAGTTGATGGAATTAATTAATAGTAATAGTTTTAATCGTGATAAATATTTAGCAATACTTCAAAGTGAATTTGGCGAAAATTTAGATAAAATTCAAGAAAAACAAAGTACTAATAAACGGCATATGCTTAATTCTTTATTTTATCGAATTAGAAATATGTTAGAAGAAGTAAATAATGGTCAAAAAGAAATAATAAAAAGAGAATACCTATGGGAAATGTTAAATATTCCTGAAGATAAATTAAAGATTATTTTAAATAGTGATTATATTAATAAAAAAGCCCAATACTATTATGCTTTACAATCGGGATTTGGACCAGAATTAGATCAATTATATGATGCCTTTAATGTTAAAAATAAAAATGCTTTATATAATGCTTTAGATAGATTAAATAAATTATATCAAGAAATATTTATTGCTAAAACTTTAACTTTAAATGATATTGAAAGAAAAAAGAAGATGGCTAATACGAATATTTATCTATGGGATATTATTGGTTGTTCTATAGATAAATTACAACAAATGATTAATGGCCCTTATATTTCCAAAAATGCTAGTTATTACAAAGCCTTACAAAAAGCATTTGGCCCTAATTTAGATCAAGTTCGAAATAAAGAAGGATTAACTAAGGAAGAAGAGAGTGCTTATTATATTGGTTTAGAACGTTTTAATAAAATATATCATAATAAGGCATCCGAGGTTCCAAGGGATACTAAATTACATGAAAGAATAGGTTGTACTTATGAAGAATTATTGGAACTTCTAAAATGCAATCGTTTAAAAAAAGACAAATTAGCCCTTCAAATTTTAAAGAAAGCCTGTGGGGAAAATTTTGATCAAATAATAAGCGTAAAAGGTTTAACCAAAAAAGAAAAAGCAATAGTGTATAATAAAATTAAGTTTTTAAGAAAATTATATGAACGAATTAAATCAGGGAATTTTTCTATGAATAGGGAATATCCTTATCTATGGGAAATGGTTGGTTGCCAGCCAAATGAATTATATTTAGTAACTCCTAAAATAAAGATAGGTTCTAAAAGAGAAGCAATAATGAAGCAAATGTTTGGGGAAAACTTAGATGAAAGAAGAAAAGAAGTACCTGAAAATTTAAGCATGAATGCTTATGCTTTAATCGCAGATTTAAAAGAATATTATCAAGTTTTAAAATCTTTTAGAGATGAAAAATTTTTGCTTCATGACTTTTTAAATTGTAGTGAACAAGATGCTTTAGCAATATTAAAAGTATTAGATTATGACTATCATAATTATTATGAGATTTTAGTTAAGTGTACAAATAACTTTACTAGTTATGTTGATATTAATTTACTTAATCAAGATGAAAAACTAGAATTAAGAAATATCATGAATTTATTAAAAAGAAGACTAGAAAATTTAGCTGAAGAAAATAAAGAAAATAATATATTAGTAGGACTATATTTAAATGAAATAATTGGTTGTGAAAAAGAAAAATTACCAATTTTAATGGAAAATTTAAGTGAAGGGGAAGCCAATATTATAATGTTAATATTTGGTTATAAACTAGATTTAAACTATCAAAATCATGGTCTTAATAAAAATAATAAGGATAGATTAAAAAAAGCAATTGTTAAATTACAAGAAATATATTTAAATAGCATTAAATCTACGGAATGTGAATTACTTTTACCCGATGGGGTTACTTTAAGTAAGGAATTAAAAGTTTTAATTAGTAACTTAGATAAGCCATATAATACTATTCTTACTAGTTTAATAATAGGTGAAGATTTAGAAACAATTGCAAAATATCTCAATATGGATATGATAGATATAATTAAAATTAGTCGAATA
>CANRJN010000120.1 GCA_947630945.1 uncultured Bacilli bacterium | reverse complement strand
TTGCAATAAGCAAAAGAATAGATAGAGAAATAAATAATAATACATTTAGAAGTGAATTATCTGATTTTGAAGAGTTGACTAATGATGTAGTAAAAAGATAAAATATATAAAATGGCATTTGGTTAATCTTGTATATTTAAAGTTATTCTGTTAAAATATAACATCACGAGGGATTAATATGGGTAGCAGAGGTTTACCAAAGAATAGTTAGTATAACAATTGAAGAAGAAAGAGAATTATTAAGTAATTTAACTTTCTCTAATCGTCAAAAATTAATTGATGGGTATATTCCTTTAGTTAAAATGCTTATAGAAAAGTATTATGCTGATAATGATGAAGAAGAATTATTATCTTTTGGTTTGGAAGAGTTAATTAAATCTATTGATAGTTTTAGTAAAAGTAGACAGAATAGTTTATATTGTTATACTTTTTTGAGACTTAAAAAAAGAATGTTTTATTATTTGAAAAAAGAGACTACAAGAAAAAGTAATGAAGAATTTTTAAGCGAAGAAATTTTAGATAATGATTATTTGGAAGATATAATTGATGAATATGATGATAAAAGATTAATAGATTCTATAAATGAGTATTTAAAAATGCTTAATGAAGAAGATTTTAAATATTACATATGTATTATAATTTAGGATATATTAATGCAAGAATAGCAAAATTGTTAGATTATAAAGTTAATACGATATCGGTTAGAAGATTGAAAATTATTAGTCGGATTAGAGCTTATTTATATTATAAAGGAATGATTGATGAAGGCTATTTAACAAATGAAGAAAAAGAAATGGCCGAGTTATATAATAGATTTACCATTGCCGAAGTAGTATCAAAATATATGCTAGGAGAAAAACATCCAGGTAATGAAAAATTAGAAAAAGAAAAAAGATTGGAAGAATTAATTAAAAAAGATAATTTAGATGATATTAATAAGTATTTGAGTAGTGATGAGATAAATACGATTTTTATGCTTTTAAAATCAAATACTTTAAGGGGTATATTTGGAAATTTAAGTATCGAAGATTTCTTTATTATATGTTTAAGATTTGGATTTATTAATGGAAAAAGCTATACATCAGAAGAAATTGCTTTATTTTTAAATACAGATATAGAAAAAGTTATTTCTTTGACAAAAGATATTTTAATAAACTATAAAAAATTATTGGCAAGTAATGAAACTACGCGTTCATTATAAGGCAAGTTTTTTCTAAAAAGTCAAATTTACCATAAAAAATATTTAATGAAAAAGCTTTTAAAAAATGGTATAATTTATATATAAAAAAGAAATAATTTTATGACGAAAGTGAGGCAATAAGTATGGAAGTAAGTAAAATAAAAAAAGCATTAGTTGAACAAAAAAATATGAATTTATCTGGTAATCTATATCATAAAACCCAAATAGATTTTGCTTATAATACTAATCATATTGAAGGTTCTACTATAACACCCGATGAAACAGCAAGTATTTATGATACTGGGACTATTCTAACAAGTAGTGATAAAGTTATAGTTTTAAAAGATGCGACAGAAACAAAAAATCATTTTACTTTATTTAAATATATGTTAGATACAATTGATGAAAAACTTTCAGAAGATATGATAAAAAAATATCATTTTATTTTAAAAGATGGAACTTTAACTGATAGTGAAAAAGAATGGTTTAATGTTGGTGAATATAAAAAAATTAAAAACTTTGTTGGAAATATTGAAACATCTTTACCAAGTAATGTAGCAAGTGATATGAAAGATTTATTATCTTGGTATAATAAAATATCTAAGAAAACTATTGAAGATATTATTGAATTTCATGTTAGATTTGAACGTATTCATCCTTTTCAAGATGGCAATGGTCGGGTTGGAAGAATGATTATGTTTAGGGAATGTCTATATAATGATATAATGCCTTTTTATATTGAAGATAGAAATAAAGATTTTTACATAAGAGGTATTAAAGAATATCAAACAAATAAAGAAAAGGGTTATTTAATAGATACATGTCTAAATAGTCAAGATAATTATGAAAAAATGGTTAATTATTTTTTAGAAGATAAAGAATAATTTGTTATAATATTCTTATTGGAGGTTTTGTTTATGAAATATCGAAATATAAGTTTAAATAATTCATCAGAAGTATCTTATGAATTAGTAAAATATGAAGAAAAATATAATAAATATTTAAATGATTTAAAAACACTTGATGATACATTAGTAAGTTCAGTTATTAACTGTCCGAAGATTTATAGTGAAGAAAGTCCAGAACAAAGTTATATGATAATTCGGGATAATTATGAATTAATTGGTGCTATTAATATTGGAATGACTTTTGATGAACAAGATTTATTTGTTAAATTACAACTAATAGAAAATTATTTTGGAAATAAAGAAGAAATAACGGATTTTCTTGAAATACTAGTTGAATCTTTAAAAACATTCTTTTTTGATAAGAAAAACATTGAAATTTATTTATTAAATAATATTGATTTATGTCAAGTAAATCCTTATAAATATCAAATAAGAGAATATGATGAAAAACTAAAAACTTTTATTTGCACCAATGAAAATAATAAAATTTTTACATTTTTATCCATAGAAATGAAAAATGCCGAAAAGATTTTAACGAATGAGGGTCAATATTGGAATCAAGATATTTACGGTTCTGAAGATTTACATAATCATTATGATGATGAATTTTGGTATCAAATTGAAAAAGGAATAGTAACTTTTCCTGAAGCATTTTATAAAGTGAAAAAAGTTGTATGGAAAAATATTACTTCGAATAAGGCGGTAAGAAATATTACTTTTAATCGTGATGGGAAAATTAATTTTATCAAAGAAAGTAAAAAAGCCGGAATTAATTATGAATTTTCATATGATATTTTAAATAATAATTTTGATTTGGATGCTAAAAATAGTTATGGTAACAACTTAACAATTGTTAAACAAGATGATTTTACTAAAATAAAAACAGCAAACTTAAATATTTTCTATACTAAAGAAAATAAGAGAAAAAGAATATATTATGTAAGTCCTATTAAAGATAAAACATCAGTAGCAATAGAATTATGGACTAATTATAATGAGAAAATTGAAAGTTGCAATATTGATTTTAGAACTCATAAAAGTAATGGTAAAATTAATGGTTTATTTGCTTTAAGAATTAATCATAAAGGTAATAACGCGTTATTATTTTCTTTAGATTTTATTACGAGAGATGGATTAAAGTATTCTTTAACCAAGTATATAGATTATAGCATGATTAATCAAGAAATCACTATTGATTTTATAACAGAGATAGTAAAAAATGTTTTACCTATGATTAATTCTAAAAAAGAAATTTTTGAAAAAAATTATGAAACAATTATGATTGATGTGATGAATGCTAGATTGGAAATAATAAATTTTCTAAAACAAATAAAAGGAGAAATTCCCTTATTTCATTTACAAACTAATCTAGGAAAATTTATTGCCGAAAATGATCAATCAATAATAGATGAAAATCCGATAAGACTTTATAGAAATAAGAAAAATAATAAATGGAACCTATAATCATAAAAAAATTATTTTATTTT
>CANRJN010000119.1 GCA_947630945.1 uncultured Bacilli bacterium | reverse complement strand
TTGTGTGTACTTCCTCCAATCAAATTTTCTTCTTCTAAGCAATTTAAAATATCAAAGTCATATCCTTTCCAAGCTCTCATACATTCTTCTCCAAAAACATCTTTTTCTTTCCATGATGTTAAATATAATAGTAATAATGTTAATTCTTTTATTTTTTCCTCCATTATTTATTTCCTCCATTATTGCTTTTTATAGTCCATATTCCTTTTCTTGTAGTTCCTTTTCTTTCTATAATATCTTTTTTCTTTAATTCTGCGATATTCCACCTTACAGCATCATACTTTATTTCATTAATTAATTCACTAATCTGTTTAACAGATATTGTAGGATTTTCTTTTATTATCTCTAGTATTTTATTTTGTATTTCACTTAATTGATTATGATAATTATTTGGGTAATTATTTGGGTAATCATTTGGGTAATTACTTTTATTTTTTCTCATATATAAAGTTAGTATAGTTCTATTAGGATTTAATTCATCTTTCATTTCTGGTTTTATCCAATTTCTATTTTTCCAAGCATTACAAATTTTGTATAATCCAGATCCTGCTCTTTCTCCATAACCCAAATATGAAAACATCTGATGTAAAATTGCATTTCTAGCATCGCTTCTTCCGCCCTGCATTGCTATTTCTATTGGTATTCTTGAATTACCTGGATTTGAAAATTTAAAGTAATCAGGTCCTTTTTCGATTACTATACTTCCACTTCCTGAATAATCTGTATGTACTATACAATTCGTAAGTCCGTTCTCTTACGCTTTCATGAACTTCTGTATCATCAATTCTCATTAAATCTTTGTCCAATGCAAACGGAGTTGGTATATCTGATGTTAGTCTATTTACTATTTTTGCAAAAAAGCCCCATAAATTGCCAACCCACATTTCATCTGGTGATGATGTTATTCTGTTAGACCATCTTTCAGTAGTTATAAAATTATCAATTTCTCTGTAATCCAAAAAGAATCTTGGAATAATCTCAAGTATTTCTTCGTTTTTTCCAAACATTAAAAGTCCTGCTAATGTCAACTTGTCTGTTTTTCTGTCGATTGCCCTTATCATATACAAGAAATCCTTATTTGACAAATTATTCCATTCGTGATTATCTCCTTTATGAATTTTAAATCTTGTTCTATAACTATCTATTGTTTCCTTATCGAGATTATTAATATCAAATTCTTGTAAGATTGTTCCATCTTTTGATTCTTCTGAGCTTTCACTTATCATTACTCTAATTTCTTCTTTACTGCATTTATAATCTCCTTCATGATATCTTTTATATGTTCCTGTAATTGGATTATTATTGATATATATTGGTTTATTTCTTCTATCTGCAACGGGTATACTTATTACAATAATCGTTTTATTATCAATATTTTTTATTTCTATATCATCATCCATTAGATTATTAAAATTTATTTTTTCTTTATTATTAATAGTATTCCAAAAATCTTTTAAAATATTATTATAATTATCAATTCCTTCTATTGTACATATATTATTTTCTTTATTTTCTTTAATTCCTAATACAATTATACCACCTCTTGAATTGGAAAAAGCAGAATAGGTTTCCCATATTGATTTAGGTAATTTGTTTTTTGATTCTTTAAATTCAATTTCTCTATTTTCTCCAATTTTTAATAATGTAATTATTTGTTTTTTATTCATCCTATTTATCACCTCTCATTTATCAATATTTTTAATTAAAACATTTTTTACATTTATTATATCCTTCATCCTTAATTACTTGCTCTTTTGTTGTAATTTCTTTTATATATTTGGGATCAATGTTATTTGGTAATGTGCAATCTTCAGTATGATATATTTTTGATTTATCATCAATAACTAGATTAATATTATTGTTCTCACTCTTCTTTTGCATATTATTCACATATGATTTCTTTATGTTTTGAAATAATTTATTTTTTGCTATTATACGCTTATCTTCAATAATTGTCCCATCAGCATAATTAAATTTAACCTTATCTTCAACATTATAACAAAATATACATAAATTATATGCTGTATCTAATCCCTTTGCTTCTATTAGAACTCCCTTTGGAATTTGATTTTTATCCTTATATTGTGGTGTAACTCTATATAATATTCTTATATATTGTTGTTCATTTTTCCTTATATGTCTCTCTATCTCTCCTTCAATATCATTCATAGTTTTATTTAAATCAATTGTACCTATAAAGATGTTATTTTTGTTATTCTTTTTTGCTGATAATCTATAAGCTATTGCGTGACATCTTTGAAATATACCACTATCTTCTATTTTTTTATTCCAACCATTTGGATTAGGATATCTTAAATGCTTTTCTGTTCTTATTGATAATGTGTTTCTACTAATTATTGCTATTGCTCCACTAGCTCTTCCAAATTCATCTGGTTCAAAATATATTGGTACTCCCTCAATGATGTTATAATCTTCTTTTTCAAAAAAAGATACACCATTATTAACAACTGTTTTATATTCAATTAATTTATCTATATTTTTATTCAATAGTCCTTTTATAATAATATATTTATCTTTTTCCATTTTCTCTCCTATTATTGATACTTTCTAAATCTTCTAGTTTATATTCTACTAATTTCTTTATTTTTTCTTTTATATATTCCTTTTCTACTAAATATTCTCCATTACGAATTGGAAAATAAAAAGAGTCAATATGTAAATTAGAATCTTCTATTTCTTTTCTAGTAGTTTCTATTTTAGTAACCTGTCCATCGTATAGACTCATAAAATATTTATTTGTTTTTTTATCATAACTTACATATATAAATTCATTATCATATGAATATTCTATCATACTATTATTTATTATTTTTTCTAGTTGATTTTTGTATTTTGGTGCTAATTCCAATTCATTGTAAATTTCATTATAAAATTCACTATTAAAATACATATTATTTTTACTACTATCTAGTGATTTTTGTAACTCATCTATAAATTGATCAACCTCTATATTTCTGTTTTCAGCTTTTTTTTGTATTTCATTATTTAAAAGTATATCCATTTTTCTCCTTATAGTTTAAAAGTTATTGTCAGTATTTATTTTATTAACTGCACTAATACTATATCATATTTTTTTTAATAATTCCATAATTTTACATAAATTATTTTAGAATATTTTTCTGTTTCATTAATATACTTATTGATAAATTAATTCGTTAAGCACTATCTCTTCGGCTTGTTGCTTAATTGTATTCATTGTACCAATCCAATATAGCATATCAGTATTTTTCATATCTTCTGTTATATTACTTTTAGCTTTCAAATCATCAATAATCAAATCAATTCTTTTAGTTGCTGTTTCTTGTATTTCTTCTAAATGGTTTATTAATGTGTTTTCCATAAACATTATTGTATATTCTGCTTTCTTATATTCCTTTAAATAGTTTAATCTCATTCTTCCATATTTATTCAAATGAATTTTCTTTTGTTTTGGTAATACTAAATTTGGAATATAAGAACCTGACCCACTTACGCAATCAAAGATTGCTTGTGGGTGCCCCAGAACCTTGTTACTTTCGTAATAATAATCTCCCTGTCTTTTATATTCTATTCCTGTTTTTTCATCAATAAATCTTTCTTTCAATTCTTTATTTTCCA
>CANRJN010000118.1 GCA_947630945.1 uncultured Bacilli bacterium | reverse complement strand
AATATTTTGATGCAGAAGGAAATCCAACAAAAACAGTATATAATAATACTGGAAATTTAACATTATATGCACATTGGTCTGAAATAAGGTTGGCAGGTGCTGGGACACAAACAGATCCATATAAAATACAATTTATAGAAGATTTAGTGGATTTAAGTAATAATGTAAATGACGGAAATAATTATGAAGGAGAATATTTTGTATTAACAAATGATTTAGACTTTAAAACTACAAGTAGTTATAAAAATAGTGAAAGAACAGACTATGGAGATATAAATGGAATAAATGGTAGTGAAACATTAATAAAAGAATTAACTACAGGAAGTGGTTTTACACCTATTGGTTTTGATATTAATAGTGATAATTCTATTTACTTTAGTGGTATATTTGATGGCAATAATCATAAAATTAATAATATTTTAATACAAAAAGGTAATAAGATTGAATCTGATGCTAACTTAAGTTATGGACTTTTTGGAGAAATAAAAAATTCTACTATTAAGAATCTAACATTATATGGAAGAGTAGAGATTCCAGATAGAGGTAGTGATATTATAAATAGAGGAAGTGCAGGTGGAATAGTAGGTTATGCTTATGGAAATAGTACTTTAACAAATTTACATAATTATGCAGATGTTTATACTTCTTGTGGTAGAGACAAAGTTGCTGGAATATTAGGGGATGTTGGAGGTGATGGTTCAGTTACTATAACAAATTGTGATAATCATGGAAATATATATAATTCTAATCATACTGGTGGAATAGTAGGAATAAACTACGGCACTCTTACTATAACAAATTGTGATAATTATGGAAATATTTCTAATAAATTAGGTGCAACAGCAATGGGTGGAATTATTGCAGCTATTGAAACCAATTCCATAAACACTGAAATTACTAATTGTAATAATTATGGTACAATATCAGTAGAAGATACTATTGCTGTAGAACAAAAAGTAGGTGGAATAGTAGGAAATGTTAAAAAACCTATGACAATGAAGAATTGCAATAATAGTGGAAATATTATAAACAATCTTAATAAGTCAGGTTTTACATTAAATGCAGGTGGAATAGTAGGAAGAGTAACCGGTTCTATATCTATAATAATTAATTCACATAATTCTGGTAATATTATTGGTGCAAGAAGAGGTGGAGGAGTAGTCGGACATATAAGAACATCAGGAACATTATATTTAGACAATACTTCTTCTTCAGGTGAAGTAAATTGCTATCAATTTAATACTAGTGATGGTTGTGGAGGAGTATTAGGATTTGTTTCACCAGGAAAAGCATATATATTAAATTCATATAATACTGGTACAATAACTTCTCCTGGTCCAGCATCAGGTATATTTGGAGATTATGGATCTACCTCTTCTGCAATGATTTTTAATTCATATAACATTGGAAAAATAAATGGAACCACTACATCTAATGGAATATTTCAAAATAGTGGACCAATAACAGTAAATAATGTATATAATGCTGGAGAATTATCAAGTGGTACAAAATATGGTATAGGTAATATATTAGCAACTTCATCAGTTTCAGTTTCAAATAGTTATTTTGATAATAGAGTATCTTCAGCATCAAATAAAAGTGGAATTGGAATTGTAAAAGCACTTAATGATATAAAAAATGCATCTTTTGTAAATTTATTAAATACAAATAAAAACTCAATAAATTTAAGTAGTATAGATAGTTCATTATCAGGATACACATTATGCAATTGGAAACTAGGAACATCTGGATACCCAGAACTATCTTGCTAAACTTATCATAAATTACCGAAAACTGCATAAAATTTAAAGAAAACACTTTACAAACTCAAAAATGTGTTATATAATCAATTACGTTGAAGTGACCAAAGACAGTAAGTACACAAATAAATCTTACCGAGGAAACGATTTATAATATGATTATAACAAGTTTCCTTGTCATGAGGAAACTTTTAATTTATATGAAAGGAGACTATATGGCAAGTAAAGAAATTCTTAAACAAAAAGAGGCTACTGTTAAAGAAATAACTGATAAATTAGATAGTTCTAAGACATTCTTATTACTTAATTATCAAGGTCTTACAGTTAGTGAAATAAGAGAATTAAGACAAAGTTTAAGAGAAGTTAACTCTGATATAAAAGTTTATAAAAATACTCTTATGAGTTTAGCACTTAAAAATAAGAATATTGAATTAAATGATTATATGCAAGGTCCTAATGCTTACTTATTCTCAGAAAGCATTATAGAACCAATTAAAGTAGTTAGCAAATTTGCAAAAGATCATCCTGCACTTGAAGTTAGAGTTGGATATATTGATAATGAAGTAGTTGATACAACAGTTATTAACAAATATGCAACAATACCAAGTATGGAAGGCTTACTTACAATGTTTGCTGGTGGCTTAATAGAACATGTAAGAAACTTAAGTATAGGGTTAAATTTATATGCTGAAAAGTTAGAAAAAGGAGGAAATAACTAATGGCTAAAATTGAAAACAAAGATATTATCGAAGCTTTAAAAGAAAAAACTATTCTTGAAGTTAAAGAATTAGTTGATATGATGAAAGAAGAATTTGGAGTAGATCCATCTGCTGTTGCAGTTGCTGCTGCACCTGCACAAGCAGAAGCTGAAGAAAGTGCTGGAAGTGGAGTTAAAACAGTAGTTTTAAAAGATGCTGGAGCACAAAAATTACAAGTTATTAAAGTAATTAGAGAAGCAACAGGTCTTGGACTTAAAGAAGCTAAAGATATTGCTGATGCTGGTGGAAATGTTAAAGAAGGAATTCCTGCTAGTGAAGCTGATGAATTAAAAGCTAAATTAGAAGAAGCCGGCGCTACTGTTGAATTAGCGTAATTTGTAAGATTTTATATCTTCGTGATTTATACACAGTTAACATTAAAAAGGAGAATTATGAGTCATTATTTTGAAAATGATACGAACTTAAAAAGTGAAATAAGAGAGTTGAGTTATAAATATAATTCTTCTTTTTTCGTGTTTTACAGTGACAATGGAGTATTTAGTAAAAAAGCAATAGACTATGGAAGTAAACTACTTTTAGAAACATATTTAGATACTGATAAAACAAGTAAAAAAGTATTAGATGTAGGATGTGGATATGGTTTAATTGGAATAGTAATTAGCATTATTAACAATTCATATGTAGATATGATTGATATTAATAAACGAGCAGTACATCTAACAAACAGAAATATAAAAAGATATAAAGATTTTAAAGGGTCCGCGTTTGTTAGTGATGCATATGAAAATGTACATGATAAATATGATGTTATTATAACTAATCCACCTATTAGAGTAGGAAAAGTTAAATTATTAGAAATCTTAGAAAAAGCATTTGATTACTTAAATAAAAATGGATATTTATATTTCGTTATTAGAAAAGATCAAGGTGCTTTATCTATTAAAAAAATACTTGAAGAAAAAAATGAAGTAGAAATTATAAATAGAGATAAAGGATATTTTATTTTTAGAGTAAAAAAATCGTAAAAATATTAAAAAAAGATTGACTTATTGAAATAGGTTGTGTTAAAATTTTATATTGCAGTACAGTTTTATTTTTAAAATTTGTGTTCTTTAAAAATTTAGGATTGGGGTGAAATAGTGGCATACAAAACAGTAAAATTTGGTGACC
>CANRJN010000117.1 GCA_947630945.1 uncultured Bacilli bacterium | reverse complement strand
CATCATATCTATATTATTAATGTTTAAGATAGGTTCTTCTATCGAGTTTACATTATCTTGAGGTATTTCATTATTAGACATTTTATGATCATTTAATAAGATTACACCAATAAATGCAATAATTAAACAAGTTGAAATTATAGCATATTGCCAATATTTTATTTTTTTATTTTGGGTAGCTAATTTTAATATAGCATCATAGTTATTATCTTTATTAATATCTTGATTAATTACTTTTTTTAATTTTTCTTTATTAGTCATGTGAATTACCTCCATTTCCATATTTTCTTTGTAGTTCATGAAGTGTGCGATATATTAAATGTTTGGTATATGATTCACTTACATTTAAAGCTTGTGAAATTTCTTTAATCGTTAGTTCTAAAGTATAATACAAATAAAATATTTTAGGAATATCTTGATTTTTTTGTTTTTTTAAATATTCCCATATTATCTTCCAATTATCATTATTTATAATGATATCATTAATATTTATTTTATCCGCAATAGTATCTATTAATTCAATATCATCATTATTTTTATCAAATAAAGATATTGTTTTTAATCTTTGAATTAAAGAATAATGTTTTTTAATTTTATTATTAGCAATACTATAAAGATAACTTTTAATATTTGTATCCATCAAAGTTTTTTTATGCAAAATATTCCATAACTCTAAATAAGTTTCTTGCAAAATATCATTAGCGTCATTAATATTATGACATTTTACAATAACATACTTTAGTAAATGATTGTAAGTTTTATCATATACCTCATTAAATTTAGATAGGTTTATTTGACTAGTCATATTTATCACCTACAATATATTTATCCCTAATTTGAAGAAAAAAGTTCCAAAAAATTTTATTTCTTGCGATAATTTTTAAAAAAGAAAATAATTAAAAGAATAAATATACCAATAACTATTAATAAAAGATAGGTCTTATTAACAATAGCATAATAAATGGTATAACTTAAGACTCCAAAAATATAAAGACCAAAACTTATTTTAAATACTATACTAAAAAGCTTAGCTAATTTGTCTTTTTCGAGTAGTAAAGAAATATTACCTCCAAGAATAGATAAAGCACATATTAAAAATGGCAAAATAATAATTTTACCTACTAGTTCATTTTTCAAAAAAGCCCAAGTTAAAAAGCTAATAACAATTGTAGCCATAATAATATTTTTAGCCATAATTACTTTTTTCATAATTTATCCTTTTTGCTTACTTAAATTATATCATTTCTTGGTAATTTATTAAATATAATTATACATTGACAAAAGCAAGAAAATGCGTATAATATTTTTCAAAAAGAAGGGGAAAGTATGGGAAATATAGAATATTTAGGAAAATGGAATAAGGAACTTAATACATGGCAAAAAGCTAAAGATACAGAATATGGTAAATCTTTAGCAATGGCCTCATTTGATTTTTCTGATGTTCCGGCTCAAGATTATTTTATAATAATTCATGGTTCTAGAGTAGAAAATAGAACTAAAGACTATAACAAAATTAAAGATAAAGAACTTGGTATAAACAAAATAAATGATTTTTTTATAAAGAATAATCAAAATGTTAATATTAAACTTTATTTATTAGATAATGATGCACCCTTAATAAAAGATGCAGAAATATTAGCCCATTATGTTGATGTTTTAGCCAACAAACCAACAACCAAAACAATTAATATTTTGGCCCATTCTAAGGGTGGGGCTTTAGCATTTTATACTCCAAGTCTCTTTAAAAATCCCCGAAGTTTTAAGAAAACTAATATTTTTACATCAGCCACTCCTTTTAAAGGAACAAAAATGGCTACTCCGATAATTCTATATCCCCAAATAAAAGAAATTTTAACTTCTCACCTTAAAAATGAATTTCTAGTTAATTACATCTACAATTTTATTATTAAAAATTATGAACGTACAAGTAGTAATTCCCATATGGACTATGATATTGGCCTACCGCTTAATGATAATAATTTATCTTCAGATAATTATGATGCCAATTTTATTGCTAATATTATGAATAATCATAATATAGAAACTATCAATAAATTAAATTCATATCATAATTTTATTACTGGTTTTGGTAATCAAAAATTTTATGAAGTATGCAAAAGTGGGTCTATGACGGGAATAGGTTTATATATTATGGATGATTTGTTATTTGATAAATTATCGGATGGGATGATAATAAGTTCAACTCAAACAATTGAAAATTTTTCAAACCACACTTTAGCTCATTGCCATCACGATATTTTTAGTCAACCAATTGCCATGAAACAAATTTTAACAATCGTAAACGATACAATAAGCGAACAACATGATAAAGATCAGTTTATCCTTTCAAGAAGAAAATAAAAGAATATTGATTAAGGCACCAATATTCTTTTATTATTTTCTTTTTCAATATTCTTAATTAAAGAAATAAAATCTTTTAAACTACGGCCTGGAATAAGTCCTAATTTTATTAAATTATTATAATATTGTAAATCATCAGTATATCTTAAATTTATTATTTTTAATAATATATCTAAAGCAACATCTTTATTTTGAATATAAAGCATAAATAATTCTAATGCAAAGACTCTACAAGTAAAATATCTTCTTATATATGATGCATCTTCTAAAACATGTGCCAATTTCTTTTCATTTAAATATAACTTGATGCAGCAAATGTTTTTAATTCTGTTTCATCAGCAAAATCTTTATTTAAATCTTGTTCAATTTTAATTAAAGATATCATTTTATGACTTACAATTGCAAATAATCTATAGCGATTTAACAAATACTTTAAAAAATTAAATGATTCTTTACTTTTACTTTGTTCAAAATAATAGAAAGATGCCACTAATTCCATAAAACTAGTTTCAATTTCATCATAACAATTTTTATAACTATTTTGAAATTTAAATGTAAAAGCATGAGTTAATTCATGAATTATAGTTATATAATCATATAAAGAATTATCCTTTTGTAAATTAATATATACTTCATCTATAGATTTTAAATAAAGGGTCATTCCCGCATAATCTTCATTATTTAAAGAAAAATTTACCCAATTTAATTTTTTTAAAAATTCCATGGTTGTTCTATAAAATGGTTCTCCTAGAAATTCAAAAAAATTACTAGCTAAATTAATTAATTCTTTATTTGAAAAATTAACTTTGTCTAAATCTAAATTAGGAGGTCCCGAAGTATTTTCATACATTCTTTCAAATGCATCCCATAAAAAATAGATACTATAAAAATCTTTTTTATTATTTTGATATAAATCCAATAAAGAAAAATCATTTGGTTCTCCTATTTTATTTTCAAAAATAGTTTGTCTTATATCTTTCATATCTTGTAATATAACGAATCTTTTTTCTCTATTAGGTTCTTTCTTTAATAAATCATTTAAATAATAAAAACGTTCTTTCAATAATTTAATAAAATCTTTTTCACTAGCCATAAACAATTTCCTCTTCAAAAAATTATTGAAAACTATTTTAGCATAATGTCTATCACAATACAATGGATTATTTAATCAACATTAACACCTTTTTTAAATATTTTTATATCAATATAATAATAGATAGCAATTAATACTATATATAGACAAATACCTAAAGTTAATGCTATTTTTACGATATCAACTGTAAGAGTATTATTTATATTTGTATTAAA
>CANRJN010000116.1 GCA_947630945.1 uncultured Bacilli bacterium | reverse complement strand
CAAATAGAAAAAATCTTATTGCACAAGTTTATTTAGGATTTAGAAATATCGCAGATATTAAAGAGATAACAATTTAGGTTTTTGTATATTTTTTAGATAGTTTTATTTTATGTAGAGATTAACTCTCTATATAAATATAATTCTTAAAATCTAAATTAATTCGATATTATCGGTATTATAAGAAAATTTAAGGTTTGTAAATTTTTTATAATTACACCTATATCACACTACAATACAAACTTTTTATAAATCCTATATTTTAGAACTTTGAATTTAGCTCATTTTATCTAAGATAAATATTTGCTAACATTCTACTCTATTTACCATTTCCATTTTTGAAAGGGTGAATTTGAACTGCTCTATGATGTAATCTTGAAGCTATTTCATAATACTTCATTCTTCAAATATTGTATGATTTAATTTTAATACTGTAAATCAAGTATTTTAAAATTAATTAAATTATAAAATATATAAAATACTATTTTTACAGTATTTTAATTGACTAAGTATTAATTTTAATATATAATACTGTAAATCAAGTATTTTTAAGGAATAAAATGGCAAAAAAAGTTATACCAACTGATTATCCTATTTATGATAGAGAAATAACTATTGAATATTTAGGAAAATTCATTAAAGCAAAAAGAACAAAATCAAATTTAACCTCTCATCAAACAGCATTATTGTGTAATGTTCCTGTTGATGTTATTACAAAGCTTGAAAATAATAAAGGTGGAGTTACTCTTGATAGTTTTTTAAAAGTTGTCAATGGTCTAGGTATTTATATCCAATTAGACGGAAAAAATAAATGAAACATAATATTAATATTTTTTGTAATAATGAACGAGTAGGAATATTAGAAATTGATTTAAATTCAAACGATGTTGAATTAATATATGATGAAAACTGGAAAAATATAGGATTTGAGTTATCTCCACACCTTAAATTTAATGAATCAATAGATTCAAATAGTATTAAAAAGTTTGTAAATAATCTTTTACCAGAAGGTAATGGATTAGATGCCATTAGTATAATATTACAAATTTCAAAAGCTAATAAATTTGGTTTACTTGAAGCAATCGGAAATGAAACTGCAGGGGCTTTAACATTTAGCACAGATAATATTGTGGTTACTAATTTTAGAGAAATAAGTAATGAAGAATTGACTGAAAGAATTATGAATAAAGATAATATAAATATTACTTTGTGGGATGGAAAAATTAGACTTAGTTTATCAGGTGTTCAGGATAAATTGCCATTAGTAGTATTGAAAGATAATAAGTATGGTATAGGAGAAGGAAAAATTGCTTCAACTCATATATTAAAATTTGAAAAAAAAGATGATATACATTTAGTTTTAAACGAATACTTTTGTATGAAATTAGCTAAATTATGTGGTTTAAATGTTGCAGAAGTTGAAATAAGAAAGTTTGGTACTCAAAATATTTTATTTGTAAAGAGATTTGATAGAGAATTTTTTGAAATTGATGATAAATCTTTTGAAATTTCTAAAAGACATATTAT
This sequence comes from uncultured Bacilli bacterium, assembly GCA_947630945.1. Lineage (GTDB taxonomy): Bacteria > Bacillota_I > Bacilli_A > RF39 > UBA660 > CAG-1000. Next base: position 2,263 of record CANRJN010000116.1, on the reverse strand, counting down.
TGATGGATGTCAATTATTGGATTTAGATGTTAATATGAAATATGAAAAGGTTTATACTGATTATAGAGGTAATGCAAATTTTAAAAATTTATTTGAATCTTCAAAACTCACAACAAATAAAATTTTAACAAAATTAAATCTTTTGAAATGGACACTATTTAACCTGTGTATAAATAATTTTGATGCTCATGCAAAAAACATATCTTTTTTTGTAAATAAAAATGGTCTAGAATTATCCCCACTTTATGATTTAGTAAATATTGATATGTACCCTCAATTCCATAATAATTTTGCTATGGCTTTTGGTGATGAATTTGACTCAAAAAAAATAGGTGCTTATGATATGGTTGGTTTTTGTGTTCATATAGATATTCAACCAAGATTAATAAAAAATGAATTTAAATTAATTGTAAATAATATTCGTAAAAATATTGGAATAATTAAAAATGATATGTTAGGTTTATATAGTGATAATGAGATCAAATTTTTAGAAAAATTAGAAAGTAATATTTTGGATACTTGTAAAAAATATGAAGATATTTTTAAAACATTAGATAGTGATTATAAGTTCTATAAAGATGACTGGTTATAATCAAAAGAGTTATTATATTAATTTGTAGTACAAAAAGGCTACAATAAACAAAAAAAGGATTTAATATTATGGATGTGACTCTAAGAACTATAGTTGATAGTGTTACTCAATCCAAGGTGTTAACTGATTGCTATCGGGGTCATTCCATATCAAATCCTTTTTATTATTAGGCCATAAGTGGCATAAATCTACATTATTTATTAATGTGCTACTCTATATTCTGGATTCCAATTAAGTTCATTTTTTGCTCTTTGTATAGAAAGTCTTTCATCTACATCAGAAATATTATAAATTCTATTTTTATCACATTTAATAGCTAAAAATGCTGCATGTGCTGCTGCTTCTACATGTACAGGAGGTACGAAATCAACTGGTTTATCAAAACCTGTTCCATCTCCATATAATAAGCCATTTCTAAGAATTATCCCAATAAAAGGTGCATTTAATACTTGGTTTTCTAAACTTGAAACAGCTCTAGATGTTTCTCCATATATTGGATCTTCAAAATTTAATAAATCCGAATCTTCAGTATAAGGAAAAGATGCAGGTTCATAAACAAATGCTATACTTTGTGCAATCATTTTTTCCACCCCAGCTTTTATTGATGCATTAACTAAATTTTTAGTTCCAATATCTCTTAATTTTGCATTACTTACTAATGCTTCATCCATCTTTGCTGGATCAAGACCTGCTGGTAAATCAGTAAGTTGGTGCATTACAATTGTAGGTTTAATAGTAGTTAAAATATCTTCTAATTTTTTTTCATCATAAACATCAATAACTACAGGCTTTACCCCAATATTTTCAAGAAGTTCAATTTTATTTTCATTTCTTGTAGTTCCATAAACAATCCATCCATCTTTTATCAACATTTTGCATAAAGTTCTACCTATTACTCCTGTTGCTCCTGCAACAAATACTTTTTTATTACAATTCATTTTTTAATCCTTAACTATATATAAATTCTTTAATACTTTCTATATTCCATCCATCTTAAATTATCTGTATCTTGGTGACATTTTTATCCATTTAATAATTAAACAATTCTCTCTAAGTTGTTATTTTAATTAACTGAATAAATTTTTGTCTACTTTTTTTGAGTTATTATAGTATGTATTGATATCCTTACTTATCGTAATCACTAGTTTCTAAAGTATAAGATTTTTGAATTTTAGCAATATTTATTTTATAATCTTTAAAAATAGACTCTCTTCCTTTCTTTTGAGCAGACATATGGTCAATATTCTTTTTCCAAGAAAGAATAGCTTCTTCATCTTCCCAGTATGATAATGATAGAAGTTTTTTTTCATTTATTAAAGATTGAAACCTTTCGACACTTATAAAACCTTTTTGATTTACTAATTGCTCTTTTAATATTGAAGCAATTATTAAATATTCATTTTTTCGTTCTTCATTAATTTCAACTTCAAAAATAACTGCAAACATATTCTCTCCATTTTTAATTTAATCTATTATAGTATGAAATAGTTTTATACTATAATAGATGATTAGCGAAAAAAAGCCATTCTTTTGATTTTTCTTCAAAATTTGAGAATACTGAAGACTGCGTTCTAATTACTATAGCCAGAACAATATTAACTCTCTACATAATTTTTAAGATTTTTACCAACTTTTGGGTGTTTTAATTTTTTAATAGCACTTGATTCAATT
>CANRJN010000115.1 GCA_947630945.1 uncultured Bacilli bacterium | reverse complement strand
TTAAAGAAATAAATCAGTTAAAAGCAAAATTTATTGGATTTAATATATTTACAACAAATTATGAATTAGTTAAAGAAATTGTTGAGAATATTCATTTTACTACAACTATTTTAATAGGTGGAATATCTACTAAAGCCTTATATAAAAGAATATTTTTATGGGAAACAAATAATAAATTGAATGTAATTTATGGAGATGGAGAAAAAATTACGTTGGATATTGTAAACAAAAATATAATAGAAAAACCATATGAATCTTTTAAAAATAAGAATTTTTATCTTTTAAGTGGAACATCTAATTATTATGTAAAAGATATATCTGAACTAACATTAAATAGAGATTTTTTTAAATTTGAACCAGTAAAAAATGTATTTAATCAATTTGAATTATCAATAGTTACAAGCAGGGGTTGTATTTATAATTGTGCATATTGTTCTGCAGCAAGTTCAAGAAATAAAGAGTTGCCTATTCGTGAGCGAGATAAAGAATCTATAGAAAAAGAGTTAACATATTTAAAGAATAAATATCCTCAAGTTAAATCAATAAGAATTTTGGATGACTTATTCTTAAAGAATTTAAATTCAATAAAGAATGCAATTGAAATATTTAATAAATTTAATTTTCAATGGAGAGGTATGGCTCATATTCATAGCTTTAAAAATATTAGTCAGGACTATTTAAAACAATTGAAAAATTCTGGTTGTTCAGAATTTTCTATAGGTATAGAATCGGGGTCTGAAAATATATTGAAATTTATTAATAAAAATACAAAAATAGAAATTATAAAGAATACTGTTGAAAATATATTAAAAGAGGGAATATCAGTTAAAGCTTATTTTATTCTAGGATTTCCAACAGAAACACTAGATGATTTTATTGCTACATATGAATTAGCAAAATATTTAAAAGAATTATCAAAAAAATATATTAATACAGAATTTAGAATTAGTATATTTAAATTTCGACCTTATGAAGGTACTAGATTATATGATTTAATTGTTAAAGATAACACTAATGTAATAATAAAACATGATAATAATCTAACAGATATAATTAATAGAGGTAATTTTAATTTTAGTGCAGGTAATTACTCAGAATGTGAAAATTCTGAGCTTAATAGTTTTATAAAAAAAATACATAAATTAAATGATATTTAACTTGCATATTGAATGTTATTACTAAAAAAATTTGATATTTTTAATTTAATATTTTCAATATATACATCTTTTTCTTTTCTTTTATAAACATGTATATATGAAGGATGATAAACAGTTTCAAATTTAATATTTTTAATCGTTTCTTGCAAAGAATTAGGGATTGAAGAAAGAAATTTTTTATTATTTAAATTTTTTATTACAAAATTTGCAACTTTATTACCTAGAAGAAAAACAATTTTTGGCTTAAGTGTTTTAATTTCATAGATTAAATTCTGAAAACATGCCTCCATCTCTTCTTTTTCTGGATATCTTAACTTATTTTTTTCATCCAAAGGTAAACATTTTACTAAATTAGTTTTATAAAAATATAGATTATTGAATCCTTTTTCTATATTCTCAATAATTTTCCCACTATTTGTATCATTTGATAATGGTATAGAAGTTTCAATACAATCAACTTTTTTTGCAGATAACCCTACCCAAAGTATATCAGAAACAGCTTGTTTATCTAAAAGAGGTTTTTGATTATTGCATAAATTACAATTCTCACATGAAAATAAACATTCCATTATTTAATCCTTATAATAAAGTATAATTATTATACTATAAAATTAATAAATAAACCTTAAATTAAGTATTTTTTTTATATATTTAGTATAAATATTATACTTGGAAGATTATGACATTTGATGAATTTAAAGAAAAGAAAAAAATTTTAAAATTAACGCATAAAGATTTTGCAAATTTAATAGGTTATTCAGAATCTTCAATTAAAGCATGGAGAATGAAAGGTGTTCCTAAATGGGTTGATATTGTTATTGAACATTTAATAATATTAGATGATTTAAATAAAAAAAGTTGTAAGTATAGGAATTATTTATAATACTAAATAAGCCAGTTTATTAGTAAATTAAAAAATTCAAATTAGTAATGTGTTTTAATATACTTTATTGGTACAATCTAATAAATTATTTAAAAAGAAAATCAAATATAATTTAATACTTAAAACAAAAAGGAAAATATTTGGAAAAAACATTTTTATTGTTACTATTAATAGTATCGTCTATTTATGCTGAATCTTTTAGTGAATCAAAAAAGATATTAAAAAATATCTATAAAGATAATCAAACAACTTTTTATTGTGATTGCAAATATGACCCATCAAATAAAGATAATATGATTGATAGAGATAGCTGTGGTTATGTTCCAAGGAATGAATTAACTAAAAAGGGTAAAGTTAACGAACGAGCCAATCGAATAGAATGGGAACATATAATGCCTGCTGAAAACTTTGGAAGACACTTACCTTGCTGGCGAGAAGGTGGAAGAAAAGCTTGTAAAAAAGATCCTTTATTTAATAAGATGGAAGCTGATATGCATAATCTAGTTCCAGCAATTGGTGAATTAAATGCCGATAGAAGTAATTTAAGATATGGAGCTGATAAACCAAAAGTTGGAATGTATGGAGAATGTAAATTTGAAGTAGATTTTGATGCAAAAAGAGCTTATGTAAAAGATGATATAAAAGGTGATATAGCAAGAGTATATTTATATATGAGTAAAACATATAATATTAATTTATCAGACCAAGAAAGAAAATTAATGGAAGCTTGGGATAGACAAGACCCAATAAGTGAATGGGAAATTGAAAAAAATCAAAGAATTGAAAAGTATAAATAAAAAATTATGGAAAATTTACAAAATGAATTAATCAGTTTTATTATAATTGCTTTAGTTGTTGTACTATTTGCATTTTATGAATATAAAATAAGAAGTAAATAGTAAAAAATTAAAATTTGTAGATAGAATTTCTATCTACAAATTGTTTCGCAAGGAGTTCCATCTTTATCCTTATCTAATCTTGTTACTCCACATTGAGTTAAATAAAACTTTGCTTCAGCACAACTTTTCATTTCTTTACAATATTTTTTTCCTTCGCATTTAAACCCTTGTTTCTTATCTTCTTGTTTAGTTTTTTTATTTTCAGCCGAAAATAAAGAAATAGAAAGTGCAATTATTATAAAAAACTTATTCATTCCATACCCCTAATTTAATTGAATAATCATTTGTACTATTTTATTCAAATTAACTGTATAAAAGTTTAATTTTCATTTTAAAGTGTAAAATTAATAATAAAATAAGTTTCTTTTGATAAAGTAATTTCATCTAAATACAAGGAGATAAAATGAAAAAAATGGTTCTATTAATTTTAGGCTTGGGACTTTGTGCTTCTCTATTTGCTCACGGAGGAAGAACTGATTCAGCTGGTTGTCATACAGATCGTAAAACAGGAGAATATCACTGTCACTAATAAGTGATGATGATATTTTAATTAGGAACTAGTATGAAAAGAATTTTATTAACTATTTTAGTTTTATCAGGAATGTTATTTGCTGATCAATTTGTTCAAGGACATTTTAAGAAAGATGGAACATATGTAAATAGCCATCATAGAAGTAGTCCAAATAGTACTAAAAGAGATAATTTTAGTACATATGGTAATGTAAATCCTTACAATGGTAGAGAAGGAACTAAAAAGTATAATGACTATAATAACTACGGAAATTCAAAAAAAAGTTCTAGAAATAAAAGCTATTATGGTAAATAAAAAATTTCAGTATTCTAAAAATAGTTAAA
>CANRJN010000114.1 GCA_947630945.1 uncultured Bacilli bacterium | reverse complement strand
GCATAAATAAGTGTATTTAGCCCAGCATTTACATCGATTTTGAGTTCTTTAATTTCATCTATTCGATTGCAAAAATGAACACTGCTAACAGCTCCACCGTAATAAAAAGGGTTTATCATAGCTTACTCCAATTTTTATGTTTTAAACATAATATCTAAAGCATAATTAAATTTGCTTGAGTTGTGCAAAATTATGAATACCTTGTAAATAAAATCAAATGAGGTGAATATGGAACAAAAAACAACATTGTTGACAGTGGAACTCTTTCAAGTCTTGAGTTTCACACAAAGCTAGTTGGAATTAATATTTAGAAATATTTGTCTTGACTTTTAGTGGCATTATATAGTTTAAATATCTTTATTATTAAATAACTCTTTATCAAAATATATTTCTCTTATTTCATAATAAACTTCATTTCCATTTAAAGTTAATTTTATTTCATCATCTTTTCTTTTTCCTATAAATGCCTTTGCTAATGGAGAATTATAAGAAATAGTTCCTTTTGATGGTTCTGATTCATAACCTCCAACTAATGTATATAGAAATATTTTTTCTGTATCAACATCTATTATTTTAAAAGTAGAACCAAAAGTAATTCTGTCATGATTATTTTCAGATGGGTCAATAATTATTAATTTACTTAATAGTTGTTCTAATTCACTTACTCTCGTTAAAAGAAAGCCTTGTCTTTCTGTAGCAGCTTCATATTCGGCATTTTCAGTTAAATCACCATAAGAAGCAGATATTTTAATATCTTCTATAATTTGAGGAATTTCAACTTCTCTAAAATATTTAATTTCACTAATTAATTTTTCATAGCCACTTTTTGTAATAGGTTCTTTATTCATTTAATTATTCTACTCTTTTCCATGTATTTGTTGTTTGTATTGCCATTTCTAGTGATAATTTTATTTTATTAAAATAAACCTCTGATGAAAATAAAATTATTTTTTTTTCTAAATCAAATAATAGTTCTAATAATTTCTTAATAAAATCTAGTTTATTTTTTGAAATATTTTTTTGAGTAATAATACATTCTATATAATAAAATTCTAAATTTATTAAATTTAAACTAAATGATTTAATTAGTTTTACAAAATTTTCACTATGTTGAATATCATACCTAATAATATTTTTCAATTCTCTCTTGAGTCGATATAAACCATTATTAATATCATCATCACATAAACAAATTCCAAGATGATAAATAAAATTTTCAACTTCTTTTGATAAATAATTAAAATTATATTCATTCGAATATGCTATTTTATCTTTTAGTAAACCTTCATTTTCTAATCTTTTTTTTAATGGAGAATTTTCATAAACTCTAATTGTTGCCAACCATGTTGGACTACTTAAATGAGCTTCAACATATTTTGCCAATTTTATATTATCTAAAAATTCATTTTTCCAATTATTATCTTTCATTAATGGGTCGATAGGGATAAATCCTATTTCCAAATCTATTTTTAATGTTTTTGCAAAATCATAAGCTTTATAATTTATTTCTGAATTTGTATTTTTACCCAATCTCTTTAACTGGCTCGTTGAACCTGATTCTAAGCCTAAGAATAAATCACTTAAACCATTTTCAACAACTTTTCTCCACACAAATTTCCTGTATTCTTTTTCTGTTTCTGAATCATTTGGATTATATAAATGAATAGCATTTGTTGCAAAACCAAATTGTAAATTTGTATTATTCTTTTTATTAACATATTTAAATGTTTCTGAAATAAATAATAAATATTCAAGAGATACTGCGGTATCATCATCTATAAATCTTAGAATTCCATCCCTCATTCCATTATCTATAATATTTTGTAAAGTTGTTATTAATATTTTATTCTCAAACTGTTTCCATCTTTGACCATTATTAATATCTTTTACCGAACAAAATATACAATGAAAATTACATCCTGAACTTGTTCTAACAGTAATTATATCTCCTGTTTGAATTGCTTCTGATAATCCATTTGATGATGGAACTATTTGTTGATTATTTACTATTTTTTCTGATTGATTTTGGAAGTATATATTATTAATATATCCATAAATATTATTAATATCAGAAAGATAATCTATATTTAATAAATTTTTGTTATCTAAAATTATTAATTCTTTTGTTGCATCTTCACCTTGCCCTGAAACAATTATAATATTTAAATTTAATTCAATTAGTTGCTCTTGTGTTATCCATCTTGAACCAATATTTCCCAAAATAATCGTTCCAGAATAAAATTTTGAGATACTTTTTAAAAAAGGAAATAAATCCTCAACGCTTGGCTGAATACTTATCCAAATTAACTTAGGTGATAATAAACTTATTTTTTCTAATATATCATCTCTAGTTATTATTCTGTCTTGTAGAAATACTACTTTATGATAATCTTCTATTATTTTAATTATATATCTAGCACCAAGTGGAAAAAATCTATTTGATACACCATCTGATAAAGTTATAAAAATTGATAAATTATTCATTTAATTTTTAGTTTGTTTCTTTCTTAAAATTAGTTTCTATTTTTTTTATATTCTCTTGTTTTATTTAAAAAATATTCTCTTAAATCTCCACTAGTATTTTCTTTTTCTTTAGGTTCATCTATTTTATCCAAGCTATTATCTTCAAGAAATTCTACATCAATATTCATATCAAAACCCGTAGGATAAGATATAAGGTTTTTATATCTTAAATTTTTTATCTCTATCAAGCTTTCTATAGCTTCTGTTGGTATTTGTATTTCATTAGTTAATTTAATATTATTTGGAATATCAAACAAATCTTCATCAGTTAGAATTATAAATCCAACATTTTCATCTTGATATTGAACCTTATCTTTCCAAAATTCCCAAAAAAGTTCTTTATTGCTGAAATTTGTACTTTCTTCACCATTATTTTTTATAATATTAAATTTATTTTTATTATATTCATATAATGTAATTTTATTTTTTATTTCATAAATTAAAAATATCATTTAGATTTATCCATATCCATAACTTTTTTCTCAATATCTATATCTGATGCATTAGGTTCAAGACTTTTATAAATGTCTGTTAATTTATCTGTTACAATTTTTTCTTCTTTAAATCCAGTTTTACCATCTACATAATTAGCAAAATCTTTTTGTTCATTTTTGTCTTTAAATGTATCTAATATTAAATTAACTACATCTATTTTTCCATCAAGTCCAGCTTTAGCCATTGCTACCCAAGTATCAACAGATATTTCCATTCCCTTCTTCTCTTCAATCCCTTTACTAACTATTGTAGCACCAACAGCAGTTCTAGCTAATTTTAGTTCTTTTGAAGCATTTTCCATCTCTTCTTTATCTAATTTTATATTTTCTCTTAGGTGTTTAATATAATCATTGTAACTATCAAAATTTTCAGGTTTTTTATCTGATTTCATAGCTTTTGCACCAATATCTTCCAAATTCTCATCTTTTTCTTTAACACCTAAAAGATTTCCTATTACACCAATAATGTTAGTAACTATTCCCAAATATGGTGAAACAACTTTTAAAAAGTTACCAGCTATTGAAGCTAAACCTCCCAAACTGCTAGATACACTACTTATTAAACTACCCACTCCACTAAAAAAATCACCAATCCATCCCATCTTTAACTCCTTTTATTATTTTTATTACTTTTTTGTTCTTGAATCTTTTTTTTAATTTCAACTCTTTTGTCTTCTATCTCTTTTTTGTATTGTTCATATTTTATTTTAAATGAAACATTATCAAAAACTCCAACAGCATTACTAATAATTCCAGAAAAAAATCCCATTTTTAACCTCTAATTCTTAGAATACGAATATCCTCTTTTCTAATTTCATTTTTTCCTATTAAAATTTCTTGTAAAAATTTTCCAATATACTCTTTTTTATCTTCCAAACTACAACCATCTTCACTGTAGTAGAATTTATTTCCTATATAATTAGTAATATACTCAAAATTATCTTTAAATTTATTTTC
>CANRJN010000113.1 GCA_947630945.1 uncultured Bacilli bacterium | reverse complement strand
TAAAAAAAGTAGTGTTTTGATACCTTCATGGCTAATTATATATTAGAGGAGGTAAAACATGCTTTATAAAGATTACTATTACGCGGTTAAAAAGAACTATTGGAATCAAAAAATGAAATACTCCACTGATATAACTTCTGAATGGTTAGGTAAAAAAATAAAAACAGATAATAAAATAATAAAGTATAAATTACATGATGAATTTAAATATAAAGGAAAAATATATAAAATTGATGGTCATAAAATAGTAACAGATTTAAAAAAAGATGAAATAGAATTTGCAGAAATACTATCTAAATTAACTGATAAAAAAATAATATTATTTCCTCGTTTTAATACTCCTAAAAATTTTAAATCAACAGATTCAAAAATAGGAAGAGAATATATTGATTTTAAAATAACTACTAGTAAAACAGATAAATTTATAATGAGAAATATTACTGAATCAAATAATCAATCATATAATTATATATTTTATATAAAAAATAAAGAATTATCAGAAGACATAATTAAATATCAAATAGATAATGTTTTTAGAAGAATAAAAAATATAAATAAAATAGGAGTATATCATAATGGTAAATTTAAAATGTATAAAAAAATAAAAGAACCTTTGACGTAAAATGGTCGTCACCAGTTCTTTTAATAACACAATTATACTAAAAAAGTATATTGTTGTCAAATAATAAAAATAAAAGAACCTTTGGCATAAAATGGTCGCCACCAGTTCTTTTAATAACACAATTATACTAAAAAAAGTATATGGTGTCAATAAGTGATATAATTAATCACTTATACTATATTATATGCAATATTAAAAATAAAATACTAATATTAGAAAGGAGAAATATGAATAAAATAAAAGATATACCACATAATGAAAGACCAAGAGAAAGAGCAATAAATTTAGGAATAGAAAATTTATCAAATGAAGAATTAATTTCAATAATATTAAAAACAGGAACTAAAAATTATTCAGTAAAAGAATTATCTAATAATATACTTTGTAAAATAAAAGATATAAGTGAACTTAAAAATTTTACTATTAATTCACTTATACAAATAAAAGGAATAGGTAAAGTAAAAGCAATAGAATTATTATCATCACTAGAACTTGGTAAAAGAGTATATTATATAAATAATAAAAAAGATATTAAACTTAATAATTCAATTAAAATATATGAGTACTTTAAAGATATGTTTATTAATGAAAAACAAGAGAATTTTTATGCTATATATTTAGATTCAAAATCAAAATTAATATCATATAAATTATTGTTTAAAGGAACAATTAATACATCTTGTGTACATCCAAGAGAAGTATTTAAATATGCTTTTTTAGAGTCTGCATATTCAATTATAGTAATACATAATCATCCAAGTGGAGATGCAACTCCAAGTATGCAAGATGAAGAAGTAACTATGTCTTTAATGCAAATAGGTAAAGTTATGGCAATTCCGGTAGTTGACCATATCATATTTGGATATAATAATTATTTTAGTTTTTATGAATATATGAATAAAAATAAAAATAGTGAATAATATATAGTATGACATATGAAGAATATAAAAGTACAAAGAATAATAGTACTAAAAAAAGAAAAAGTAGTTCATTTTTAAAAAATATACTAGGTAAATTTTTTACAATAGTTATTTTTGTTATGTTAGTAGTTATTGTTAGTAATTACTCTGAAAGTTTTAGAAACTTTATAATTAATGATGTTTTAAATAATACAATGGATTTTAGTAAAGTAAATAATTTAGTTGATAGTATGACATCAATATTTAAAACTAATGTTGAAGATAGTACACTTAATGTTGCTAGTATAAAAGATAGTAAACCAGAAAAATATAAAGATGGAGTTAAATATACAGTTAAAGAAAATGAAAATGTAATAGTTAAAGATAGTGGAATTGTTACATTTATTGGTAAAAAAGATGGATATAATAATACAATAATAGTACAACAAAGTAATGGATATTATGCATGGTATGGAAATGTTAAAGAAAGTGTTAAACTTTATGATTATGTAGAAAGTGGTAGTATATTAGGTACTGCTTCATTAGAATACTATTATGTTTTATTAAAAGATGATAAGCCTGTTGATATTCTAAATGAAAATTAGTATTCACAATACTACATATATATTTTTATTACTTGCTTTTTTATCTGGATATTTTGAATATATGTTCTTATTTTTATTAATAATTTTTGTTCATGAAAGTGGACATTATTTTTTTGGAAAACTTATTAATTTTAAATTTGATAAAGTTATTATTTATCCATTTGGTGGACTTACAAAATATAATGAAGATTTAAATGTAAATACTAATAAAGAATTATTTGTGCTTCTTGGAGGAATTACATTTCAATTAATTTTTTATTTTATAATATATTATTTATATCAAAATTTATATGTTACATCTCATGTATTTAATATAATTAAAAAAATAAATTTTTTATTAATCTCATTTAATTTTATGCCAATACTTCCACTTGATGGTGGTAAATTATTGAATATAATATTAGATAAAATATTTCCATATAAACTTTCTAATATTATATCAATTATAATTTCAATTATATTTATTCTATATTTTATACTTTTTAATAAAAGCTTATTTGCTATAATACTTACTATATTTTTAATTAAATGTATTGTAATAGAGATAAATAATATTAAATATAAATATAATAAATTTTTACTTGAAAGATACTTACATAAATATAATTTTAAAAAAATTAAAATTATAAATAATATGAATAAATTTAAAAGAGATAATACGCATATAATAAATAATGTATTTGAAAGTGATTTTTTGTCTAAACTATTTGACAGAAATGTTTAAATATGCTAAAATACTCATGTTTGTAGAAATCTTTCTCTACAACCGCATTGAAAAGGTTATAAATAGTTTAATACTTACCTTAAAAGCGAGTCTTATTGAAGGAGGAATAAAATGAAAGCAATATTTGTAACTGGTGGAAAACAATATATGGTTGAAGAAGGTCAAGAACTATATGTTGAAAAACTAAATGGAGATGTAGATGCAGAAGTTGTTTTTGATGAAGTTTTATATGTCGATGGTAAAGTAGGTACTCCTACTGTTAAAGGAGCAAAGGTTGTTGCTAAAATTTTAAAACAAGGTAAACAAAAGAAAGTTCTTGTATTTAAATATAAACCAAAGAAAAAATATAGAAAAACTCAAGGACATAGACAACCTTATACAAAAATACTTATTAAATCTATTACAAAATAATGATTAAAGTAAAAGTAGTAAAATCAAATAATATCATTGAAAGTATTCATTGTAGTGGTCATGCAATGTACGATGATTATGGAAAAGATATAGTTTGTGCATCATTTAGTACAATGATTATAACTACAATTAATGCAATACTTGAAATTGATAAGAATGCTATTAGTTATACTGATACTAATAATTTAGAAATTATTAATATTAAGAAAGATAATATAACAAATAGTTTACTTAATAATTTAGTTAATATGATATATGAACTAAAAAATAACTATGATAAAAATATTAATATTAAGGAGGAAAACCATGATTAGAATGAATTTAAATATACAATTATTTGCATCTAAAAAAGGTGTTGGTTCTACAAAGAATGGTAGAGATTCTAAAGGTCGTAGACTTGGAGCAAAACTAAGTGATGGTCAAACTGCTAAGGCTGGGGCTATTATCTATCGTCAAAGAGGAACTAAAATTTATCCAGGTAATAATACAGGAATGGGTAAAGATCATACTTTATATGCTAAAATTAGTGGCGTTGTTAAGTATGAAAGAAAAGGAAAAGATAAAAAACAAGTTAGTGTTTATGAGAACTAGAAATAGTTCTTTTTTTAATTTTATAAAAAGTTTTAAAAGTTTGTTTATTATATAAATATCACGTAATAAATATATCTTTATATGTTAATAATAAAAATATATATTAAAAATTTAATATTTATGTTATAAT
>CANRJN010000112.1 GCA_947630945.1 uncultured Bacilli bacterium | reverse complement strand
AAAACTAGGTAATTTGAGTAAATTATAAAATTCAGCATTATACCTAAATATAAGCCCACTAAGTAGCCATAAAAATAGTATTATAATAAATAAAATTATGTCTTTTAAATATTTTTTTATCTTATCACCCCTTTACTAATATTATGAATAAGAGTAAAATAATATTAACGAGAAAGGAATATAAAATGAATATTAAAATTAATAAAAAAGATGATATCGTTCTTAAAATATTACATTATTTTATAACAGAAGAAGATTATAAACCTGTTATAATTAATGGGCTTGATAATGAAATTTGGCTTGAAAATATGGAGAATGATTTAAAATTAATTAGAATAAATAATAACTATATACATAATGATGAACAATTAAAAAATGATATGTATAAAGCAAAATCAATAATGAGAAGTATTAAAAAAAGTACATTATCTATAAATATGAATATGTTAAATTTATTACTTGATACAGGAGATGCTGTTAGCACAATAGAAACTAAAAATGTAGAAACAATTAAAGTAAATAAGATTACTGATTTTAAAAAGAATAAAGTAGTAAGTGAATTCTTTCCTAAAATTAAAAATGTTATATTAAATGATAAAATGGATCCAATTGAATTTTTTAAGTTAACAGAAGATATGAATCAAAAAACAATTAAAAATGAAAAGAAACTTGCTAAAATATTTAGTCAAAAGAAACCAACTATTACTTATTTATTAATTGTTATTAACATAATGGTATTCTTGTTTATGTCACTTTATGATAGAACAGGTGAACTTTCATTTTTATTTGCTAATAATAAATTATTTGTTAAATCTGGTGAATTTTATAGACTTATTACAAGTATGTTTGTACATGCAAATTTACTTCATTTAGCATTTAATATGTATGCATTATATGTATTAGGACCTCAAGTAGAAAGATATTATGGTAAAGTTAAATATACTCTTATTTATTTTGTAAGTGGACTTCTTGGTAGTTTATTCTCATGTGTATTTATGGGTGTAAATAGTTATAGTATTGGTGCTAGTGGAGCTATATTTGGACTTCTTGGTAGTATTGCATATTTTTCATATTATTATCGTGCTACACTTCAAGGATTTTTACATAGTCAAATAGTTCCTGTTATACTTGCAAATTTATTATTCGGATTATTTGTACCTAGTATAGATATGTCAGGACATATAGGAGGACTTATTGGTGGAATTTTAATGTCTATGGCAATTGGAATAGGGGATAAAGGTAGACGAAATGATGAAATTAATGGAATAGTTGTACTTCTATTAATGATAGCATTTATGGTTTATATGATTTTATCAAGATGAATATAATTGGTTATAAAAGTTTAGATGAAAATCTTACTAATATGTATGGTACTACAACTTATGAATTTAATAAAAAATATGTTTTAAATGGTAAACCTGAATGGAGAAAAAATGGATTTTATTTTTGTGAAAGACCAGAGGATACATTAAGATTTATTGAAGGCTTTGATAAACCATTTAGAATTGTAAAAGTAGAGGGTAGTGGACAAATAATAAAACACGATGATGATTATTATGGATACTATAATATGTATGCATCAAGTGAAATGATATTATTAGAAGAACTTAAAAGAGAAGAACTTATAAGTATAGTTGTAAATTCTTATAATCAAATGAGAGTACTAAGATTAATACGTTCTATTAAATTAAATGAAAATGAAATTAATTATATATTAAATAAATATCCATATTTAGAAGATGATATAAAATATTATCAATTTAATGAAAAAGATATTTATATGAAAAAAATATTAAAATAAAAATTCTTGTATTAAATTACTTGAATTTTTTTATAGTTTAAATTTTTAATCATATAATTTATTGGTGAATAAAATGTTTCAAACTAAACAAAATAAAAGAATTAAATATATTTTTGCTTTTTCAATACTTGTTTTTATATTTGTAATAATTAAAGTTTTTTATATACAAGTAATTGAGTATGATAAATTAAATACTCTTGCTAATGAACTTTGGAGTAGAAATTTAACTGTACAAGCAGATAGAGGTAAAATATTAGATAGAAATGGTAAAGTTATTGTTGATAATTTAACTACTGTTGGACTATATTTGGTACCTGCGCAAATTACTAATAAAGAAGAAGTTAGTAAAAAGTTAAGTGAAATACTTGGTGTTAGTTATGAAGAAATGTATAAACATGTATCTAAAAAAACTTCTGTTGAAAGAGTACACCCAGAAGGTAGAAATTTAGACTATTCAATTGCAGAAAAAATAGAAGCACTAAATTATGATGGAGTTTATTTATTAAAAGAAAGTAAGAGAAATTATTTATATGATGGACTTTTATCACATGTAATTGGATATACAGGAATTGATAATCAAGGTCTTAGTGGACTTGAACTTAAATATGATAAAATTTTAACAGGTAAAAACGGAAGTATTAAATATTATAGTGATGGTAAAGGTAAAAGATTAGATTTATCAGAAATATATGATTCTCCTACACCTGGAAAAGATTTATATTTAACAATTGACTTAGATGTACAATTATCACTTGAAAATGCCCTTAGTAATGCTTTTACAAAATATAATGCAGAGGGCGCCATTGGAATAGTTATGAAAGCTAAAACAGGTGAAATACTTGCTATGAGTTCATTTCCATCATTTGATCCAGAACATTATCAAAATTATAGTGAAGAAATTATTAATAGAAACTTAGCAATATGGTCTAATTTTGAACCAGGATCTACTTTTAAAATTGTAACTCTTGCATCTGCGATTAATGAGGGAGTTGTTAATGTATTTGAAGATACATATAACGATACAGGAAGTATTAAAGTGGAAGGTGCAACACTTCACTGTTGGCGTCTTAAAGGACATGGACTTCAAACTTATGTACAAGTTGCTGAAAACTCATGTAACCCAGGATTTGTGACTCTTGGAATGAAACTTGGAAAAGAAAAATTATTTAAATATATCACAGAACTTGGTTTTGGTAAAAAAACAGGAATTGATTTGAATGGTGAAGCCACAGGAATACTTTTTAATATGGATAAAGTTGGTCCTGTTGAACTTGCTACAACTGCATTTGGTCAAGGAATTAGTGTTACTGCTATACAACAAGTAACAGCAGTATCTGCAATTGTTAATGGTGGTAACTTATATACTCCTTATATTGTTTCACAAGTTGGTGAAGATAAAAATTCTCCTAAACTTAAAAAATCTGGAATTATAACAAATGAAACTGCTGAACTTGTAAGATACACTCTTGAAAGTGTTGTTGCAAATGGTAGTGGAAGAAGTGCATACATTGAAAATTATAGAGTTGGAGGTAAAACAGGTACTGCACAAAAAGTTGGAGATAATGGACAATATATGAGTGGAAACTATGTGCTTTCATTTATTGGATTTATGCCAGCAAACGACCCAGAATATGTTATTTATATAGCACTTGATCATCCAACTGGTGTTACACAATATGGTGGTGTTGCTAGTGCTCCAATAGCAAAACAAGTACTTGAAGATATTATTTCAATTTATGATTTAAAAGAAGATAAAACAGGTCTTCCAAAAGTATATAGATGGGATGATACATTTTATTATACAATTCCAGATATAATTGGAAAAACTAAAAAAGAAGCTAAGTCTCTAATAAATACAATGTATGCAGGAATTAATATTGAATTTGTTGGAGATGGAGATAAAGTTATTGATTCACTTCCTAGAAGTGGAGATAGAGTTAAACAAAATTCAACTATTAAAATTATGTTAAATTAACAAAAGTTATTTACAATCAATTGTTTGTATGATATTATTAAAATATAAATTTCATAAGGAGGTAGTATTATGGAAAAATTAACAGAAAAACAAAATGAAGTACTTACAGTAATAAAAAAATTTATGGCAGAAAAAGGTTTTGCACCTACTATTAGAGAACTTTGTGCTTTATGTAATTTAAGTAGTACAGCAACTATGTTTGTACATATTAAAAATTTAACTAAAAA
>CANRJN010000111.1 GCA_947630945.1 uncultured Bacilli bacterium | reverse complement strand
TGAAAATATTACTCTATTAAGAAATGAAGAAAAAATTGGATAGAAAATGAAGATATTAATTTGTAAATATCTTCATTTTTTATGGAAAAATTTTTGAAATTATGTTATGATAGTAAAAGTAATAATGGACTTAAAAATACAAAGAAAATTGTGTGGGTTTAAGTGTATTGTTCAGAGGAATCTTCATTTTTACCCCACACCAATACAAAACCAAATTTACCAGAAGATTTCAAGTTTTTACCAGTTAAAAGAAATATTATAATCAATAAAGAAAAAGATGATAAAAAACAATATATGAACTTATTGTTAGATGCAGATCCAAGTGAAAAAATTATAGAAGAATATTTAAAAGACGGAGATTTATTTGTTTTAAGATATAAAGATGATGTAGCTTGTATAGCAGTAGTAACCAAATTAGATAATGATACAGTAGAATTAAAAAATATAGTAACAAAAGAAGAATTTAGAGGAAAAGGTTACGCAAAAAAAATGATAAAATATTTAGCAGACAATTATAAACAAAGATATAAAAAAATGATTGTTGGGACAACAGAAAATAATATACCATTCTATGTTAAACAAGGTTTTGATAAATATGAAAAGACAATAAAGAATTTTTTTATAGATAATTATGAAGAAGAAATAAAAGATGGAGATTTACATTGCACAGATATGTATTATTATTCTAAAAATTTAAAAAAGAAAGAGAATACATAATGATAATGAAATTACAAATCAAGACAATAATAAAATATTAATCTACACTTCCGATGATGTACGAGCTAAAATAGAAGTAAGTGAAAATCTCTGACTTACACAAAATGCTATGGCTCAACTTTTTAATATAACTAAACGAAATATAAGTTTACATATAAGAAATATTTTCGAAGGACAAGAGCTGGATGAAAAAAATATAAAACAAAATTCTATAACTTAGATTTAATCATATCATTTGGATATCGTGTAAAAATATATTAAAGATTATCTAATTGTGTCAACACTGGTGACACACAATTAAGCTAAAGTAATAAGAAAGGAGAAATCATATTGGATGAAAAAGAAATGAAAAATATAATTTTATTAGGTGAAAATGTAAATACTGAATTTAAAATTGCAACTAATTTATTACCTAAAAATTTATTTGAAACAGTTTGTGCATTTTTGAACACAACAGGAGGCTATATTATCTTAGGTGTAAATGACGATAAAGAAATTGTAGGAATAAATGAAGAAAATATTGAAAAATTAAAAAAAGATTTTACAACTATGTGTAATAATGAGCAAATATTAAATCCAACAATAATAGCACAATTAAATGAAATAAAAATAGATAATAAAGTTTTATTATATGTTCATATACAAGAGTCTAATACTATTCATAAACATAAAAATAAAGTATTTATAAGGAATTATGAAGGAGATTTTGATATTTCAAATAATATACCTCTTATTGTTAGTGTTCATAATAGAAAAAATAAAATATTTGACGAAGACAAAATTTATCCATATATTTCAGTTGAAAAAGATTTAAGGCACGATTTAATTGAAAGAGCAAGAAAATATGCTGATTCTAATGTTAATAAACGACATATATGGATGGATATGACAGATTTAGAATTATTAAAAAGTGCAGGTTTATATAAAAGAGATAATCAAATAGGAGAAGAAGGAGTAACACTTGCTGGAATTATGTTATTTGGAAAAGATGAAGTTATAGCAAGTGTAAATCCATATTGTAGAACAGATGCATTATATAGAGTAGATGATTTAGATAGATATGATGATAGAGATTTTGTTGAAACAAATTTGCTTGATATGTATGATAGATTATTAGATTTTATAAGCAAATATACTATGGATAGGTTTGCATTAGATGAAAATGCAAGGAGAGTTAGTCCGAGAAATGTTTTTGCAAGAGAAATTGTATTAAATATGATTATGCACAGAGATATAACAGATGGACATACGAGTAGAATAATTATTTATAAAGATAAAATGATTTGTGAAAATCCAAATTCATTTAGAACGATGGGGATTCTAACTATAAAAAATTATACACCATTTGCAAAAAATCCAACACTTGCTAAATTTTTTAGAGAAATTGGATATGCTGATGAGTTGGGAAGTGGTTTTGTGAAAATTACAAAAAATTCGTATTTATATTCTGGAAAACCGCCGGTTTTTGAAGATAAAGAAATGTTTAAAGTAACTATTCCACTTTTAAGAGATGAAAAGTTAGATGAAAAGGATTTAATAAATTTAGCAAATTTTGGAATAAATGATACATTAAATGATACATTAAATGATACATTAAATGATACTTTAAAATTATTAAAAAATAATCCAAAATTAAAACAAAAAGAAATAGCAGAACAACTAAAAATATCTGAAATAACAGTAAAAAGAAATATAAAAGAACTAAAAGACCGCGGATATATAGAAAGAATTGGGGCAAGAAAAAATGGATATTGGAAAGTGAACTTATAATTAATGTGGGTTTAATAGTATTATCCAGAGGAAGAAAGATATTTACGACACAATAAGAAATAGACCAGTTATCTCAATAAATTTAGAAATATTAAATATAAGGAGTAAACAATTTATAGGCACACAAATTTTATAAAAAATTAATTTAAAGGAAGGTAAAAAGTGAATAAATTATTATTAGTTATTGATGTGCAATTAGACTTTATAAATGAAAATACGAAACCAATATTAAACGAAATTATTGAATTAATTGATTCTAAGAAATATAACAAAATTGCATTTACTAGATTTATTAATGATAAAAATAGTATATGGTACAAAAAGTTGAATTATAAAGGGTGTATGACAAATGAAGGTCAAAAAATAGCATTAGACACAAAAGATTATAAAATATTCAACAAGAAAATATATAGTGCAGTTAATGAAGAATTTGAAAAATGGATAAAAGATAATAATATTAACGAAATATGTTTATGTGGATTTGATACTGATGCTTGTATTCAAAAAACAGCACTTGATTTATTTGAAAAAGGTTATAATGTATTTGTACTTAAAGATTATTGTATGAGTCATTGTGGAAAAGAATTGCATGATATTATTATAAATAATTTAAAGCGATTGATTGGCAGAGATAGCATTATTTAATAGGAGGGTTAACATGGCAAAAAAGAAAAATGAGATAGGGATCCGTTCTAGTGTAGCAGAATATTTAACTTATGTTGCAGCAATAGGAGATAATCCAGAAAGCATAGAAGTTAGATATGAAGATGAGAAAGTTCAACTATTAAAAATTAGAAAAGGAGAAAAAAATGAAAATCTTATTTGTAAGGCATGGACAAACAGATTTAAATAATCCAAGAAGAATGCAAGGGATATCAGATTTAGAATTAAATGAAATAGGTATAAATCAAGCTGAAATAGTTAGAAATATATTAGAAAAATACAATATAGATTTTATCATAGTTTCGCCATTAAAAAGAGCAATACAAACGGCCCAAATAATAAATACTAATATGCATAAAAAAATTATAATAGATAAAAGAATAATAGAGATGAATTATGGTCTATTGGAAGGAAAGAAATATTTACCAGATTATTGGGATATGGATTATGATTACAAAAGTATTAATGGAGAAAATATATCGGATTTTCAAGAAAGAATATATAATTTTATAGATGAGATAAAAGTTAAATATCCTAAAAAAACAATATTAATTGTAGCACATCGGAGGTGTATCAAGAATTTTCAGATGCTATTTTGAAGGAATACCTAAAAATAGAAATTTAGCTGAATATGGAATAAAAAATTGTGAAGTAAAAGAATATAATATTTGAAATTCTTATAAAAATAGAATTTTGTGGTCTTAATATACTATTGCAGAAGAAGAAATATTTATAACCCACACAAATACAAAACCAGATTTACCAGAAGATTTCAAGTTTTTACCAGTTAAAAGAAATATTATAATCAATAAAGAAAAAGATGATAAAAAACAATATATGAACTTATTGTTAGATGCAGATCCAAGTGAAAAAAT
>CANRJN010000110.1 GCA_947630945.1 uncultured Bacilli bacterium | reverse complement strand
AAATCCTTTCTTAGTTATATATTTCTATATTACCATAGAAAGGATTTATCTTTACACAAAGTTTTTTACATACTCTTTATTTACATTTGCTTTTTTTAAATTAATAATTATTGTCTGTAATAATATTTAATTTGTTAGGTGTATTATTACTTACTATATTTTGATTATTTTGTATAGTAGAAATAGTTGACACATTTGTATTTGAAGAAGTTTTATTAACATTATTATCTTCATCATCATCTTCCAAAACATTTTCATTATATAATTCTGTAACTGCTAAATCATTTTCTAAATCAACTATTTTAAGAATTTCATCAAAACTTGTTTCACCTAAAATAACTTTTTCAAGACCATCTTGAAGAATCGTATGTGTTTGTCCTTCAACATAAACTAGTTTTCTTAATTTGTTTTTAGTAGCACTATTAGTAATAGCATCTTTTATTTCATCCGTAATAACTAATACTTCTGCTATTGCAATTCTATTTTTATATCCTTTAAAACATTCTGGACATCCATTAGGATTAGCATCATACATTTTTTCAACATTTTTATGTAATACTTTGTTAAATAAGTTTTTTTCATATTCAGTTGTATCTCTTAAAATTCTACAATGAGGACATAACATACGTGCTAATTTTTGTGAAATGATTCCATTTAGAGAAGTACCAATTAAATATCTTTCAACATCCATATCTGTAAGTCTTTCAATAGTAGTTAATGCATTATTAGTGTGTATTGTAGATAAAACTTTATGACCAGTTATAGATGCTCTAACAGCAATTTTTGCAGTTTCACTATCACGAATTTCTCCAATCATTATAATATCTGGGTCTTGTCTTAAAATACTTCTAAGAACGTTAGCAAAATCTAAACCAATTTCAGATTGGGCTTGAACTTGATTAATTCCTTCAATATCCATTTCGACTGGATCTTCAACTGTAATAATATTAACTTCACGAGTATTTAGTTTTTGTAAAATAGAGTAAACTGTTGTAGATTTACCACTACCAGTAGCACCAGTAACTAAGACAATACCATTTGGAACTTCTATCATTTTTATTATTTTTTCTAAATTATGTTTAGAAAATCCTAATGTTTCTAAACCTTGTAAACTTTTTGAATAATCTAAAATACGAAGAACGACTTTTTCACCATTGTTAGTAGGTAAACTAGAAACACGAAGATCAAGTACTTTATCGCCAATTTTACTTTTTATAGCACCATCTTGTGGAAGTCTGGTTTCCATTATGTTCATACTAGCAATCATTTTTATACGAGATATCATATTTCTCTTATATTCTGCTGGAACATAAGCATAATCATATAAAATACCATCAACACGCATTCTAATTTTTAAGGAATCTTTTGATGGATCAAAGTGAATATCACTTGCATTTCTTTTTACACCATCTAAAAGGATTTCATTAGCAATTTCTACAATAGGTATATTTTCAAAATCAAATTCCTTCATTTTGTATCTCCTTTTATTCTTCTATCCTTTAATCATTATATAATATATTTTTTCAACAATCAAGAAAAATATTGTTATTTATCATAATTTTATGGTATACTTTAAACTAGGATAGAGGTATGAATATGAATAAGGATGCTTTTAGTTTAGTAGAAATGTTAGTAGTAATAGGAATTATAGCACTTTTAACTGTAATGATTACTCCAGCAATAGTTAGTATTAGAAATAATATACTTGAAAATACTTTAGAAAGTAAAATTGGTAGAATAAATAGTGCAGCAAAAGATTATGCATCAAAACATATAATGGACATACCGAGTCCTGTAAGTACAGCATATGATGAAGAAAGAGATAAAAATTCATCAGTTGATTGCTTAACAATTTATGTTAAAGTTCTAATTAATAATGGATATATATTAGGAGACACAAATGATAGAAGAGAAATAATAAATCCAATCACTGAAAAATCAATGAATAACAATATGATTTGTATTAGATATAATAATAATGATGCACTAAATAGAGAAATAGTAACTTATATAATAGGAGAGGATTTGCTATATGAAAATTAGTAATAGTTTTTTTGTAACTAGAAGAGAATTTCCAAATGATGAAGTTACAGATTCAATGAAATATCTTATTAAAAGTGGAATGGTTATAAAAAATGAAAATGGAATATATACATATTTACCATTAGGATTAAAAGTTATAGAAAATATAAAAAAAATAATAAAAGAAGAATTTATGAAAATAAATGCGAGTGAAGTTCTTCTTCCAACTTTAACTAATAATGAATTATATAAAAGCACATCACGTGATAAAATATTTGGTAAAGAATTATTTACATTAAAAGATAGAAATAATAATTATATAAACTTATCAATTACTGATGAAGAAGCATTTTCTCTTATTGCTAAAAATAAGATTAAAAGTTATAAAGATTTACATTTTACATTGTATCAAATTAATAATAAATATAGGGATGAGGAAAAAGCAAAATATGGCCTTACTCGTAAGAAAGAATTTATGGTATCAAGTGCTAGTAGTTTTGATGTAGATGAAAGTGGACTAGATGTAAGTTATGATAAAATGTTTATGACTTTTAAAAAAATTTTTAATAGATTAGGAATTGAAACTATTGTAGTTGAATCTTCTCCTATTTATATGAATAATATTTCAGGAGAAGAATTTCAAGTTATTTCAAAATATGGTGATAATGAAATAGTAAAATGTACCAATTGTAGTTATGCATGTAATATAGAAGATGCATCATCTAAATCTATTTATACTAATAGAGAAATAGAATATAAACAAAAAGAACTTGTTTATACACCTAATGTTAAAACAATTAAAGATATAAGCGAATATTTAAATGTTTTTTCAAGTAATATATTAAAATCTTTAATTCTTAAAATTAATGATGAATATAAAATGTTTATATTAAAAGGTGAAAGTGAATTAAATATAAATAAATTAAAGAAAATATTTAAAACTAATAATATTGTTTTTCCAACAGAAAATGAACTTGAAAAGATTGGAACCTCTGTTGGTTTTATAGGACCAATTGGATCTACTATGGAAGTAATTGCAGATAACGAAATTAAAAGTATGCATAATTTTATCTGTGGTAGTAATAAAAAAAATTATCATTATATAAATGTTAATGTTAATAGAGATTTTAAAATAAATCGATATGCTGATATAAAATTATTTGATAAAAATTCTTTATGTCCTGTTTGTAAAAATAAATGTAATATTTTAAAAGGAATTGAAGTTGGTCAATTATTTAAAATGGGAACATATTTTAGTGAACTGTTTGATTTAAATTTTACAAATGAATTAAATAATCAAGAGTATGTACAATTAGGCTCTTATCAAATTGGAATAGATAGATGTATGAGTGCAATAGTTGAAAATAATCATGATGAAAATGGAATTATTTGGCCATTTTCAGTTGCACCTTTTAAAGTTTCAATAGTACCAACTAATATGAATGATAAAGAAATATTAAAATATTCAAAATTATTGCATGATAAATTAAATGAAATAGGTATTGATACAATCTTAGATGATAGAAAAGAAACGGTAGGAATAAAATTTAATGATATGGATTTAATTGGAATTCCTATAAGAATTACAATTGGAAAAAAATTTATTGAAGAAGAATTAATAGAAGTAAAGTTTAGAAATAATTTAGATACTGAGTATATAGAAAAATCAAAAATTATTGAGTATATAAAATCTGTAATGAAAGATAAATTAAATTAAATAAAAAAGAAATTGGTTATCTAATTTCTTTTTTAATAACATTTTAAAATTATTGAAAAAGATGCAAAAAAATGATAGTATTTTTATAGTAGGTGATAGTAATGAAGAAGATAAGCCGAGTAATATATATATATATATGCCTAATAATGGTGGCAATAATGCCAATGTGTATAAAGGCAGAATTAGTAGAATATAAAGAAGGAATAAAATCTGTAAATAATTATATATTAAGTAGTGATTATAAAAATAGAAATAGATATCTAGTATTTAATGTTCCATATGAGTATAA
>CANRJN010000109.1 GCA_947630945.1 uncultured Bacilli bacterium | reverse complement strand
AATTTTATGCAATACTATTAATTAAATAAACAATAAATTCTCTTTTATTTATATAAGGTAAATCTTCAAATAATTTATACATTTCTTCAATATTTGTTTTTAGAGCATCTTTCATTTTATTTTTTAAATTTTCATCATTGACATAAGACATATATTTATTAGCAAAATTACTTAATAAATTTTTATTATCTTTTATTATATATAAATAATTACCTATTTCAAAATCTTTAACAAAATCTTTAGTCATGGCTACTTTAATATCTTTTTTATTATCTAATGATTGAACTATTAATTCGCCATCTAAATAACCATCAGCAATATTAGCTCTTTCAATTGCTGAAATAATTTCTTCTTTCGTAAAATTTAAAGTAAAAGCATCTATTTGTTCTATAGACGTAGAAAAAAATCCTTTAGCGATATCTAAATCTAAAGTATTTATTAAAACTTCATTCCCTTTTTGTTTTTGTAATGCTAAACTATATCTCATATATCTTCACCTCGAGAAGAGTTAATTATACAAAATTATTTATAAGTTGTCAAACTCATGTTATAATTTTTATGGTAGGTGAAAAAATGAAACTTAAAAAACCTGTAAAAAGAATTTTAATCATTATTTTAATTATTATTGTAGCTTTTATAATGTATAAATATTATAAAAGCAATAATAATCCTAATAATGTAACTCAAGAAAAAATAAATGAAACTTTAAAATTTGTTAAAGATAATAATATTTATGATGAAAAATATAAAGATGAATATGAAAAAATAACTTATCAAGATAATGATAATTTTAAAGATATATTAGTTACTTTTCTTCCTAAAGGATATAAAGGAGAAGAAATAAATTATATTTTAAAATTAAGTAATGCTAATATTAATAAATTAAAAGATAAAGATTATATTGATATTAGTAACTATTATACTTATAAAAACTTTAATGTTGATAATATTGATAGATATAATAAATATTATGAAGAACATAATGATTATAGTTATGATTTAGTTATTACTTATGTAAATATAAAGTTAGATTTACCAGTATATACTGATCCCGCAATAGTTAGTGATGGCAATGACTTATTAGTTTTAGTAAATAAATATAATTGTTTAGAAAAAACTTATCGACCTAATGATTTAGATTATGCTTCAGGTATATATGGCAATGTACCAATGCGAAAAATGGCTAAAGATGCTTTAGTTAAATTACAAGAAGCCGTAAAAAATGAAATAAATATTGAATTATTACCGACAACAGCATACCGGGATTATAGTTTCCAAAGTACTTTATATAATAATTATGTTAAAGAAGATGGGGTTGCTGCTGCCGATACATATTCCGCGAGACCTGGTTGTAGTGAACATCAAACGGGACTTGCTATTGATTTAAAAAATCCTATTAGAACTAATGTAAGATTAAGTGAAAGTGATTATGCTTGGTTAAAAGAAAATGCTTATCGTTTTGGCTTTATCATTCGTTTCCCTGGTAATAAAGAATTTGTTACGGGCTATCAAGAAGAAAATTGGCATATTAGATATGTTGGCATGGATGCTGCTAAAATAATTCATGATGATGATTTAACTTTAGAAGAATATATTGATTTATATGTAAATGAATACTAAAAATACGGCAAACATATGCCGTATTTTTCTATAACCTTTTTATTCTGCTTCTAACTTCATAGGGTCATTTTCCGTGCCTAATCCACTGGATATTTTTACGTTAGAGTTTAAATAAAGGACGGGACGCGCACCAACTTGGCGATACACACAGTCGTGGCCATCCGCAAGACCAGTGTGGTTCACATACCGCACAGTAATACCATTGCCAACAGCACGGGAAATAGTCCATTCATATAAACCTAAATATAACCAATTATTATTTTTTACTTCATCTTCATTATATTTATCTGATGTTGTATTCCAATATTTTGGTATTGTTCCATACATATAATCACTTGCATACATTAATCCCACGTTTGCTGGATATGTTAAATCTTTTTCGTCTGTACATTCCCTTATTGTACTTGTGTCTCCTTGATTATAACAATATTTATCATTTTCTTTTACTTTATTTATTCCTAATTCGGCATCATATACTATTTTGGCATCCCCATATAAATAATACCCTCCTACTTGCCATGTATGGTTTTCTATCATTCCTTTATATGGTTCTTGTATTGAATTATAGAATATTTTATTTAAATTTTCTTTGTTTAAGTTACTTTCTTTCCACATATTTACATTAATATTATTCTCATCTGACATATGTTCACTATCTGTATTATTCCAATAATAATATCCAACATTACTTAGTTTTCCTTTATAATATGTTTTATCAGGTTCTATATCAGTAAAATATGCACTTCCTTCAACTGCTGTATTTCCTAAATCGCTTGCTGTTGCTCCATCGGCTTTGATTATCTTCATTTCATATTGGCCTTGTGTATTTTTGAATACTCCTATTATTCTATATAAATATTTATATCCTTCTTGTGCAGGATCGCTTGAACAATCTCCACCAAAGCATACATAGTTATTTGGATTTGCTCCTACAAATCTATAGGAATCATCTCCTGCTACTTTATCAGCATTAGCTATTTCTTTAGTTGTTGCATCTTCTAAATTATGATAGATTAATGTTTCTTCTTTTATATTTGCTATTTCATAATTTTGACTTATACATTCTCCTGCATTTTTTCCTTGACACGTTTCTCCTATTGTTGGTATTCTCTTTGTTTCTGCATTTATTATATATTCTGCTGTTCTTTCACTTTCTTTTATTCCTACTACTTTTATTGTATAGTTTCTTCCATCTTCTAGTCCTTCAAAGGTATATTCTGGGTTTTGATCTATTACTGGTTCTTTTCCTTCTATTGTATATTCATAAGAAGTTACTCCTTCACTTGCTTCTACATTTACTTTTATACTTGTATAAGTTGTATCACTTACTATTACATTTGTTATACTTGATAAGTCTCCTTCTCCTGTTGCTACTTTTGTTTCATAGATATTTGTTTTATAGCCATTTTCATCTACTCCATAGGCACTTATAGTATATTCTGTTTCTTCTAGTAGTGGTCCAAATTCATGAATTGGAGTTATTCCTTTTATCCAGTCTTCTCCATCACCTAATGATGTTGCTTCTGGCATTTCTCCTTCTATTTTGAAATAATATTCACTTATTTCTTCATTATCTGTTTTTACTTCGGCTGTTATTGATGTATTTGTTCTTTCTATACTTAATGTATTTATATTTGATAATGTTATATTATCTTCTTTGGTTATTACTACTTTTCCCGTTACACTTTTTCCTGTATTGTCATTTTGATTTGCTTTTAAATTTACTAATGTTACTTTTATTTCCCATTCTTGGGTTGTTGTTAAACTACTTTCTGATTGTGTTCCATCCACACTTATTGGATAATTCTTAGCTATTTCGATTACTTCTCTTTTTCCTGTTATATCATATCCATCTACATCTCTATCATTATCTTTATCTTTTTCATGATGGATTAATGGTGTTACTATTTCTTTATATTCTGCATCATTATTTGGTGCTTTTACTGTTAATAGTAATTCGGGATTTTCTTTTGATACTGTATATCCTAATTCATTTAAATCTATTACTAAATATACATTATATATATCACTTGCTTGTTTTGTTTTATCATTAGCCATTAATGTTGCTTTAGCCTTTACCCCATCTCCTAGACTCGTTCCTTCTTGGCCAAAGTTTTGTTGGGTTGCATTTATTACTATATCTGCATTTTCATTATCACTATCTACTATTTTAGTTTCAATACCAATATTAATATCATCCAACGTAAAAGTTAGACTATCTGTTGTACTTGTTAGGATATTGACATTTGCTGATTGGCCTTCTCCAATTTGGGCTTGAAAATAGGCATATGTTGCTCCTACCACTAATATTAGTAATGTTACTACTCCTATTACCAAATAAATTATTCCTTTTCTTTTATTTTTCTCTTCCATTTTACTACTCTCCTTTATTATATTTTTAGTATACAACATTTTTGATGTATTATCAATTTTTTTATTTTTATTTTTTATC
>CANRJN010000108.1 GCA_947630945.1 uncultured Bacilli bacterium | reverse complement strand
ATAATATTTACAAATTGGGGATTTAAATTAATAGTATCATTGCCACCAACATTACCTTTAATAACATTTGTTGATTGACACATACTATTTATCGGATCAGTTCGATGTCTAAGAAATCCAGGATTCCAGGGATTAGCATTAATTGCATATTTTGGGGTTTTAAATTCATGGTTTCCGTTTATTTGTTCAGATGTTTTTACACCTTGAACATTTATTTGAATTTTACATGATTTTTCCATACATTTTAAATATGCTGATTTTTCCTGTAAAGTTGTATTAAATCTTTCACCTGTTCCATCAGTACGTTGAGAATCAACAGGATTAGAAGAGTTAATATTACTTACCGGAATAATAATATCACGTTTTACATTTTTTTCATCAACGAATAAATTAATCATTTGACTATTTACTACTGTATCGGTGCTGCGATTTTCAGCAATTGTTGCAGTTGGGTTTTCCATAATATTATACAAACATAAAATAAAATAATAAAATTAAAAATATTAACAAAATAACAAAAAATAATGACTGCTAAATTGTTATTATGACATGCTAAATTATTATTATGACATGCTAAATTGTTATTATGGATTTGTTAAGTTTTTAACATATTATAATAAGTTTTTAGCAGGTCATATTAAGAAATTAGCATATGGTTTTTTAAGTAAAATTATTGTAATAATTAATTAAAATAATTTAAAAATTTAATTTGGCAAATTCTCCATAATTTAATATTGCCTCTTCGTCATATTTTCTTGCTGCTTCTATTTCAGAATCAAATAATCCAAGAAATTTATTCTTATTATTTAAACAAATAAATACTTGCCACTTCTTCGCTTTAGAATGATAACTTACACCTTTATATTCACTTGATGTATTTTTTGGTTTTGTTTTATTCATACCATTTTGATTATAAGTAACCCATCTTAAATTATTAATACAATTATTTAATGCGTTTCCGTCAATATGGTCAACACATGGTAAATTGCTAGGATTAGGAATAAATGCATCCGAAATTAATTTATGAATAGAAACACATCGACCATTTAAAACAACACTAAAATAACAATTATTTTCTTTTCCTGTTTTTGAAGGTTTTAATTTTCTCTTTGTGGTTAAGTTATAAACATTTCCTTTATTACTTATTACATAATTTTCATGACCATCAATTATTTTAAATATTTCATCATTTTTTAATATTAACATTAAATTTAATAATCTGTATTGGTTTAGAATTTTATCATAATTTTCTAAACCATTTTCAAACATATTATTTAATAACTGTAATTCTTGATCCATTGTATACTTTGCTATATTGCTATATCTTTAAGTCAATTTATAAAGATATAATTATTATTGTAAAAAAAATATTTTGGAAAAAAAAATTGTAAAAAATATTTTATAATGCTAAATTATAATACAGTATGAAATTTTATGTAAAAGGAAATCCTTCTGTAGTTGTAAAAGCACATACAGCAATTAATGCGACAATAAAAATTATTAGAAGAATTATAAGAAATAAAAAAATTATGAATACTTTTAAATATAATCTTAATGAGGAAATAATTATTTGTAATAGTGATAATAAAGAATTCCATTATATTTTTGTGATAAGAGAAAACACAGAGAAAAAAATAGAAAATAAATATTATTATTTCGATTACAAAATAGAATTATTTAAAAAATTAGCAATAAAATAAAATTATTTTGTATTTGTATATTATTTTATGAGACAAAATGGAAACGATATAACAAATGTTAGTGAAATATTATTTTTATGTCAACAAAATAATTTATCACAAGAAGAAAAAGAACAATTAAATTATGTATTTAGCAATAAGATAATAGACGTAAATTATGATGATTATAGTTTTATTTTAATTTCTTCTTTTTATGGTAATTCCGATATGATAAATATTTTAAAAAATAATAATGCTGATATACATATTTATAACAATAAACCTTATCGTTTAGCGATGCAAAATAATAATATTGAATGTATTAATATTTTATTAATTTAAAAAATTAGCAATAAAATAAAATTATTTTATATTTGTATATTATTATATGATACAAGGCGGAGATGATTCAATAAGTAGAACGTTCAATATGGCGGGCGATATAACAAAAGATATAGGTGACTTTACGGGCAAAATTCCAATAATTGGCTCAGTCACTAAACCAATATTTGATGTCTTTAGTGATGTCGGTAATGGTATTTCTAAAGCTTTCTCATGGTTAGGTTTGGGATCACATATTAATCAAATTGAAGATCATTTAGATCTAAAACCCCTTACCGAAGAAGAAATGGAATTTTATGATACTATTGAAGATGGAGAAGAAGCATTTCATGATTATTTACATCGTGTTGGTTCTTCACATCACGGTGGTAATATTAGTAATGTTTTAGGATTTGTAGAAAATGCATTTAAAAAATACAATAATACAAATTTTGAAAGAGTCCCATTAGTAGGAAATAGAATAAATGAAAGTAAAGGAACAACAAAAGATATTCAAGATACAGCAAGAGTATTAAAAAAAGTTGCGCAATGGTTCGGTTTAGGACAAAATATTCATAATATTAAAGCCGGTTTAGGAATTCCCGATAAACAACCATTATTAGATTATTATTATGGAAAAGAATATGATACAAAAGAAATTCAAGATATTGTAAATAATAATAATGATGATGAAAAAGATATTGTTATAGAATCTGTTGATGGTGGAAAATATATAATTGATGGAGGTAAATATATAATTGAAAGTAGAAATGGTGGAAAATATATAATTGAAAAAGCAGGTAAATATATTGTTGAAGGTGGAAACGATAATGACCCTGATAAATGGATAATTGGTAATGGAAAACATACCAATAAAAAGAAAAAATCCGATAAAGAAAAAAAATATTTACATAAATTAGTTTTAAGGGCAAAAAGAATTAATCATGTAATTAATAAAAATAAAAAATAAATAATTTATTTTATCAAGTTATAATATTATGGTCGAAAGCGCTATTACCTTTAATATTGTTGATTTTAATGAAACCAAGACAAATAGAGATGCTGTTATTAAATCAACAAGTGACAGACAAACATCAATCGATAAAATGTATTTATCAAATTTTAGATTAGTTAAAAATTTTCCAGCATATATTCCAAAACTTGTAACAAAAGATGATTCATTTATAAAAACAGATTTACAAAAAAATAATATTGATATTAATTATTTTAATAAACCTTATATAACAGATTTAGCAGTATGTGTAAGATCAAGCACAGCTTATTGTTGTACAAATATACGTTATATTTCTAATAATAATGAACCAGAACCTTATAGATTTAATGTTGGTGATACAAGAACAATGCGTGTTGAAACATTAAATAATAAATATTTTCATCTTAGTTCATCTTTAGAATTAATAGAATTAATAGAAGATGCAATTGAAAAATGTATAACTGCTTTGGAAATTTCTTTTAAGCAACATGATTTTGTAATAAATAAAATAGAAAACGGACATTTCCAACTTTATATTACTCCAGAATTATTAAGCAAAATTACAATTTCTTTTAATACACCTTTAAGACAAATATTCCCTTTTCATTTCAAAAATACATTAAAAAGTAATGATTGGATGGATGTAAAATTTCATTATTTAGAAGCAAATATAAATGATACAACATATCGAATTAGTCAAACACTTTCAAAATCTGTTAGAATGTTCCCATTTAATGGAATAAAATTTAGAACAAATAATATTGATTGTAGAAGTATTTTTACAATGGCAAATTATATTCATAAAAATAATAATAGTGAAGTTGAACTTTTACATTATCATTTAAATATTGATGATCCAGATAAAGCAAATGATTGTATTGAATATGCTTTAAATTCTTTATATGACACTATTAAAATTAATTCCAAAGAAATACAACAAAATATTATTATAAATTGTTATTTTTCCACAATTGACGGTTATAACGTAAAATTAAAGTTAAGTGGAAATGAATTTATTGAATTAACATTAAAATTTATTGAATCATAAAAAAATATAAATATTATTTAATATAAAATAAATAATATTTTTACATAACTCTTTCTAAAGGCCATTTGGC
>CANRJN010000107.1 GCA_947630945.1 uncultured Bacilli bacterium | reverse complement strand
CCTGTATTATAGTTACAACCTATATATTCTATCTTATAACTATCAAATCCAAATATTATTCCTCCAACTATGTATTGAACTATAATAACAAATAACATTGAAACAAGTATTATTATTATACAAGCTATTAACTTCGACATTATAATAGTGCTTCTTTTATGTGGTTTTGTTAGTAAATTCTTAATTGTTTTTTTATTAACTTCTTCAGTTATAATTGTAGTTGATAAATATATTGCTATTATAACTATTATTAAATCAAAATGCTCAAATGTTCTTATAAAGGAGGTTCTAGCATTAATTTCATTGTCGCTAATTATGTATAGTTTGTTAGAAATATCTATATTCAAGTTGTTTTCTATAGCATATTTGCATAAATTCATTCTTGCCTTACATTCATTCAAATTTTCATTGATAAATGTTTGAGATTCTTCATATGGATAATTTTCATAGAACTTAACAGAAAAATAATGGTCTTTATACTCATTTACATATGAATTTCGCAAATTGTTGTCAAAATTTATATTATACTTTAATCTCATTTCATATACTTCTATATCAAGATTTATGCTTTCGATTTCTATATTGGTTAGATTATTAGTATTTTTTGTTTCTTTTAAATCTTTTATTTTCAAATTTATAAAATCTTTCCAATTATCTGTATCTAATGCTTCAATATATTTATTATATTCTATTTTTGAGTTTTCATATTCTTCTTTTGTAATTTTTGTATCTGCATTTAACTCATAATCATTAATATTATTTAATAATTTTTCAATATTATGATTAAAGTTTAATTCAATTTTCTGTTCCACAGGATCTACACGATTATATCTTTCTTCATTCAACGCCCATCTTTGCCAAGAATCTTCTTTATAATTATTATATAATTTGAAGAAATCTAAGCCTGCCTTATAATCAATATATTCTTGACCTGTCTTTTGTTTTAACGTTTCTTCCATATCCTTTATGAGTGTTATATCCTGTGTATTAAGAAGTGGATCAATGGGATTTTGATCAGGGTTGATGTTGTTATATACAATGATTGCTATTATTGAAAGAAAAAACATAAAATAAATACTTTTTCTTTTAAATATTTTTATTAACTCATTTTTTACTAATTTAATCAATTTTGTTTTCACCTACCTTTTTTATAAAGGCTTCTTCTGATGTAAATTGTTCTTCTTTTACTGAATAAACTTGATAATTATTTGTTAGAAGTTTTTGTGTTATTTCAGATACATTTTCTTTTGAGATATAAACTCTAATTTTATTTTTATCTATTTTTTCAAATTTATAATTTTGAAGTATTTTGTCTAAATTATCTATATTGTTTAATTCAAAAATATAACTACTTTCATTAGATATTTGTTTAAATTTATCTATTGTTTCGTCTGTAACCATTTTTCCATTTTTTATTGCTATTATTCTATTACATAGGTTATCTATTTCTGTTAAATTGTGGCTTGATATTAGTATTGCAATTCCCTGATTAGATAAGCTTTTTATTAAATTTCGCATTTCAATAGTTCCTTCAATATCTAATCCATTTGTAGGTTCATCTAATATTAAAAGTTCTGGTCTATTTATAATTGCTTCTGCAATTCCTAATCTTTGCCTCATTCCCAACGAATATGTTGAAACTTTATCTTTTATCCTATTATCTAGTCCTACAATTTTTGCTACTTCTAAAATTCTATCTTTTGAAATATCTTTATAATTATTGGCTGTTATTTTTAAATTGTCATATCCTGATAAATACATATACAAATCAGGAGATTCAACTATTGCTCCTACTTTTTCTATTGCTTTTACAAAATCTTTTTCTATATTATATCCATTAATAAAAATGCTTCCTTCACTTATTTTTATCAAACCCAATATTAACTTTATAATAGTAGTTTTTCCAGCTCCATTTGGACCTAATAAGCCAACTACATCTCCTTTGTTCACAGAAAATGAAATATCCTGAACAATTATTTTATTTTTTACTTGTTTTTTTAAATTATTACACTCTAAAACTTTCATATTTGATTTTCTCCTTTTTTATTCATTAGATATATCTTTATTTTTAAAAATTATAATTAATAGTATAAAAATCACTAAAAAGCTAATAACACATATAGAAATAGATTGAGCAATATTTATTATATTATTTGTAGTTAGATCCCAATTAAAAATAAATAAATATTTTGTTATATTATTAATTAAAAATTCCATTGTGGAAATAAAATATAATCCTAAGGAAATTAATATATTTAGTGCTATATTATTAGTTATTATTCCAAATAACATACTTACTAAACTTAATAATAGATACATAGGTTCTTTTTTTAGAAGGGTTGTAATTGTATTTTGCATTAAGTCCATAGTTTCAATATTATTTGTTAATGAATTGTATTTTATTGATTCTAATTCATAACTGTCAAATCCGAATATTATTCCTCCCAATAAATATTGGAATACTACCATAAGTATTGAAATTATTATTGTTAAAAATATCGCTGTTACTATTTTTGATAATACTATTTTTATTCTTTTATGTGGCTTTACCAATAAATTCTTTATTGTTCCACTATTATATTCTTCAGAAATTATTGTGCTAGATAAATAAATAACTATAAAAATCATTAGAATATCAAAATTATTAAACAGTTTAATTAATAAATATCTAGCGTCTTTTGGTAATTTTATATTGCTATTTTCAGAATTTGTTATGATATTATATTTAATATTATTTTGTATAGCATATTCTTCTAATTTTATTCTTTCAGCAATGTCGTCATATGAATCTTTTATCTTTATTGTATTATACTTTTCTAATAGCATTTTATCACTTTCATATAGTCTTTGATATTGTTTGTGCATATCTACAGGCTGTCTTTCTATTTTTTCAAATATATTTAATACTAACATTATTAATATACCAATTATTAATAAAATATAAATATTTTTTCTTTTGAATATTTTTATTAATTCATTTTTTATTAATTTTATCATTTCTGTACGATTCTTCCTTCTTTATATAATATATTTTCACTACAATTTACAATTTTATTTTTACCTATATTATCATAACATCAGATAATCAGCAAAAACTATATTCCCTACTTATTGTAATTTGTATTATTCTATAACTTCTATTGACTTTAATTTTAACCTTTCATCTGCATATTTAGCATTATTACTTTCTTTATCACTATAATCATATTCTACTTTTACTTTTTTCCCTTTTTGTAAATTTCCTTTAATCTCTGTTTCTTCTGTCAGATAAACTTCTTCTCCAAATGGAAAGTGATGAATTATATCTGGAGTTGTATTATCTTCAATATCATATTTTAAATACAAATGCGATTCTGATGTTACATTACTCTCTTTATCGAAAATATAAACATCTCCTACAGTTATTATTGGATTTTCACTTTCAAAAACTTTTTGTTTCATTGTGTTAAAATCATCTTTCTTTAATACTATTATATCATTTTCTTTTGTATCAAAATCATTATCTCCATAATAAAACTTTTTTAAATCTCCAGTACAAATTATTATATCGCCTTCTTGAATGTAGTTTGTATCATATTCCTCTAATGTAAAATAATCTATACATTTTTGATTTTTATTATCAATATTTGCTCTACTATATTCTGGCATTTCAAATCCATATTCTCCAAAATGTTGCCCATTAAATATATAAATATATCCATTATGATTTAATTCTACTACACCCTGAATAGTTGTATTTTCAACTGTTTCTATTACTTCTTTTTCTTTAGACATATCATATATTAAATGTCCTTCGTTATCATATATCTTTGAATAACTGTCTACATTTTCTGTTTCTTTTTTTTCTTGAAAAATATTAACAAATGCTATATATACTAAACTTATTACTAATATAATGCAAATTATAATGATAATCCTTTTTTTATTCATAAATATTTCTCTCCTACACTTACTATTTATCTGATTAAAGTATAACAAAAAAGCAAGTGGTTGTAAATACTCACTCGCTTATATAAATTATAATTTGATAATATAATTTATATCAAAAAACTAATTCAATATATAATTCATTTTTTAGATATTTAGCTGTAATTATTCCTCCATTTAATTCAACCAATTG
>CANRJN010000106.1 GCA_947630945.1 uncultured Bacilli bacterium | reverse complement strand
AAATCTTTATTAATTTCAATTTTTACTTCTTTTTCATACATAGATTTTTTAAGTGATGTGTATTTTAATTGTTCTTTGATTGTATCTATTATTAAAATAAGTTCTTCTTTTAAATTATTTAAAAAGAATTTTTCCATATTATTAAATGAATATGTAATACTTGTTTTATCTACAACCTCTTTCCACATACTTTCAAAATCAAAACCATCATTAAATGCATAAGATAATATTTCATGAAATATATTACCAATTACTGTACTAAAATTATCCTCATATTTATTTAATCTTAATATATAATTTAAATAATATTTAAAAGAACATTCATAATATGAATTAATACTAGTATAAGATAAAGTTAATCCCTTAGATAAATATTCATGTAATGATTTAATATCAACACCTTTAAATTTATTATCATATTCTAAATACTTAATATCTTTATAATGATTACTTAATAATATAAGTTCATTTGATATAACTCCATATTTACTTAGTTCATCCATATCACTAACTAATTTTATTTTATTATATAAATTAGAGTTATTAAAATTAGTATTTATATCTTTATTTATAAATAATTTTTCATCATATGCAGGTGATATAAATATTTCGTTATTAGTATCATATTTACTATATGTCACTATTAGATTTTTAATTTTACTAATAGATTCTTTTAATTCAAGATTAGCATTTTTATTTAATTCAGAAGATATACTAATATTTAGTTTTTCTTTAATTTTATCATTTAGATAGTCTTCAT
This sequence comes from uncultured Bacilli bacterium, assembly GCA_947630945.1. GTDB lineage: Bacteria > Bacillota_I > Bacilli_A > RF39 > UBA660 > CAG-1000. Next base: position 3,366 of record CANRJN010000106.1, on the reverse strand, counting down.
CTTTATAATTTATTGGTATAACTCCTTCATTAAAATTAATTAAAAATACATAATCATTATCATTTATTATTTCACTTGTTATATCAACTACTTTAACAGAATTTTTATATTTAACGCTTTCTGTTTGAATATTATCTAGTTCTTCAAAAATTAGTTCTTTTACATTATCATAGTTTTCAAATGAATATGAATTTAAAATGTTAATAAGTTGTTTAAATACTTTTTTATCATTACTTGTTTTAACTAATTTTTTAACTTCACTAATAGTAGATTCTATATCACTACTATATAGTTCTTTAAATTTTTTTACAATATTAGTACCCTTAATAGTAGTAAAACTTGGTAAAGTAACAGGAATATTAAACATTTTAAATGTTTTATTTATAATATATGAATATTCTTTTTTAACATTTGAAAGTTTTATGTTATTAATATTAACTCCACTTTTAATAAGTTCACATATTTTACTTGCTACAAAAGACACTTCTTCTTCATAAGAAGACGCGGTATATAATTCTTTAATACTACTTTCATGTTCATTATTAATTTCTTCTACATTATTATTTTTTCTTAACTCATCAAATATATTTTTATAAAATTTATCAACATACTTTAAATTATATAAAACTATATTTTTATTTGTTAAAAAAATTTTAAATAATTCATTTTCTTCTATTAAATTATTATTTAATAAATCACATTTTAAATCGTATAAAAATTTAACTTTTTCAAAATTATTGTTATTATCATTATTAATATAATATAAATTTTCTATATATTTTTTAGCAATAGACATATTTACATTATAATTTTTAACTATATAATATATTGTTTCTTTATTATAATCAAAATAATATTTTTTCTTTAATTCATTTAATGTAATTATTTTAATATTCATTAATTTTCCATATGAATTAATTAATTCAAGTAAACTATTTTTAGTACCATCTTTTATTATAATAATTTTATTATTTAAATCTTTTACTTCCATATATACCTCTTTTTTTAATTATAACATATGAATTTGGTATTTTGCACTATTGGGAAAAATTTCTATAAATTAAAAGTGGATTTCAAGTCCACTTATTTTATTAATTTCATATTTCTATATTTAGATATATTAAATTCTTGCCATTTCATATTTGAATTATAATCTTCAAGATTATTAAAATATGTATTTAAACTTATTCTTGTTTCACTATCACAATCATTATATAATTCATTTAATACTTTTAAATTATCAGTATGATAGTTTTCTAAATAACTTATATCAAACTCTTTACCATCATAATATCTGTTAACATTTCTTCTTGCTATAATATAATCAATATTAATAAAATTAATAATAGTATAAACACTTAGTATTATAATTAAATAATATTTTAAAACATTAAAGTTTTCTTTAAATATATAAAGTATTGTAGGAACTAATAATATAATTTCTGTTATTAAACTAATATATACAAGTAATCTAAGTGTTGTATATCCATATGCTTGTTCATATAAATTCATTCTTAAAAATGAAGATATAATTATTATAAAAGTAAATATAACCATACATATACTCATTATATTTATATATTTATGTTCTTTCTTATTATATTTATTATTTTTAGAAAATAATAGTACACTTATATTAATTAATGATACAATCATAAGTTCAAAGAAACCTTGTCTTGCATATTCTGCATAATTAATATTACTTAGACCATAATGAAATATTAATGATTTAATTTGTATAAAATCAAATATTAAATAAATGATGTTAAGAGTAGTAATAAGCATTTTAATAGTAGATTTATCTATAAATTCTTTTTGATTTTTAATTTCTTCTTTTTTAGGATATTTTTTAACTATATATAATAAAGTAACACCAATTAAGAAAAATATAACAATAAATAATATAATTTTACCTATCAAATCACTATCAAATATATTAAATATTTTATCAAAAGTATTTGAAAATAATTTATCAAATATCATATCAGCACTAGATAATAAAACTAATACTATAATTATTATAGGTGTACATATTAATAATGATTTAAATATTCTTTTACTTTTATTACCTATTTTAAATTTCTTACTTATACTACTTACTATTAATTCAAAATAATCACCTATTAATAAAAGGGGTTCAAATAATAATTCAAACATTTCTTTAATTAAATGAAATAAATCATAATTAGGTTTAATAGTAAAAATATACATAAGTATAAATAATAAAGTTATTGCTATAAAATTTAATTCTTTAAATACCGAACTATCAAATATAAAATATGTACTTGATAAAAGTATTATAGGCGCCATTAATAATAATCCATATTTATTTTTAATTTTATTATTCTTTTTTAATACACTATAAATTAATATAAGAAGTGGAATTATAAATAATAATACTGATATTCCATAAGATTTTCCATAAAATAATATAACATTCCATATTGAAAGTATACAAATATATAAAATAAAATCTATCATTTTTTATCACCCTTTTCATAATCTAAAATATCACCTGGTTTGCAATCTAATACCTCACATAATTTTTCTAATGTACTAAATCTAATTGCTTTACCTTTATTTGTTTTTAATATTGATAAATTTGCTTGTGTTATTCCTATTTTTTCTGCTAGTTCCTGAGATGATATTTTCTTTTTAGCCATCATTACATCTAAATTTACAATTATTGCCATAATGCCCTCCTATATAGTTAAATCATTTTCTTCTTTGTACATTGTTGCTTGTTTAAATAATTCACTTAAAATTAATAAAGCAATACCAAAAGCAAAGAATAATATTGATATAAAACCAACCGCGACTTTTAATTGTAAACTATAATATTCATAAAATATACTAATTATTAATGCTATTAAAACTAATATACAAATTAATAAAGAACATATCATACTATTACTAAGTCTTTTAACATTTTCAAAACAAAATGGATTATTATTTTTTAAACTATCAAATAAATTAATAAATTGATAAACTAAATATAAGAAACATATTCCACAAGGATATATCATAACAATAAATAAATCAAAATGAAGATTCAATAATTTTGTTATGCTATAAAGCCCTAATAAAAATAATATTCCAATTATACTAAAAACTTGTAATGTAATTTTTAATACTAATCCTAAATTTTTTAAATTATTTTTCATATCTTTTCACTTCCTAAATAAAACTATAACACATTATTTTATCTTTTTCAATATATTTTTATTGTTTTTCAATAAATTATATTTGATTATCAATAATTTTATACTATTTTTAATATTTATTTTAATTAATAAATAACCACGTCTAAAGGCGTGGTTTTCACATGGCCTATAAGGCCCTAACACCTACATACCCACAAATGAA
>CANRJN010000105.1 GCA_947630945.1 uncultured Bacilli bacterium | reverse complement strand
TTTGAACATACAGTACTTGTAACCAAAGATGGTTATGAGATATTAACAGGAGAGTGAAAAATGGCCAAAGAAAAAGACGGTTATATTGAACTTGAAGGTAAGGTACTAGAAGTTATACCAGGAGGAGACTTTAAGGTACAACTTGATAATGGGCACATACTAATTGCTCGTGTTTCTGGAAAAATGCGTTTAAACATGATTCGTATTTATCCAGGTGATACTGTGCTTATGGAAGTACCAATATGTGATTTAACACACGGGCGTATAATTTATAGAAAGTAATGGAGGGATTAAAGTGAAAGTAAGACCATCAGTAAAAAAGATTTGCGATAAATGCAAAATAATTAAAAGAAACGGAAAAGTTTGGGTAATTTGTGAAAATCCTAAACATAAACAAAGACAAGGTTAAGTAGGAGGAAAATATGGCACGTATTAAAAATATTGACTTACCAAAAAATAAAAGAATTGTAGTAGCACTTACTTACATTTATGGAATTGGACCTACAAGAGCACATGATATTTGTACTGCTGCTAAGGTTAGTGAAGATACTAGAACTGACAACTTAACAGTTGAAGAAATCAATCGTCTAAGAGCAGAAGCAGACAAATATGTTTTAGTTGGAGACTTAAAAAGAGAAGTTGAAATGAATATTAAAACTAAAATGGAAATCAATTCATATCAAGGTACAAGACATAAAAAAGGCTTACCTGTAAGAGGTCAACATACTAGTAGAAATGCTAGAACTCGTAAAGGTAAAGGTAAGACTATTGCTAATAAGAAGAAATAGGAGGGATAACTTATGGCTTATAATAGAAGAAAAAGAAAAGCAAAGAGAGATATCACTGAAGGTCAAGCACATATTCACTCTACATTTAATAACACAATTGTAACAATTACTGATAAAGATGGTGGAGTTATAAGTTGGGCATCTTCAGGAACAGTTGGATTTAAAGGTAGTAAAAAGAAAACACCATTTGCTGCTGGTGCAAGTGCAGAGGCTGCTGGAAAGGCTGCTTATGATGCAGGTATTAGAAAAGTAGATGTTTTTGTTAAAGGAATTGGTCAAGGTCGTGAAACTGCTGTTAGAAGTTTACAAACTGCTGGATTAGAAATCGTTTCAATTACTGACGTAACACCAATACCACATAATGGATGTAGACCACCTAAGAGAAGACGTATATAGTTGAAGGAAGGGGAATAATATAATGTTAAAATTTATTAAACCAGATTATAAAGTAAGCGAATATGTTGAAAGTAATTATTATGGAAAATTTGTTTTAGAACCACTTGAAAGAGGTTTTGGAACTACTATTGGAAATGCTCTTAGAAGAGTTATGTTATCAAGTTTAGAAGGAAGTGCAATTACTGATATTAAAATTGAAGGTGTAATGCATGAATTCCAAAAAATTGATGGAATAGTTGAAGATGTAACTGAAATAATTTTAAATTTAAAGAAATTAGTATTAATTAATCATAGTGAAAACGATCAAGTGTTACATTTAAGAGCAGATAAAGAAGGAGAAGTTTTAGCATCTGCAATTGATAAAAATGCAGAAGTAGAAATTGTAAATCCTGATTTAGTTATTGCAACTATTTCAAAAGGTGGGGTACTTGATATGACTATGACTGTATCAAATGGTCGTGGATATGTTGATGGAAAAATAAATGCAAAGGCAGTTGCAGATGTAGTTGGTGCAATTGGTATAGATTCAATTTATAGTCCAATTGAAAGAGTTAGTTATGAAGTTGAAAGTGCACGTGTTGGACAAAATGAAAACTTCGATAAATTAATTTTAAATGTATGGACTAATGGTAGCGTAAAACCAGAAGAAGCAGTTGCAAGAGCAGCAAAAATTTTAATTGATCATTTTGAAGTAATAACTGATTTACATAATTTAACAGGGTTAGATAGTATTCTTGCTGATAAGGAAGAAGACACAGTTCAAAAAACATTAGAAACTCCAATTGAAGAATTAGATTTATCAGTAAGAGCATATAATTGCTTAAAAAGAGATGCTATACATACATTACAAGATTTAACATCTAAAAGTGAAGCAGAAATGATGAAAATTAGAAATTTAGGTAAGAAATCATTAAAAGAAGTATTAGATAAAGTAAGAGATATGGGACTTAAGTTCCGTGACGAAGATTAGGAGGCAAGAATGGCATTATATAGAAAATTAAATAGAGAGACTCGTGTAAGAAGAAGTATTCTTTCTAGTTTAACTAAAAGTGTTATCGAAAATGGATATGTAGAAACTACAGAAGAAAGAGCAAAAGAAGCACGTAAATTTGTAGAAAAAATGATTACATATGCTAAAAAAGGTGACTTAGGTTCTAGAAGAAAAGCACTTGCATTCTTAAATAACGATAAAGATTTAACTAAAAAATTATTTGATGAATTAGCCGTTACTTATAAAGATAGAAATGGTGGATATACTAGAATAATTAAATTAAAAGAAAGAATTGGAGACGACGCGTTAATAGTTCGTTTAGAATTAGTTTAATGAATAATGAGGTTGAGGTTTTCAACCTTTTTATTTGGGTGGTATTTAGGAAATATTTATAAATTTTAAAGTATAAATTAAATTTTAATGATAACTGTGTAAAGCAATTCTTTTTTTGAATATAAATGCTTTTTTTTAAATATTTTTTGTTGTATAATTATCTAAGAATAGGAAGGTGCTTATGAAAGATAAAGAAAATAAGAAAAATGTTATATCTAAAAAAAATATTAAAGAAATAAAGCCAGAAACAAAATCAAAAGTGAAAATAAATATGAAGAAAAAAGAAAAAATTTCATTAAAAGATGAATCTGATGAAAAAAAATTAAATAGAGTAAATAACTTAAAAATTCAAAGAAAAAATGAAAATGATGCAATAAATAAATCTGTTAGTTTTAATTTATTAGAAGTTGTTATAATTATTTTAATTACAGGAATAGTAGTAAGTATAAGTAGCGGATTAATTGTTTATAATAATTTAGAAAAAGAAAAAGAGCCAAATTTTTCTATAACTGAAAGTGATTTAAAAGAATTTGAAAAAAGTTATAATAATATTATAAATAATTATATAGAAGAAGTTGATAAAACAAAATTATTAGATGCAGCAATTAGTGGTATGTATAATTACTTAAACGATGAATACAGCGTATATGTAAGTAAAGAAGAAAATGAAACGTTACAAGAACAATTAGAAGGAGAATATACAGGAATTGGTATAGAAGTAACGACTTATTATAATGGTGAAAATAATGCTCAAACAATTATAACTAGAGTATTTAGTAATACTCCTGCAGAAAAGGCTGGATTATTACCGGGAGATATAATAAAAAAACTAGATGGAAAAGATGTAATTGATTCAAGTGATTTATCTAATAGTATAAAAAAAGGAACTAAAGATAGTTATGAATTAACTTATATTAGAAATGAAAAAGAATATAAAGCAACTATTGAAAGAGATCATGTTATTATAGATTCAGTAACAACTGAAAATTATGATACAGTTGGATATATAAAATTAGATACATTTTCTGCGACAACAAAAAATCAAGTTAAAAATGCTTTAGACTCTTTTGATAGCAAAATTAAATCATTAGTTATAGATTTAAGAGATAACACAGGAGGATACTTAAATTCTGCTTATGAAATTGCTGATTTATTTGTAGAAAAAGGTAAAGTTATATATCAATTAAAAGATAGAAATGGAAAAATAGAAGAATTTAAAGCACAAAATAAAGTTTATAAAAAATTTGATAAAATAGTTGTATTAATTAATCAAAATAGTGCATCTGCATCTGAGGTATTAGCACTTGCATTAAGGGAATCTTCTAATTCTAAAATTGTAGGTGTTAAATCTTATGGTAAGGGCACTGTACAAGAAGCGGAAACATTATCTAGTGGTGCTATGATAAAATATACAAGTTCTTATTGGTTAAGTCCAAATGGAAATTCAATTAATAAAGTAGGAATTACTCCTGATGTTGTTGAAGAAAATGTTAATGAACAATTAAATAAAGCAATAGAAACAGCAAAATAATTTCTATTGCTTTTTCTTATTAACCTTTAGGATGTGGATTGTGAAACAATCCATCAAAAAACCACTAGCTAGGCTAGTGGGAGTTAAAATACT
>CANRJN010000104.1 GCA_947630945.1 uncultured Bacilli bacterium | reverse complement strand
TCTAAAGTTTCTTTAGAAATAAGTTCTCTAACATCTTGATCCATAAAGGTAATATCTAAAAATTCCTGTAATTTAGATGAATCAAAATTATCATGATAAAGCTCTGCTATTTTTTTAGCAGAACTTTCAATAAATTTATTTTCTTTAAAAGTAACTATTCTTGCATTAAGCCAATCATCACTCATCTCTAAATCAGATAACTGATTTTTTGCAATTTCTATGGCTTCTGTGGAATTATCACAATCAACTTTAATTGTTTTTTTTAAAGAAATATCTACATCAATATATTTAGCCATTAAAAACCTCCCTTAAATTTTTATTGTTTCTTCAACATTATTTTTATCAACTTCTTTTATAACTATAAATTTATCTTCATCAGGCATTAATCCTAATGAAGAACCAGTTTCCCAATTAACATGAATAGTACCAATATCATCAACAAAATCGACAACTCCATGAGTACCAGATGGAACAGCATAAGAATCGTTCATACTTATTAATTCTATTTCAGTACCTTTTTGATATTGTTCTTTTATTCTTTTTACTTTATTTTTATCAAACATTTTCATACCTCCTAAATTTTAATGTTCTTTTCCATATCCATAGAAATTTCATATTCTATCTCACCATTAATAAATTTTTCTAACTTTTCTTTCATTGCTAACATAAGTGTTGCATCATTTTCTAAATTTACATCACAAGCTTCAAAAGTAATGTTTTTTCCATTATTGTTATAACGTAGTCCCATTTGTCCATCATTTATAATAAGATCACAAGAATATTGTTCATCTTCACTAGAAAAAGATGCTAATTCCTTATAATCATCATAAATGAGAATACTAGCATCCTCTTGAATTTTTCTAATTCTGTCCATGCTTTGATAAGTATCAAATTTAAAATGTTTATTAAACGAATCTTTAAAAATATATTTTATTTGCTTATAAACATAATCAACTGCAGAATCATAATCATCATATTTAAAATATTTTGCTTTATTATAAGCATCATCATCAAACATACTATTTGAATCAACATTACTTTGATCTCCTAATACAATCATAATGTCATCTGACATTCTGCACTCACAAGCCCAAATATTCATCTCTTTTTCATTATCATAAATTTTTAACATGAAACCTTGTTCTCTGCAATTATTGAAAACATTATAATAACCTAGAAAAGAATTGTTTTTAGAAATTTTTTCTTCTAATTTTTTAAAAAAAGTTTTACTTTTTTCTATACTTTGATTTTTTTCAAATATAATTAATTATCCCTCCTAAATTTTTATCCATATTTAAACCTCCTAAAATTATAATTTTAAATCCATTTCTTTACCTAAAAACCTATCCAACTCAAATAAAGAATATTTTATTGCTTTTTCAAAGTTCATGTTATCAAAATATTGAGCATTATCTATATCATCTTTCATATAAAGATTATATTTGCTTTTTTCTTTAGATGTAAGAATCATTATAGAATCCTCATCTTTAACACCACTGCACCAAATAAATAATTTTTCATTAGTAACTTTGTCAGTTAAAGATAACATTAATCCCTGTTTATCTTTATCACAAAAGGGTTGAACAGATCCATAAATCTCTTTATTATAAATTTCTAATTCTTTTATAAGTTTATCTACAAATATTTCACTTACTTGCAGACTTTTAGATTTTGTAATATCTATACGATTATTAATCTTTTCAAAATAATTGCATATTTGTTCACTATCATTATTACCAACACAAATGTTACAAACTGCCCAATCTTCATTATTTAGTTTTATTGTAGAATCAGGATATATAGTATTATAAAGAATTTGTAATTCTTCTTTATCAATAGATCCTTTTAACTTATTATAATGATTAACTATACTTTCAATATAATTTTTTTGTTCCTTATTAATTATTATCCCACCTTAAATTTAATATTTATTCTAATTCTATTTGTTTATTCATTTTATTAATAGTTTTATTTTTTCTAAATTTATCTAAATCAAACACTTTGATTTCATGTTTTTTTGATTTCTTTGGTAGTTTGGCTTTTTCAATCTTTATTGGATAGTCATAAATAGTTTTAAGTTTAGCTCTTACAGGATGATTACGAGCTTTCATAAATATAGCATCCCCAAAATTAAATCGCATTAACTCATCAGGCATTAATAAATCTCTACCTAATAAACTCTTATCATTTGAAAGATTAAAATCAGTTTCTTTGATTTTACTTGATGTAGAAACTCTAGAACTTGCTATTGTGTATTTACCTAATCGAGAAGATATTTCTTTCGCAGTAGAATTATCAGATGTTAATAAATAAATCCAATTAGTCGTATTGGATTTGATAGTGCCTGCAGACTCTTTATATTTTTCTTTTAATTGGTCAAAATCTTGTATAACTAAATAGAATCTAATATTACGAGAGCGAGAAACAGTTATTTTATTAGATATAGATGTAATTGGTGGCATATTAGCAAACTCATCAAGTATAAAATTAATCCTAATAGGCATCTTCCCATCAGGTAGAGCTTGTGCAGTATTTACTAAAGACTGATAACACTGATCAATAAAAAGAGATGCTAAATCATGTCTTGACTCCTTTTCATCAGGGATTATTAAAAATATAGCAGATTTCTTTTTCCCAACACTATCAAGTTCGAAATCAGTTCTACTAGTTAAATTAGCTATTCCAGTGTCACTAAACATTTTTATAGTAGTAGCAAGAACAGAAAAAAGAGTAGCACGAGTTTCACCTTTAGCAAAAGATCCAGTAGCATAAGCCATCTTTGATAAAGATCCTGCAGGCTTTTGTTGGAAATATAAATCCAACGAATTAAACCTGTCTATAGTTTTTGATCCATGCTCAACTAAAAGATTATATAAAGAAAACAGATTAACCTCATCCTCACTAGTAGCATCTTCTATTAATCCATAACATAAAGCAGTTAATACTGCAGTAGCAGACTTTTCCCAATACATATCTTTACTAGACAAATTCTTACATAAAGATTTAGAAAAGTTTTCTATCATATCACCAGACAGATCAATATTACCATGCTTATAATATTTGTAGGGTAAATGTAGTGGATTCCACCCATCACTAGCAAGAGCATCTCTTAAATTGATTAAATGAATTTTATATCCCTGTTGTTTTAAGAACTTATAAGTATGCGTATATAATTCGCCTTTAACATCATTAATAACCATAGATTCACCTGCGTACCCTAGATTAAAAATTAAAGGCATGATTTCACAAATTGATTTACCTGAACCAGTAGATCCTATAATTAAAGTATGATCGAAAGAATCATCATAATAATATTTATTATCAAGATAAGTAACAGGAATACCACCACTTTTAAGTGTTTTTCCAACAGACCAAGATTTAAAATTATTTTTTATTTCTTTCTTACTCATCCACCGAGAACTACCATATTCTGAATTACCATCAGAATCAGGCAAACTATTATTACTATTTAACTTTAACTTTATATCCTTATTATATTTTAATATAACTAAATACATAATAATAGTTAATAAAAAAGTACCAATAACAAGATTAAAATCTTTTAATTGATACAATGAATAAAATATATTAAAATCCCAAGACAACTTTATATTATGCTCTATAATATAAGTTAAATTATAGCAAATATTATTAGATAATATAAAAGTTAAAATTAAAATAATTATATAATTAAACTTTTTCTTTATTTAGATCCCTCCAAAATGAAAAGACTATCAGATTTACTTGATAATCTTACTTAGATAAATTGTAATTTTTATTATACTTATTAAAATTGTTTAATCTACATTAACACCTTTTTGGAATACTTTTATATCTATGTAATAATAGATACCAATTAAAATGATATATAAGCATATTCCTAACATTAAAGCTGTTTTTACAATATCAACTGTAAGTGTATTACTTATATTTGAATTAAATAAAGCCATAATACTTGGATTAAATAAACCTATGATATAAATAATTAAAACTGATATTGCAACAACAAATAGGTAGTTTAAGAAACCATAAAGAATTGATTTAGCCATTTTTAAATTATTAGATCTGTGTCCTAATAATAAACCAGTAAAACCTGCTTGTAATATAGTCGTAAATTCTAAAAATATAACAAAGAAAGCAGTAAGAATTACTT
>CANRJN010000103.1 GCA_947630945.1 uncultured Bacilli bacterium | reverse complement strand
GGAAATTCAAAAAAAAGTTCTAGAAATAAAAGCTATTATGGTAAATAAAAAATTTCAGTATTCTAAAAATAGTTAAATATTTTATTGCTATAACAAATTAAAATTATTAAATATTTTTGTTTTTATATAATAAAACAAAAGTTGCAATAGCTGATATTAAAATACCAAAAAACATAAATAAATTAATTTTTTCAAATTCACTTAAAAAAGAGATTATTACTATAGCTGTTGGATTTAAATATACATATGCCATAACTTTTTTTGGACCTAAAAATATTGTACCTCTTTGATAAAGATAAGATGTAACAAGAGTTGCTAAAATACTTAAATATATAATATATAGAAACTCTTCAGTTCCTATTTTTGTCCAATTTAATGGTATTTCAAAAATTATTAAAGCTAAGCTCATCCAGATAACTCCACCAAATAAAGTCATAAATACTAATACTATTAATTCATCATCTTCTTTATGAAAATATTTCATACAAATTGAATATAAAGCCATAGAGAAAATAGCTAATAAGAATATAATATCTCCATTATTTAGAGATAATGATAGAAATAATTCTAAATTTCCTCTAAAAACTACCATAGATGTACCAATAATTCCAATAAAATACACCATGTAGCTCATTAAACTAATTTTTTGTTTAAAGATAAATATTGAAAAAACTGCTGTAATGAATGGTACTAATGTAAAAATAGTTCCTGTATTTAAAGCAGTTGTGTATTCTAAAGCTTTAAATAGTCCTATAAAGAATAGTGAATAAAAAAAGCTTATGATCATAGCTCTACTAAATGTTGGAATAAGTTTTATTCTATAATTTTGATTAAAAAATATAATTGGTAATAATGCGAATGAGGCAATTACAAATCTAAGTAATGTTATTGAGATTGGATCTATAATTCCTGAAAGTTTTTGTGAAACAACAAATGAACCTCCTACTAAAAAAGTAGCTAATATAATAATTAGATGTGAATTTAATTCTTTTGACATAAAATCTCCTTTAAAATCTGAATACTAGTAGAATAAAAAATTTTAATCCTTTACATAAGTTGATTTTTTAAAACATTTTTATAATATTGGAAAAAAAGTTGATTAAAATGATTATAAATAATGATGAAATTTTTGAGTCTTTACATAAGACTATGAACTCTTATCATCCAATTTCAGATGAAGTATGGCAAGAATTAAAAAATATCTCTAAAATTAGAACTATTAAAAAAAATGAATATGCTTTTAATATGTATGATAAAGTAAATAGCGTAACTTATGTTTATAAAGGTCTTTTTAGAACTTTTACTTTAAATGAGAAAGGTGAAGAATTTACAAAAAATTTCTTTTGGGAAACAAGATTTTATGGACCAATGCTTGCAATGCTTATGAACCTTCCAATAAGTTCTATAGTTGAAGCTTTAGAAGATTCTATTGTTATTGATATACAACATGATAAATATAGAGAAATTTTAAAAAAATATGATGATCTTAAAATGTATCATATTTTATACTTGGAAAAACATTGGATCTTACAAAAAGATGATACAACATCATCTCTTGTTTTAAATGATGCAAAAGAGAGATATGAAAAATTCAAAATGGAATATGGACATATTTTATCAAGACTCTCACAATATCATATAGCATCATATCTAGGGATATCTCCTACTCATTTAAGTAGAATTAAAAAGTAATTTAATGAATTTAGATATATATTTAATACGTATAAACCAAATTAATATATATCTAAACCTTTTTTACTAGGTTTTACCAACATAGTTAAATTATCATTAATATATTTAATTATATTTTATCAAGTTATAATAAAAATTTACTTCGATTACACAGTTACTTTTAGTAATAATTTATTTTTTAATTATTACTTTTTATACAATTAAAGTATTTAAACCATAAGTTAGACTATAATTATAATACACAAGGAATAGGTTGATTAATGTATAAAGTAAAAATAATTAAAGATTCAATTTTAGAAAATTTAGAAAAAAAAATTAATAATTTTATAGAAAAAGAAGGCGAATTTTCTGATTTTAAAGTTAGTATAAGTATACTTAATATAGAAAATTCTGCTCATGAATATATAGCAACGCTAGTTTATGATACTTATGATATATCGTTATGATTTTAAAATAAATAAATCCTAAAATTAATATTTTAAATATAGAAGAAAGTTAAATAATTAAATAAGTTGCTATTTTAGAATAACACCTTTATTATAAATTCATTGAATTCTCTTATATAAAATTTTGTTGTAAAATATTACTGATTAATATCTTTAAAAAAGAGATTAGTAATTTTTCCTAGCAAGCCAACATACCATTTACTAAGTTGCATTTCATTTAAATTTTCATCTCTTTCATGATTCTTCTTGGTAAATCTAGGATTAGTTTCAGCATACTCTTTTAATATCTCATCTATCCCTTTATCTTCTTTAAAATATAGGTTTATAAAAAAATCAAAATTACTATTTTTTATTGGCGAACTAGATATTATTACCCAAGTTGAACAAGCCGAATAAGAATTGTTTTCCAATTCTAACAATCCTACATATTGATTTTTATATAAAAAAGTTGCTGTTAGATATTGTCTAGGTCTTTTTTTTATCTTACATTTTGGATTAACTTTTATTTCACCATTAGCATCTTCAAATGTGTATTGAGGTAAATCTTTCTTTTCATTTAAATAAAACTCTTGTATATCTTTTTGTTGTTGTAAAAAATTTATATATTGATTAAAAACTACAAAATTATCTATTTCGTTTAATGATTTAGATATAGGCTCTTTAATAAACCCACTAGAAACAACCACCTTTCTAATAGATTTATTTCCTTTTACTGAAGACTCAGTTAAACTTTGGTGTATAATATCATCAGTTTGTTGTTCTTTATAAATCTTAAGTAAATCTTCTATAATATCTCTAGTTGAAGTTTCTTCATCTATTAAAATATCTTTTAGACTACCACAACTTTTTTTTCTATTCTTTTGATGATATGCTTGGGTATATTTTTTACTTGCATGGGATATTTTTAATATTTCAGATGTTTCCATAGGAATATCTTTTTCAACTTTTGGAAGATTCTCTAAATCTCCTATATTTAAAGTTACTTTATTCTTTTCTATAATTTTTGTTAATTTCTCAAAACCTATATCTGAATAATCATTTACAATTTCATAAATTAAGTAATATGTCTCATTTGTTTTTTTATTTACAATAAGTTTACATCTAGTATCAATTTTCAAATCTTCCTTTGTTGGGAAATTAAACTTTAAATGCATTTTATATATATCTTGTTCTGAATTCTTATCTTGCATATATCTTAGATAATTATGGATATAGTTAGATACATTATCAAACTCTTTTTTAGCACTTTTTTGACAAACATATCTATGAATAAAAGCAGCATCTTCATCTGTTCTGTATTTTGGTAAAACTATTTTCGCATCTTTTGGATTATCATCACACATAATATATAACTCTTCTAATGTTGAATCAAATACTGCTTCTCTTAATTCTGAAAATCTAAAATAATAGTATATTCCAATTGCAAATTGTGGGATAATTATCTTCATATCTTTTTGTTCTACTAGATAACAATTTATATATTTTGAATCACTAAATTCATTACTTTCAGGCAATAAACTCTTAATAGTATTATTATCTAAAATATCATTGAGTTTCTTTTCGCTCCCTTTATTAATCAATCTTGTATTAATAATAAAACTTTTTTCATCAACAAATTCTTTCTTATTTCTATCTACTTTTTTACCATTTTGATAATACTCTAAAAATTGATAATGCGTAAACAATAATTCAGGAGACATAAGATAAGAAAAGAATTGATTTGTATTAGTATTTTTAACTACTACTTCATAGTGACTATTACCAAATTGATCTTCATCGAGTACGATTTTAAGGGGAAATAAGAATTGATATATATCGTCAGGATTATCTTTCATAAACTCTGGAATAATACTTTTCTTATTTGCCATTGTTAGATTAAACTTATATTATCATTTTTTATTTTACATATTATCAATTTATATTTGACCATTATCATTTTTTATTGCTTATGACAATACATATTATCACTTTTTAATGTTTTTGATTAAACATATTCAAATTTAAATGTATAATATCAAGTGCAGCAGGTGT
>CANRJN010000102.1 GCA_947630945.1 uncultured Bacilli bacterium | reverse complement strand
CCGATATCTCCAATACTTTCTCTATATGGAAAATCTTTCCACATCCAAACATTAGATAAAGTTGCCATGTATTTTGGTTCAGTTTCTAAAAACATTTTTATTAATTTTTCAAATGCAGTTCCTTTATCTCTTTCATTTCCAAACAGTCCTCTTAATTCTGTTAACAACTCCGTAATAGTCATTTACTACCTCCTAAAACAACTCTTTAATTATTAAATCTTGTGAATGTAAATTATTGTTTTTACCTAACAACAAATTTTCATAAAATTTAATTAAATAACTTTTATCATCTTTTATATTTAAATAATTATTAAAATAATTACTTCTTACTAGTGCATTTCTAAAATAAACTGATTTATCTTTAAATAGTGTATTATCTACTTCGTATCCTAAACTAATTAAATATTTTTCAATAAATAATGCTATAGTTCTAGTATTTCCTTCTCTAAAAGGATGTACTTGCCAAATATTTGATGAAAAACTAGTTATATTATTAATTACTTCAACAATACTCATATCTTTATAATTCTTTTCTTTTTCTAATGATATATCATACTCTAATGATTCATTCAAAGTTTTTGAGTCCCCATAAGCTACCGAATCATTATTTAATATTTTTTCATGTTTAGAAAAATCTATTTTTCTAAATTCTCCAGCAAATTCATAAACATCTTGAAATAAATATTTATGAACATATTTTAAATAATCTACTGATAATTCAAAATTATCAATTTGTAATAATTCTACAATTCTAGTAGAAACTAAATCACATTCCATTTCATTATGATTTATATCGTTTTGTTTTTCTTTTTCAATATAGTATTCTTTTAAATCCTTTTCTACTTGTTCAATTGTAAGATTACCTTCTATATTATCAGTAACAAGTTTCTCAAAATATTTAGAAGGTTTTAAATTATCTACTTCTTGAAGGCCTATAGCCATATCCCACTGTAATTGTTTAACATAATCTTGAGATTTTACTTCTTCAGTGTATTCTACATTACTAGAATCTAAATCTTTTTCGCTCATTTAAATACCTCCTATCTAACTGCATAATCAACTAAAGTACTAACTTTATCATAAATATTAAAAGTTTTTGAATACTCTAATAATCTATCAATGGCTTTATCTTCACTTTGAAAATATGAATGAAGAATTTCATTTTGCAATTTAGAATCAAAATTATTATCCTTTAATATATCGCATATACATCTTTCAGCATTATATATTTTAATAGGATTGTTAAACATATCTTTTATTTCAATAATTCCAAGTTCAAAATATTTATCAGATGCATAATGAATTTTATAATCACTTATTATCCTTTTACTACTATTAATAGTTACTTCATTTTGTTTTTGGTGATTCATTAATTAAACCTAGTAAACTTAAAGCACTCTGATATGAAAATATGGCATTAGGATATCTTAATTGAAAAACATATTCATCATCAACTAATAAATTGCTATCTATATATATTCCATGAGAAACTTTTTTTATTATCCCTTTATCAAGATATTTTTTTATTAATGGCTTACTAATATTTAAATTCAAAAAATCTGATGTAAGTATATACCCATGATTACTATTTAAAAAATTTTTAATTTTAGTTTCATTATCCATAGCATCACCATTTACTTTCATAACAATATTATATCATTTATCAAATATAAGTAAATCTAATTTAAGCAAAATCTTAAAGATATGATTATTAAATATATTATTCACTTTTGAAGTTTGCAGAATATTAGTATATAAACTATCAAGCATGGTGTTCACCCACCCTAAACTTGTTAGAGCCTATCCCTAAAACCCATTAAAATAGTCTTCGACAGTTAATAAAATTTTAATCTTTTTATAATCTTTTTTTATTTTTTCTCTATTATTTCTAAAATATATTATTGTATTTATTAATTTCTTTTTTAAAGGCAGTATATCTTAAATATTTCTTTTCATAAAATGTAATTATCTCACCTTTATTTTTCATATTTAGATTTTCTAGACATTCATCTAAAATACAAACTAAAAATGCTGCTTTATGATAAGAACCACGATGTTGATTAGACACAATTGCATCTACTCGTTTAGCTACTGTTGCTTCTAACCAACTAATATAATCCTGTTTTATTTTATCAGAAATAATAAAGTGTTTTTTCCAAGCATTAAGAATTTTAAAATACTCAATTTCTCTTTCATCGGCATTATAAAGATTATAATCATCTATTATTCCTATATCAATACATATTGAACAAGCTAATTTCTTTTTTATTTCAGTTTCATTCCAATCACATAGTAAAAATAATGCTAATTCTACATAAGTATTCATATTTGAATATGTCCACCCTAGATATTCTTGATTATCTTTAAAAACATTTAAAAAAGCATCAAATTCTCCTAAAAAATAACTAAACAATACTATAACATTACTATTTAAGTTCTTGTATGGATCTTCTTTTATAAAATCTATTTTTTCTTTATATTTTACTAAATAATCATTATTTATAATCCTTATTAAATCAGATACGTTATGACTTGATTCAAATGCTATGTATAGATACTGACTAATATCAAAATCCGAATATAATTTTTTATAAGACTCAGCTATAAGTAATGAAATATCTCTTCTTATACTACCATCCACATCATTAATTATGCTTTCACCTATTTCAATAACTTCTTTGTATTTTTTTAATTCATATATTTTTTTCAATATAAATGTACATAATTTAGGATGTGTTACCTTGTTCATTCCTAATACTTTTTTATAATTATCATAATTACTATATTCTAAAGAATTGATTAATAAGTTAAAAGAAATATCATCACTTTTTTGAGATAGAAATTGTATCCAATTTTGCAAAAATATATCCAAATCTTTAATTTTTTCTAATCCTAAACTAAAAGAATCTTCAAGTTTAATATTTCTAAAAGTATATAATTTATAATAATTATATATTTCTTCAAGTTTTTTATCACTAGCTAATATAGTAATAAATAATAAAGTTAAACATATTTTATTTATATCTAAATTTACCAATTCATAAGATACAATATACTTTATTTCATAATCCAAAATATCATTACTATCATCTTCTAAAACAGAATAATTAGTAAAAACAATTAAATCAAGAATCTTTCTTGCATTTATATAATCTTTTTTTGTAATTAATAAAGACGCTAAATTATAAGCATTTAATATAATACTACTAACATTTTCAGAATCATAATAACGAGTTTCGTAATCATCATCAAAGTAGCCATAATCACCAGTTTCATAAGTTTCACAATGAAATTGCAATTTACCAACATTAATTAAATCAAATTGCTCTTCAATTTTTTCTATTGTTTTATCCAAATCACCTAAATTAATACTTTGTATTTCATCTTTAAAGACTTCATTAATAAGTTCTATTATTTCCTTATTTTGACTGTCTGATAATTTTTCAATTACCCTAAACAAAAACTTTTTAATTCGTTCTTTTGAACCTTTTTCACATAATTTTTCCAATAATTCATATAAATCTTTTTTATTCATAATATTTACTAAATGTTATTCTTTCACTTCATAACCATTTTTAATTGTTAATATTTTTCCTTTTAGTTCTCTATTATCCTTTTTAATATTATACTTTCTATAATCATATTTTCTATTTGTTTCATATCCTGGAGTAAAGTAATGATTAGAATAACCCAATTTATCTATATCATCAACAATATCTTTTAAATCAAAATCGCACATATCATCAAGCATTCCTAAACCTTCACCATTAACTACTATTGGATAAAGTTCTTGTTCTTTATAGCTTTTTAATTTCCTTGAACCTAAATATATGATATTGAAAGTAGTTGTAGAACCCGTATCATACTCCATTTTCATAGTGTCATTCTTTTCTAATTTCAATTCACTTAATTTCGTTGCAACAGCATTAGATAACTCATCAAAATAAGAATCTTCTTCAGGACAAACCCAGCAATCAAATAAATAATCTTTGTATTCAATGTCATATAAATGGTAAGCAAGTGAATTAAATGATGCAAGTATAGTATATGCAAGATCTGCTACTGTTCTTCTACTTGGTATTTCAATACTCCTCCATATTTTATTTTCTAACCCTTCTATTCCAATTCTAAAAGTTAATATTTCATCCATTTTTAAACACCTCTATTCAAATTTTATATTATTTTTA
>CANRJN010000101.1 GCA_947630945.1 uncultured Bacilli bacterium | reverse complement strand
ACACTTTTTATTTTGCAATATTTTTTGATAAATTTTAGATAACCTAAAGACTTTTCGTCAGAAATTTGGTACAATTTAAATAGGTGATAAAAATGTTTTATAATATAGAAGAAACAAAAGCAAAACTTAATGATAGTAATTATTTAAGTAATTTAATATTGATACATGATGATTTATCATTTAATTATCCTAATGAATGGTCAAAATTCATGATATCTATTAGTCAAAATATTTCAGAAAGTATTAATAAAAATGGTAGTATGCCTTTTGTAAAAAGTGATTTTAAATTTTTTATTGATGGGACTGTTTCTAAATTATTTAAAAATAGTTTAAGTACCTATAATAATAAAGAAAAAATAGAAGAAGTAAAAACTAAACTTGCACATTTAGTTTATCTTCCAGAATCAATATCTTTGATATTATTTTCACAAGATGATATGATAGATATTATATCATCCTTAGATAATCACGGAATAATTAGAGTGTGTAGTAATCTTCCAACAAATGTATTGACAATAATAGGTGGTAAATTATTAAAAAAGTATCAAAATATTTTGAATTCTGAAGAATATAGAATAGAAAAATATAAATTAATTCAAATTCAAGATGAACTTACACGATTAGAAAAAGAATCTCCATTAGGTGGAAATTTTTCAAAAATAGAGGATGATATTTCAAAACAAGATGAAAAAGTGAAAACATATGATAAAGAAATGGAAAATTATAAAAATAAAGGAATTGAAATAATAGATTTTGCCACAGAGAAAATATTATCAAAAAATAGTACACTATTACAAGAAGAAACGCAAAGTTTGAATATGTAAAAATTATTTATTAACAAAAAATTCATACTTATTATCAAATATGAATTTTTTTAATTATAATACATTTGATTTCTCTTTATTAAAAGTAAGCTTACCAATTAAATAGTCTCTATTTTTATCAATTGAAATTAAATTTTTGTAATTATTACTAATTTCTATTTGATATAATGGAACAGAAATAGGTAATTCTCCATTAAGTATTTTATCAATGTTTTCATTTATTGTGTATTGAAGAGGATAATATCCTATAAATTTATTTTCTTTTAAAACAGAAATAGGTAAACTATAATCTAATAGCATATATTTATTATTATTTAATTTTACAATATTAAAACAATGACTTTCTTCTATATCATCATTATTTATGCAGCCATAACAATAATAACTTTCAAAACCAAAAAAAGATAATAAATTTTGTGCCATAGCGGCTCTTTCTGTACACATAGCAAGATTTTCTCCTTTTAAATTTCCAATTTCATTGTTTTCTAATAACTTAAAAAAATCTTCATCTGTATTGGAATTTTGCCATGGAATATCATAAAATATGTTGTCTCTTAAATCTCTACCATCAGAAAACCCAAAATATTGATTAATAAAAAATTCGATAAAAAGTAATAAATTATATGGTTTTTTAATATTTTTTCTTTCATTCAAAAGTTTAGCAAATTCATAAAAATAATCTTTAGTTTTCATTGAATAATCTTCCATTGAATATTTTGAATATTGTATTCTAGTAGTAAATGGGATGAAACCTTTATAATATGGACATATTATTTTAAAACCTTCAAAACCTAATTTGGGTATATTATTTGCTTGATTGTTAAGAATATCTAGTCTTTCACTAACAATTTTATTTAATTCTTCACTATTTGCTTCATTAATCATAGTTAATAAATTCATTTTATTTCTCCTTTTTTACTATTATTATAATTATTATACCATATTTTTTATTAGCACTATATAATTTAATAATGCTGATAAAATAAGAATTTATTACCAAAACCAATTAAAATATAAATAAATTATAATTAAAAGAGTAATAATTGATTAAAGTATACAAAAATATTATAATGTGTATGAGGTGTAAAATGATAGATAGTCACGCGCATATTATAAGTGAATATTATGATAATATTGATGAAGTTATTAAATATTTAAAAGAGAATAATGTTATAAATGTTATTAATGCATCTACTTGTGTAGAAGATGCAAAAGAAATAATTGAACTTAGTAAAAAATATAAAAATTTTTTAATACCTGTAATTGGTATTCATCCACAAAATATAACTAATATTAAAGAAATAGATAAAATAGAAGAATTAATTAAGAATAATAAAATATATGGTATTGGGGAAATAGGACTTGATTATTATTGGAATAAAGAAAATAAAGAAGAACAAAAAGAAATATTTATTCGTGAATTAAAACTTGCAGAAAAATATAATTTACCCGTAGTTATTCATACAAGAGATAGTATTGGGGATTGTTTAGAAATTGTTAAGAAAAGAAATAATAAAGGTGTTATTCATTGTTTTAGTGGTAGTATTGAAATGGCTCGTGAATTTATTAAATGTGGTTATAAATTAGGTATAGGTGGAGTTTTAACATTTAAAAATTCTAAATTATATGAGGTAATAGAAAAGATAGATTTAAAAAATATATTATTAGAAACAGATAGTCCATATTTAACACCAGAGCCATATAGAGGACAAAAGAATAACCCATATAATATTTATTATGTTGCTAAGAGAATAGCAGAAATTAAAAATATAAGTATAGAAGAAGTAATAAAAACTACAACAGAAAATGCAAAGGAATTATTTAAAATATAATTCTTTTTTTAATAAAATTTTATAATTATGTAAACTAATATTACTCTCTTTGACATTTATATCTACTTATTATATAATTTTTATAGGAGTAGTATTATGAAACAATATATTAGAAGTAGAATATTTATGACTATTGAAACTATTGTTATAATTAGTTGTTGTATATTTATGTTATGTAAGACAACTAATACAATAACTGTTCTTTCTGTTGCTTCAAATACTAATCTTAATAAATCAGTAGATATTAATGTAATTCAAAATACACAAAAAGAATTATTTATAGAAAAAGATTATAACCCTGTTACTACATTTGTAGGAGAACTTACAGGTTATGCAGGAGATTGTCCATTATGTTCAGGGTATCTTGCTTGTCCTCCAAGAACTAATGTATTAAAAGAGGGAATATATTATAATGACAAAACATATGGAAATATAAGAATAGTTGCTAGTAGTAAAAATTATCCATGTGGAACAATATTAAGATTTAATGTTAATAAACTATCACAAGAACCAATTATCGCGATAGTTCTTGATAGAGGAGTTAGTGGAAATGTAATAGATTTACTTACAGAAAGTGAAGATTATGCAAGACAGCATGTTGGTAGAGTTAGAAATTTAGAATTTGAAGTATTAAGAAAGGGTTGGACAAAATGAAAAATTTTGATTATAAAAAATCATTAGGTCAAAATTTTTTATTTGACAAAAATATTATAAATAAAATATCTTCATCAATTACACCAAATGAAGATGATTTGATAATAGAAATAGGTCCTGGTGCTGGGGCTATTACAAAAGAATTAAAAAATAAATCTTGTGATATAATATGCTTTGAAATAGATACAAGATTACAAAGTGTATTAAAAGAGTTAGAAAGTGATAAATTAAAAATAGTATATGAAGACTTTTTAAAAGTAGATTTATCAAAATATATAGATAAAAAATATAAAAATATTTATTTTATAGGTAACTTACCATACTATATAACTACTGCAATTATAAATAAAATAACAAAAGAAAGTAACCCAAAAGAAATAGTAATTATGGTACAAAAAGAAGTAGGACATAGATTTATGGCAAAACCTTGTACAAAAGAATATAATTCACTTAGTATATTTTTACAATATAATTATGAAATAACAAAGATATGTGATGTTAGTAAAAATTCATTTGAACCAATACCAAAAGTAGATAGTGTAGTATTAAAATTAACTAAAAGAAAATATTATATTACTGCTAAAAATGAAGAAAAATTTTATAAATTAGTATTAGATAGTTTTGTACATAAAAGAAAAAATTTAAAAAATAATCTTACAAATTATGATTTATCAAAAATAGAAAGCATAATGAAAACATTTAATAAAGATTTAACAAATAGAGCAGAAGAGTTAAATATAGAGGAATTTATTAAAATATCTAATGAATTATAAAATATAAATTGAAATTTATTAAAAAATCTTATATACTTGTTATCTTGAGTTTTGCAGTAAAAATGAGCAAAGCCTTATAATTACTAGGCTTGCTCATTTTTGATAGTTGTACAA
>CANRJN010000100.1 GCA_947630945.1 uncultured Bacilli bacterium | reverse complement strand
AAACAACATGTAGCAGATATGGTATTAAATAGGAATCCAAAAGTAGTTGGTATATATAGACTAACAATGAAAAGTGGCTCAGATAACTTTAGATCAAGTGCTATTCAAAGTGTTATTAATATTTTAAGAGCAAAGAACATTCAAATAGTTGTATATGAACCAACTTTAAAAGTAAATGAATTTGATGGACTAAAAATTATAAATAATCTAGATGAGTTTAAAAATATATCTGACGTAATACTTGCTAATAGATATGATGAAGAATTAGCAGACGAAGTAGATAAATTATATACTCGTGACTTATTTGCTAGAGATTAAAATTAATAATATTATAATCTAAAAAATTAGCCTATGGGCTAATTTTTTACTTCAATATTATTTTTTGATTTATTAAAACTATGTTATTATTTAAGTTTTACTAGTAATTTCATTTTAATTATCATAATTTTATGTTATAATTTAAGCTGTAAATAAAAAAGTTTAAAGGAGACTTCTATGGAAAAAAGAATTAAATATATAGATATTGCAAGATGTTTTGCAATTGTTTTTATCGTATTTGGACATGCATGTTCATATTCTGAGCATCTTGCTGTTTTTGAAAAATTTGTATATAGTTTTCACGTGGCCTTATTTTTTATTTTATCAGGATATCTTTTTAAGGTAAAAGAAAATGAAAAATTCACAACATTTGTTAAAAATAAATTTTTAAGGCTTATGGTACCGTATTTTATTTGGGCATTTTTGTTTTTAATACCATATATGATATTAGGTTCAAATGTTGCAAATACTTTGAATAAAAATGTATCTTTTGATTTTAAAAGAAGCATATTTGGAATATTTTATGGAATAGGTACTGATAATTTGCTAAAACAAAATTCACCTCTTTGGTTTTTACCAGCATTATTTTCTATGAATATTGCGTATTACTTCATAATAAAATTTACTAGTAAGAATAAAAAAGTTAAGACATTAATGTTATTGCCACTAATTATAATTGCTTATATAAGTGTATATTTTTTAAAAATACACTTGCCATGGGGACTTAATACAGTACTTAATTTAGGAATATTTTTCTATATAGGGTACTTGCTAAAAGAATATAATGTTCTAGGAAACAAATCATTTTTATTTAAATGGTATACCATAATTTCTGTTTTTATTGTTGGTTTGCTTACATGTTTTTTAAATAAAAAAGCTATTGATTACATGACTTATAGCTATGGATATTTTACTTTAGCAATATTATCTGCATTATGTTTATCCTTTGTGACAATTTATATTTCTATGTTAATAAATAAAAATAAAGTTTTAGAGTATATCGGAAAAAATACATTAGGAATTTTAATTTTCCATAAATTAATTATTTTAGTATTTCAAACTAAATTAGGTATCATTACAAAACTTATGATAAATAGTAATTTTGTTATTGAACTATTGCTATCTTTAACAACAGTTTTAATCAGTATAGTATTCTCTATAATTGCAACTGAAATAATTAGAAAAATTGCACCATTTACAATTGGAGAAATAAAAATTAAAAAGAAAGATTTGAAAATAAAAGAATAATAAAAATAAGAAAAAAAGTGAAAATGAAGTGAGCCACAAATGGCTCACTTCATTTCAATCTTCTTTTTTACACCTAACTAAACTTTGCACTATATCTTACAATTTTATAATATAACAATCATTTTAATTATCAGACTTATTTAAAAGATTAGCTACAAATAATAATACTACTGCTAAAACAATAAAAATTATTGGTATTACAGTAAAATAATTTAATACTTCATTTACAAAGTTTATTATAATGTCCGATATATTTCTATTATATATATTTATATCATTTATATGTAGTTTATGGTCTACAAATATTTTTGGAGCATATAAAACAAAGCCTGAAGAAAGTAATGATACTCCAATATAATTTAAAACTTTTATTATATTTTTTATGTTTATTATAACTAAAAAGAATACTAATACTCCAACGCATATATATAAAGATACATTTGCTATGTTTACTAAATTACTAATTTTTTTCAAATTTATATTTACCTTAGATATTAAATCTATTGGAAAAACTTCAGATTCATATAAACTTGAAATTTTTGAAACAAGTGTTGACATTGCCTTTTCTTCATTAGAATTTAACTTTCTATGATTTTCTTCTAAATAGCTATTAATATTTTCATTCAATCTTTTTTCTATATTTTCTTTATTTATAGTATAGTTGGCATTATTATAAATACTTTCTATACAATTTCTTATTTCTGTTTTGATATCCTCTACTGTAATTATGTTTTCTATAACGCTTTCATCAAGTCCTGATTGTTCCATATAATTAGAAAAATTTTCATTTAAAGTTTCATATGAATTCTCATAAAAATTTACATTATCAAATATTTTTAGTACGTTATCAATATTTAAAGCTTTTTCTTTTATGCAAGTTACTAGAACTAATGCTACTAGAAAAATTACTAATAGAAATGTTAGTATATATGATATTAACTTTTTCATTTTTCCCTCCTATAAAGCTTCCCATTCATATAATTCAGAATATATTACATATCTACTTGTTGTATATCCTAATGCATCAAAAGGGTAACATGTAAATATCATTAAAATTTCTTTTTCATCTTGAATAGGAAGTTTTTCTTTTTCGGTTTCTTGTATAATTTGCATATCATAAGCTTTATATCTAAAGATACCATAATTAGTCTTAACTTCAATAATGTCTCCTATATTTACTTTAGATAAGTTCCTAAATTTATTTGCCGAATTATGAGCACACATAATTATAGAGCCACCTGCTCCAGGCATATAGCTACTTGTTGAATGTCCAACACCATTTTTTAATACACTTACTGCATCCCCATAAAATATAGGTAAGTTTATGTTAGCGCTTTCAATTGTTATAGTACCATATTGCTGTCCGTAATATGGACGATTCTTTATTATACTTTTGCCTGAATCTAATACTTGCATTATAACTTCTTTTTCTTTCGTAGTATCACTTTGACCCGTTGATATTGTATTTATTAAAGAAACTGCCATGTTAATTTCCTTATTAGATAAAGTGTATATTACAAAGATAATTATTAAGGCAATTATAAAAGCAACTATTATTTGAGTAATAGTTGCCTTAATTGCTTTTAAAAAACTATTTTGCA
This sequence comes from uncultured Bacilli bacterium, assembly GCA_947630945.1. Classification (GTDB taxonomy): domain Bacteria; phylum Bacillota_I; class Bacilli_A; order RF39; family UBA660; genus CAG-1000. The sequence continues at coordinate 1,134 of CANRJN010000100.1, read as the reverse complement.
TTTACTAATTTTCCTTCGTTAGCTACAGCAAACACGGCAATTGCTGCTACAGCTATTATAGCTAATGCAATATAAACTACAGCGTTAGATCCAGTATATGGTAATAAATCACTTAAGCTAATTGCATCTATTTTTTCACCATTTTTAAAAATGTCCATAGTTTTGTCTGCTGAATTGTAAGTTACTGTTACTCCTACAACACTACCAGCCTCATTTAGTAAAGATATTACTTCTTGCTTTGCAGCTGCTGACATAGCTTCTAAACCATTAGAGCTATCTTTATTAGTTACATCAATAGCTTCTTTAACTTTATCTAAAATAAAATCTCCTTCTTCAGCAGTTATTTCATTTTCATTAAAGAAATCTACAATTTTTTGTACATCTGCACTTGATAAAACAACTTTTTGTCCTGCAAGAATATGCTCTTGTTTTGCAAAAGAAACAATATCCTCTGCAGTAGCTGCATTAACGCAAGGAGCTACTATTAATACTAATGCAAATATAGCAACAAAAACAGATTTTAATTTTTTCATAATTTTTGCACTCCCCTCTTTATATGCAAATTCTAACACAATTATCTATATTTGTCAATTAAAGATAAGAAATACTTTTAATATATATATGTTATATTATGTAATTTTATTAAATATAATATACAAAACTATAAACTTTTTTATTTAATATTTTGCGTTCTTCTGTATAGGTTAATTCTATCATATTGATTTATATTTATTATATAGCATACTATTATATCTTATATAGTTATTTTTAGCTAATCTTCCAACAATAAAACTCATAGGAATTCTATATTTTTTGATATTTTAAGTTCTATAAAAATTAAGCAAGAATTAAGCAAGATTTAAGTAAGAAATAAGTAAGATTTAAGCAAGATGTATTGATTATTTTTTAAAATTATTTTATAATATAAGTATAGATTGGAGGTATAATATGGCTGATTATAAACCACCATTTACAATAACAAATAAAATTTTAGAATATATCTCTAGCATTATGGAAAAAATCGGAAAATTAGATAATTATTCAAACTTAAATAAAATGCCAGTGCTTAGAAGAAATAATAAGATAGAATCCATACATTCATCTTTAAAAATTGAAGCTAATTCTTTATCTTTA
>CANRJN010000099.1 GCA_947630945.1 uncultured Bacilli bacterium | reverse complement strand
AACCTAACAAAAGAAAATAAACAATTAAGAGATTATATAACTATCATATTTGAGGCAATAAAGAGATTTTTAAGGGAATTACTACAAATAGGTAACGAAAAGACAAAAGAACGCACAACAGGGGAAATAAAAGGTTATTATGATAATAAAGATCTTAATAGTGATGATGTATATGATATATCAAAAGGAACAACACAAGAAGATGAGTTGTTTGACTATGCTGATATACCGAGTTACATGAAAGAAAATGAATATGAAAAAGAAGAACAAGATGATTTAGAAATAAGTTTATAAATCAATATCATTTTTATATAATATTTTATTTCTTATTATTTTATAGTTTGGTATAATATTATTAATGAGATAAATAGTAATTGTAAAATTGGATTTATATAAAGATTTTTAGTAATAAAAATTTAGTATATAAAATATTAAAACAAGGAGAAATATATGGAAGAAATAAAAGACAAAAAGATTTTTATATTAATTATAATTTTTGTAGTATATGGATTAGTTGCTCTTGGTTATAAAATTATGGGGTTTAATATGTTATCTAATTCCGAAGGACAAATTGGTCTTGAAATGTTTTATCGTATAAATGGTTATAGTTTATTTCTTCCTTTTTATTTACTTTTATCTTTTCTAATTAATAATGTTATTACTATTAATTATCATAAAAATAAATATACTACGTTTCAAAATTTTATTATAGAAAGAAAAACCTATAAAGAAAGATACAAATATGAAGTAAAAAGTATTTTAATAGTTTCTTTTTGTTTTAGATTATTTATACACGTTGTTACATTTTTGATTATCAATTTTTGTTTTTGTAAAATTGGTTTGATTATGACTAAAGATCCTAGTTATTACATAGATGGAGTTTTTGCATATAGTAGTAATTCTTTAATATCTTTTATTATTTATGTTATATATTCTTGTATAGGATTTAGTATACTTTCATTATTTTTATATATTTTAATACCTTTTATAAAAAATTTATATGTATATAAAATAAGTGGTTTATTAGTTGGAGTTTTAGGTACAATGTTACCTGCATTGATAGGAAATATCTATATATCACATTTTGGTTATAATATGTTAGGTCAGATAGTAACTAATTTGTTTTATAGTGGAGGTCTTATTAGTCCTGGAATTGAGTCCTTTGTTGGAATAACAACCATATTACAAAGACATATTATGTTTTATCTTGCTTGTTTAGGTTATATATCACTAATTGGTATATTTGGATTTATTAAATATAAGAGGGAAAGAAAAAATGGTTAAACTAATAATAAAAGATAGAATAAAATTTTTTGCATTATTTATAATTATATTTGCTTTTGGAGTTTTTTTTGCTTTTTCAAATGATACTAAAGATATAGATTTGATTTCACTTAATACTTCTTCTAATTTTATAGTTTTTATATTAAATAACTTATATATTATTTATATTTATACTAAAACAAAAAATACAAAAAGTATTTATGATAAATTGGTTTGTAGACTAGGTAGGAAAAAAGTTATTTGTAGTTATATTATAAATTCTATTATTGATGTTATATGTTTTTGTTTTATTACAGATTTTATATTGTATTTAAAATTTGGAATAAATTATGATTATATAAATTTCTTTATTGTATTTATTATTTGTAGGTTTATAGTTTTTATGATTTTTGAATTAATGTCACTATTTTTATTTAATAATAAGAATAGTACAAGATATATATTAGTTCCAATTATACTGAATTTATTGTTTTATAAATTTTTTGTAGAAATGCTAATTTATATAATGTTAGGTCAAATGTAGGAGGAAATTATGTTAGAGATTAAAAATGTAAGTAAAAAATTTGGGAATCATTTAATATTTGAAAATGTCAATTTATCTTTTGAAAAAGGAGATTTAGTTCATTTTTATGGTGCTAATGGAAGTGGAAAGTCTACTTTGTTTAAAATTATTGCTGATATTATGAGCCCTACTACTGGAACTATCGAGATAGAGCAAAATAAAAGAATTGGTGCTGTAATTGAAAATCCTGGATTTATTGAAAATGAAACTATACTTTATAATTTAAAATATTTATATTCGTTACTAAACACTTATAATGAAGAAGTCGAGAAAAAAATAAGTGATTTATGTAAGAAATTTAATTTAGATTTATATAGTAATGAAAAAATTAAAAATTATTCTGTTGGAATGAGGCAAAAGACTGCGATTATTCAGGCAATAATGGAAGATCAAGATATTATTTTGCTTGATGAGCCAATAAGAGGTTTAGATAAAGATGGCGTAGAGGAATTTTATAAAGTAATAAAAGAATATGCAAAAGAAAATGATAAATTAATTATAATTGCTACTCATGATTCAATGGAAGAATTAAGTTTTAATAGATATTTATTAATAGAGGATAATAAAGTATATGAAAGAAATAATAAAAAAGCAAAATAGCTATATATTTATAATAATTTTAAGTTTTATTTCTAAAATAAATTACACAGATAATATTTATTATTTAGGAGTTAAATATATAACTACTTTTAGAGCAATAGATATAATGTATAGTATAATATTCACATTTTTATTTTTTAAGGTGTTTTTAGATAATTATTATTACTATGTACTTAATAGAAATAATATTATTGTTAGAATTGGAAGAAAAAATTATAATATTTATATTTTAAAAAAGATATTATTAAATTCAGTTTTGTTATTTATTATAAATATAATTAGTGATTTTATAATGATAGGTACAACTAATTTTATGTATATTTTAATAAATATTATACTTACTACTTTATTAGTATCAATTCTTCCTAAAAAGAAAGAGTATGATTATGAACTTGTAGTGATTATGATTATATCTATTTTGACGAAGTTATTAGTTTATAATTTAATAGTTTAGTAAGATAAGTAGTAATTTGTAGGAGTAAAGATTATGAATAAAGTTTTGAATATTATATCTACAATTTGTTGTGTAATAACATTAACTTTTTTATATATTTATAATGCTATTATAGGAGGTTTTCATTATAATGGTGTTGTAATATTAATGTTATTATTTATGTGTTTAAATCCTATTGCAAATCTTTGCAGAATAAACAAGAAAATAATAAATAATCCAATATATCATATTGTTGTAGTAGCATTATCAATTTATATTTCAATTATAACTATAAAAGGTATAAATATTTCTATAAATAGTAATCTTTTAAATGAATCTATAATTTATTTTTATAATAATTTATTAATTATGTTAATAGCAACAATATTTACTTGTATGTTATCGTTTGTATTAAAAAAAGAAAAAATAGAATCTCATACTGATAACTCTAAACTTATGATTATATTAATTTTAATAACATCCATATTACCTTTTATTAGTGATAGTACAAGTTATGAAAGAATTTTCTCTTTTACTCAATTTGTTTTTGGAATAATAACTTTAATAAAATTATATAATATAGGTCATACTGATGAATTAAGAGGTTATTACTTAGCAACATTTATCATTGGAATACTTGCTTGTAATCCAATTGCTATCGTATTATCGGCTTATACGTTTACACAAGTAGATAAATTTGGATTAATGATTTAAAATAGATTTATTTTAGTAAGATAAATAGTAATTTGTAGATTAGATAAAAAATAAACAAGCAACTAAACTTGTCTATTTTTTTCTCCCCAATCACATAATTGGTCTAAAATTGGCATTAAAGATTTTCCTTTATCAGACAAGTAGTATTCTACTTTAGGTGGAATTTCTTGATATTCTTTTCTAATAATTAGACCACAATCTTCTAGTTCCTTTAAATTAGATGTTAGAGTTTTAAATGAAATAGGATCCAAAAATCTTTTTAGTTCATTATATCTAAATGTACCATAAAAAGCTAAAGAATATAATATAGGTAATTTATATTTTCCTGATATTAAAGACATACTGTAAGCAAAGCCTGTTTCTTCAAAATTCATATTAGATTCCACGCAATTTTTCATGTTACACTCTCCTTTAGGTAAGTACTATACAAAAATATTATATAACGATATAATGTATTTGTAAAGAAAGGATGAATTATATGAAAGCAATTAATTTAAAAGACTATGAAGAAATAGTAAATGTTGCTAACCTTTATTTAGAAGGTTGCAGAAAGGGAGATAGTTCAATAATGAAATCTGCATTTCATGAAAATGCAACTATCAATGGAAATCCTATTCAAACTTTATTTGATGGTGCAGATGAAGCAGGAGCAACTGATTCAATAGGAAGAGTAGATGTTTTAGAAGTTAATAATGATATAGCAGTTATTAGAGTAACTATGGAAAACTATTTTGGTGCAGATTATGTTGATTTGCATATGTTGAAAAAATTTGAAGATGGTTGGAAAATAGTAGCTAAAACATTTACAGATAATAAATAGGTATTTAACAAATTACAATTTGAAATGGAGTTGGAATACTATGGCTAATGAAAGTAAAAAAGATTTTAATGTAATGATGAACAA
>CANRJN010000098.1 GCA_947630945.1 uncultured Bacilli bacterium | reverse complement strand
CATCAGTATTATCACTATTCAATATTAATTGTAAATTATCAAAATATATATCCATAAAAACCTCCTTGAAATTTATTATATATCAAATATTATTTATTGTAAACTTAAAACTTCATATTCTTCATTTGTTTCATCATTACTTTCATTTGATCAAATTGTTTTAATAGTCTATTAACATCTTCAACTTTTTGTCCACAACCATTTGCTATTCTTATTTTTCTACTTGCTTTAATGATATCAGGATTTCTTCTTTCTTCTTTTGTCATTGATAAAACTATTGCTTCTGTTCTTGCCATTAATTTTGGATCAATATTAACATTATCAAGTCCTAATTTTTTAGCATTTGGCATTAATTTAAGTATATTTTCAAGAGGACCTAATTTTTTTATTTGTTTTGTTGTCTTTAAAAAATCTTCAAGATCAAATTTTCCTTTTTGCATTTTCTTTGCTGTATCCATCATTTCATCAGTATCAAGTTCTCTTTCAGTCTTTTCAATTATTGAAAGTAAATCTCCCATACCAAGTATTCTATTTGCAATTCTCTCAGGATAAAATTCACCTATTCCATCTAATTTTTCAGAGTCACCTATTAATTTAATTGGAATATTAGTAAGATGTCTTAAAGATAGAGCAACACCACCTTTTGTATCTCCATCCATTTTAGTTAAAACACAACCTGTTAGTTTTAATTTATCATTAAATCCTGTTATTACATTTATTGCATCTTGTCCCATCATAGCATCTATTACAAGAAGTTCTTCATGAGGATTAATACTGCTTTCAATATCAACTAGTTCATCCATTAACTTTTCATCTATTTGAAGACGACCTGCGGTATCTATAAGTATATAATCATATCCTTTACTTTTAGCATATTCTATACCATTTTTAGCAATTTCAACAGGATTACCTTTCCCCTCATCATAAACTTCAATATTTAATTCTTTTCCTATACTTTTTAATTGGTCAATTGCTGCTGGTCTATAAACATCACAAGCAATAAACATAGGTTTTTTATGATATTTCTTTCTAACCATATTACCCATTTTACCAATAGTTGTAGTTTTACCTCCACCTTGAAGTCCAACTATCATTGTAATTGTTGGCGTTTTACTAACTTCAAGAGGTGATGAGTCCCCACCTAATAAATCTACAAGTTCATCTTTTAAGATTTTAACAAATAAGTCACCTGGCTTAATACTCTTTTTAACTTCTTCACCAAGTGCTTTTTCTTTAACATTATCTATAAATTCTCTTACTATTTTTACATTAACATCTGCTTCTAATAAACAAAGTCTTATTTCTCTTACTATATCACTAATGTTATCTTCATTAATAACACCTTTTGACTTTATATTACTAACTACTTTTTGTAATCTTTCACTTAAACTTTCAAACATAATATTCACCTACATAAATTGTACCAAAAATTAAAAAAAAATTATAGCACTTTTGCTATAATTTATTTCCAATAACTATTTTTATATTCTTTATAATAATTTAACCATCTTTTTCTTAGCATCAAAAATCTTTTTAAATTTTTATCACATTTTGCATCCATTGGTTTTATAACATTCTTCCATAATTTTAATGCTTCTTTTTTAAATTCATCATTTGTTACATATTTTTTTACTATATTTTTAGGAACAAAAGATAATAATACTTTATTATTTAATATTTCAAATTCATGATGATTATTATTTATCAAGTCATCCACTAAAACTCTAACTAAATTTTTTCCAAGACCAGATATATAATAACTACATCTACCTTGTCTTGCATTTATTTCTAAAACTTTAAATGTATTATCTTTTGGATCATATTTCATATCAACTTCTGCAAAACCACGATAATTAATACTTTCCATAAATTCCTTTATAGTATTTATTTGATTATTAACATCTCCCTTAGTAGTATTAAAACCATTAATTAGTACTGCTGCATTACCAACCATAGTACTAGTTCTTTCTTGCAAACCAATTTGAGCAAAACTCATAAATTCTACTTTACCCTTAGTATTTACATATAAAACAGCATCAAATAAATTATCATCATTTCCTTCAATAAATTCTTGTATTATTAATATATCATTATAACCATTATTATATATTAAATTAATTGTTTCATTTAACTCTTCATAACTATTCAATTTATATATTTTACACTTACCATTAAAATCTATATGATTATATTCTACAACATTAGCAGGTTTAATAACTACCGGATATGTAAAATTTTTTAAATTTATTTTACTATTCTTTTTATAATATATAGTTTTAGGAAATTTTAAATTACTTTTTTCATATGTTTTATAAAATGTTTCTTTATTAGTTAATGTTTTAATTACATTTATAGATGGAACATTAAATAAATAATTTTTCTTTAATGTTTCTTGATTTTTACTAATAAATTCACTATATGTTTCATTAGTACTAATTAATAAAATTTTTTCTTTTTTATCTTTTGCAAAATCTTTTAATACTTTTAAGAAACCTTCTTCATTCCACATATTTTCATCATAAGATATATTTAATATATTTGAATATTTTGTAAAAGATAATGGTTTTCTACCTATTAAATATGGTTTGATTTTATATTCCTCATAACAACATCTTGCCATATAATATGCATTTGCATCACTACCTAATATTAATACAGGGTTTTTCATGTACTTCTCCTTTAATACTTTATTTCTTTTTTATTTGTTTTTGTAATATGAATTCTAACTACTCTATTTGTTATCATATTAAATAAATGATATGGATTAGTTTTTAAATTCTTACATACTTCATCTATACTAATTAAATTACCAAATATTTCTACTTCATCATTTACTTTAACACTTTCGTCTACCTTTACCATTAACATATCCATACAGTCACTAATAATTTCATATTTCTTATTATTAATCGCGACATATTTATAATGTTTATTAACTCCATCTGCATAACCTATACATATAGTTGCTACTAAAAAATCACTATCACATACATAAGTGCCATCATATCCAACAATATCACCTTTATGTACTTCTCTAATACTTATAACTTTTGAGTATAATGAAAATGAAGGTTTAACATCCAAATCATTTTCAAATATAGACTCACTTATATCATATTTTTTTAAATAATAATTTCTCTTTTTCTTTCTTAAATAATCTTTAAAATTATCTGAATATTTAAATGGAAAACTAAATCCATACATTAAAATTCCTAAACGAGTACCGGTAGTATACTTATGTTTCTTGTGTCTAAGTAAAGTTACACTACGATTAAAATGTATTATAGGTATTTTAGTTAAATCAATACTTTCTAATAATTTATACACTTCACTTACTTGTTTATCATAATATTTATCCAAAAAACCTGATGTCGCGAAGTGAGTAAATATTCCTTCTAAATATAAATTTTTATTATCATTAATTAATTTATATGCTTCATTTATTGATTCTTTATCTTTAAAACCTAAACGATTCATCCCAGAATCAATAATTAAATGTATTTTTAATATATTTGGAAATTTAATACTTTCTAACTCTTTAATATAATCAATATTTTCTACTGATATAGTTATATTATTTTTAGAGGCTTCAAGTACACAATCTATATCAATAGGTTCTAATATTAAAATTGGTATATCTTTATAAAACTTTCTTATTTCTAGTGCTTCATCTAAACTAGATACTGCTAGATAATTTATTCCTGCTTTTAACAAAGATGGAATTATATGTATTCCATGATTATAAGCATTATTTTTTACAATACCAATATAATATTTATAATCAAATTTACTTATTATATTTTTAACATTACTCTCTAAAATATCATTATTAATAATTGCATACGTTTTTCTATACATAATTTATACACTCTCATTTACAAAGAATATTTGATACCATTTTAAGAATGAATAAATAGCCCATACTTTTTTATATTCATATTTTTCATTTTTAACACAATTATCTAATAATTTAACAATTTTCTTTTGATTAAAAAATTCTTTTGAATAATCACTTTCAAATACTCTTCTAACTTCATCATAAAAATCTTTTGTTTTTATCCAACTACGAAGTGGAACAGGAAAACCTAATTTTTTCTTATTATATGCTTCATTTGGAATAACACTTTTTGATGCTTCTCTTAAAGCAATTTTAGTTCTATTTTTACCTATTTTTTTATCTTGTTCTAATGTAGATGATACTTTAAATACTTCTGTATCTACAAAAGGTACTCTTACTTCTAATGAATTTGCCATACTCATACAATCTGCTTTATGTAAAATATCATTAACTAACCAAAAATGAATATCTATTGCTTGCATTTTATTTAAGTTATTTTGATTTTTATTATCTTCAAATATTTTTTTAGTTATATCTTTATTTTTAATATTACATTTTTTAGTTAAATATTTATTTCTTTCTTTTTCTGTAAATATCTTACTAACACTTACATAATCATCTTCTAATCTATAACCTCTTCTAACTAGGAAATTTCTTCCACTAAATTCTGGTGTTAATTCTAATATTTTAGCAAGTGTATGTCTTAATACATAAGGTATTTTATT
>CANRJN010000097.1 GCA_947630945.1 uncultured Bacilli bacterium | reverse complement strand
AAAAAATCTGATGTAAGTATATACCCATGATTACTATTTAAAAAATTTTTAATTTTAGTTTCATTATCCATAGCATCGCCATTTACTTTCATAACAATATTATATCATTTCATTAAATATAAGTAAATCCAATTTAAGTAAAATATTAAAGATATGATTGTTAAATATATTATTCACTTTTGAAGTTTGCAGAGTATTAGTATATAAACTATCAAGCATGGTGTTCACACACCCTAAACTTGTTAGGGCCTATCCCTAAAACCCTTTAAAATAGTCTCCGACAGTTATCTAGCTTTTTTAAAATTATTTAAATTAAAAACAAATTAATTTTTATTTAAATTCACTTTTTAAGTTTATAAATACAATATCCACTATTTGATTACTATATCTATTGATTAAATCAATTTTTTTCTTACAAGTTTCTTCTCTTAAATTTTGGTTAATAATTACAAAAAGTATTTTTGGAGAATTGAATCTTTCTTTATATTTATCAAGAGTATTCTTTATGTATAACTTAATTGAATCTTCATTCGATAAATCAGAATTAGAAGCAAGTTTTGTTTCTATAACTATGTTATTTATAAATCCTTCAGATATTAATTGAATATCACTCCTTTTTTATCAAACGCTGTTGATTCATATACAACTTTTGTAAAAAAACCTTTCATAATCAAAATTCTAGTTAATTCGTATCCAATTAAAAATTGATAAGTTTCTTCTCTTAAAGGCCTAATTTTTGATGTTTCTTTATCTTTGAATATCTCTAAAAATTTCATTTTTAATAAATCTTCTAAAATATTAATGTTTAAAATATCTTTAACTATATTATATAAATCATCAAATGAATATATCTTAATATCTTGATTTGTTATTATTTGATTATATTGTTTAATTATTTGATTTATAGGTTTAAATTCATCATTTTTTAATAAATATATACGATTACAAATTTCATATAAATATCTATTATTATTCTTTTTTTCATTTAATATGATATAATCAATAACTTTTTTTATTTCTACTTTATTAATATTATTATTTATATAATCAATTACCATATTTAAAATATATTTAGAGAATTCGTAATAATCTCCTTCATTATATTTCGAAAACATAAAAGATAATATATCATAAATATATTTTATGTTATTAATTCCTATTTTTGATAAGGAATTAATATACGTGCCTGATGAATATTCAAAATTACCGTTTTCTTCTATAGTAATTAAGCTTCCTTCGAAAACAAAGTTTTGCTTAATATAATTGATTCTATTTTTTATTTCACTTTCATATCCAAGTTCAATTAATATATCTTGCCCCAGTTTATATTTTCTAAACTTTTTTAGTTTTTTAATTTCATTATTACTTAATAAATTGGTATTGTCTATTAAGAATGTTAGAATATTATTTATTTGATATTCATCGAAAGTCATATTATCTAACCATTTAAATATTGTTTTAAATAAAATATTAGAATTATAATTTTTTAATTTTTCAATTACATTATAAAGATAAAATTTTACATAAGCATAAGAATCCTTTTTATCAACAAAATCTAATAATATCTTATAATTATTCTCATTATATATTGGTTCAATTTTATCTATATTACTATTTAATAAAATAATATTAAGATTATTATAATTGTTTATGTCATATCCCATTTTTGATAATATAAACATTGCTTTAGAATATAATAAAGAATCATAGCTAATAGTATACTTTTTATTTTTGCCAACTTTAAAAATCAATTTATCAACATTTATATTTTTTATGTGTAACTCTATTTCTTTCACAATTGATTTTAAAGTATTTTTCATTATTGCATTATATTTAATTATATTAAAATGTGCTTCATTTTTAATTAATTCATATAAATTATCAATTTTATAATAGACATTTTTTGCAGAGCCAATGCGATTCAAAATTTCTTCTACTTTAGCGTAATTTTTATTTTCATGATTTAATAATGCCACTTTATTTTTTAAAGCATCATCAGGAAATAAGGAATTTATTTGAGGTTCAAGTTTAATCTTTTCTTCGTTATTTAACTCTAAACGCCAAACATTAAATATAACATTTTTTTCATTTAATACTTCATATAAACTCTTTATATTTTCTGCATCCATTAATATTATTATTTTTATTATTAATTCTCTAATATATTGTGTAATATAATTAGAATTAAATATGTTATCATTTAAGTTTTCTTTGGTTATATACTGAAGTTTAATACATAGTTTTAAAATTTTCTCTAATGCATCTCCATTCCTGCGATCAAATAAAATTTCTTCTCTTATAGAACTATTATATTTATCTGTTTCATTTATTAACTTTTTTATAATTTTGTTATATAGGATAGAAACTATACTTTTTTTAGAAAGTTGTTTCCATATTTTTTCTGAATTATTAGAATTTAAAAAATGAATAAAACTTGCTATATTAGTATCATTTTCAATACTATTAATTAATTTTTTTAATCTATTTGAATCATAATTGTCATTAATAAATTTAATAATTAAATTATCATTAATTATAAAATGATCATCAAATTTACTTTTATAATTCAATATATAGTCATTTAAATACTTATCTAACTTTTTTAAATTATTTAAATGTACATCATCATATAAAAATATAGATAATAACCTATTATTAATATCATTATTTTCTATTAATTTATCTATTTCATCATCATTAAATAAATGTAAATATATATATAAATATCTAACTTTAAAATTATCACTTTGCATATAATACTTTTCGTTTTTAATAAAATATTTTTTTAATCTATTAGTTTCACTTTTATTATATGAAAAATTTTCTAACAAATAATTTATGCATGATAATAGATTATTAATAAAAATAATGTTAAAATCTGTCATAATTGGTTCTATTTTTTGCTTAATTAAAACATCAACTAATTTTTTATAATTTGCTTTAATATTAGTATCTAAAATTTTAGTAATCTTACTTGAATCATTATAAAATGACATATATTGATAAAGTTTAGTATATTGAAAAATAAATTTATCAATGTTTTTAGAAACTATATTTTCATTATGAAAAGTAATGTCAAGATTTAGTAAATCTAACAAATTATCTTGTTCATTTAAGTTGTTGAATAAATAATTTAATATTAAATCACTATATATTGGAGATTTACACATCAAATAAGACAATGTATTAAACCATAATGTATTTATTTCAGAATCATTAATTGTAACTATATTAAATAAATCTTTATTAGAAAAATTATTTTCATATATTTCTTTAGCCGCTAAAAACTCCATTATTTCTTTATTTTCAAACGAAATTAAATCTCCAAAATTTAATAAAATTTGATTATTTAAAAAACTTTCAATTATATCTTTATTTAAAATATAGGATTTAATATCAAGATGTCCAACCTCACTAAGAAAAGTAGTAAATTCTTCCATAGTTAAATTGCTTTTTCCAGTCATCATCATAATTAATGCTAAAGTTTGCAAAATTTTTTTATGAATATTTTTTTCTATTTTTACAAAAGCTCTTTCATTTAATACATCAAAATGTTTATTAATAATCATTTCTAATAAATCATATTTACTTAAATTATCTGATTTTTTTATTATTTCTTTAACATCTATCAGATGTATTAAAAATCTTGGAGTTTTTAATAAATTATACATATTTTTAAAATTTTCTTTATTTAAATTATTTTCTTTTAAAATATTATCAATTTTATAATCTTCTAATTGACTTATTTCATATATATTATATTTTATATCTAATAAATTCTTCTTTTGAGCAAAATCACGTCTACTAGAAATAATAACTTTTTTATTTTTTATAGATAATATATATTCAAGAACATAATTCATTATATTTACATTTATTTCATCTAATCCATCAAATATAATTATCTCTGAATCTATTAATAATAGTTCTTTAATAGTCTTAAAATCGTTATAATTTTTAGCTTTAATAAAGTTTACTTTTATTTTTTCTTCTTCAAAAGAATTTTTTAATTTTTCTAACAAATATGTTTTACCTATTCCATTATTTCCAATAATTAACGAAATACCATTTATTTTTTTTAATCTTTCAAAAAATTCTATTAAATTATTAATTATACTATTTCTTGAATCATTACTTTTTTTATCTATTTGTTGATAATTTATTTTATTTTCAAATAAAACATTAATTTTTTGTTCAATATACTCCATATTTTTACCTCTTTTACAAAATAATTATACCATATAAAAAGCACCATCAAAAATGATAGTACTAAAATTTAACAACATTTTTCTAGTTTTAATGGGCTTTTATTTATAATTTTTAAATTATATTTTATTTTTAATATCATTTCTATTGTAAAAATTAATTCTTTCACATCAACAGTAATATTAAAAATGTCTATAGCAGAATTGATATGATTGATAAGTGGACATTCATCCAAACAGCCTCTATCATACTCATTTGCTAAATAAAATGCTACTGCATCTGGTATTACAAATTTTTTCATATAATCGAAAAAATTATCTATACATGGCAAATATTTTCTTTCAAATTTTTCATCTGAAATATCACCATCCATTACTTCTTCATTAATGTAAC
>CANRJN010000096.1 GCA_947630945.1 uncultured Bacilli bacterium | reverse complement strand
TCAATTTTTTCAATTTCTAACATAATAAACCCTCCCTTAAATATGTATTATAATTACTTTCTTAAATAATTAAAATAATTTTATACAATCTAAAATGATTGCCACCTCACACATATTGTTTGACAATATGCAAGTATGTTTTCTAAATTGACAAAAATTCAATTTAAAACTATAAATATTTTAACATAATTTTAGATATATTAAAACTCGAATTATAAAAGTTCGAGTTTAGTATCAATCTGGTGCCCTAAAGGAAGGAGTACGACAACTTTTTTATAAATATTTGTTTAAATAATTTTATAATTTTTTGTCTAAATATAATATTTTTTATTTTTAATCAACTTTCTTATTCAGTCATATAATTTTTTATTTCATTTAATTTTTCTTCGGCAAGTTCAATACCACCTTTAAAATTTATTGCTCCAGGCCAATCACTATCTGTCCATTCCATATTGAATAAACTTACACCTTTGTCATATCTTGGAAATGCATGATAATGAACAAAATAATCTCTCATCATCATTATAAGATAATTAAACTTTATTGCACCAAATTTCTTATTACATACTTCTTCATACCATTTAATAACTTTAGGAAATTCTGCTCCTTCTTCTGGAAGCATATCAGCATTCTCGTTTTAGAAGAATTACAGCAACTCCCAATGTTGCTTGCATCTCTCTAATACAAACTATCCAATATTCAAATTCTTTAATACATCTTGTTTCTGGTTTGAATTTACTCATAAAAGATAAATTACTCATAACTATCCTCCTCATCATGCATATTAATTTATCAATATGCAAGTGTGTTTTCTAAATTGTCCTAATTTCTTTATAAAACATATTGTGTCAAGAACAAAAGTTTGATATAATTTTTGTAGGGAAACTTAATTGTTGAGTGCTTGCCAACTTTCTTTTAGAAAGGAGGCTTGATATTATGAAGAAAAAAGATTTATTAATCTCATTTCTAATACTAATTATCATTTTATTAATAGTCTCTGTAATGATTCTATGTATAAAGAAATAGCACTCAATCTAGCATAGATTAAGTGCTTACCACTTAAGGGCAAGTACTCAACTCGGCAAAGTTAAGTCTTCCCTTTTTATTTTATGCAAGTTTCCTTGACAAATACATAATAACATAAAAACGGCTTTTTTACAAGTCGTTTTCTATTTTTACTCGAATTTTCCGAGTTTGGTATCAATCTGGTGCGATTGCAAAAGGGGTTTTGCACCTTACAGTATGATTCATCCCATTTGATAAAAAGATTATATCGTGTTTATTAATTAAATACAATACTATATACAATTTTAATTTATTTTCTTTTTTAATGATTTTACATTATCGTTATTTTTCAATAAAGATAATATTTCTACTTCTTTTTGATTTATTTCATCAATTGTTAAATTAAGATGATTTGCTAACTCATCATCACTATAATTTTCTTGGTATTTTAACATAATAAGTGATAAATCTTCAGACGATAAAGTTGATAACACTTGCATCATATCAGAACTAAATGAAGTATTTTCTGTTTTTTCATATGGATTATCAGGATCAGCTATATAATCCATCCTTGATTTTTCCCTTCTTGTCCCTTTATCACTAGAATATTTAGCATCATCTAATGATAAACTATTATTTTGTTTTCTATATTTTTTTAAATAAGTTCTAAAATAACCCTTTATAGTTAAATCCATATATTTAATTATTTGTCCATATATATTTAAATTAGTACGATTTATTACCATAAGTAGATAATATTTTATTTCACTTTCAAAATCTTCATAATTACTACTATTAACTTTAACTTCATAGTTTCTACATAAAGAGAATATTGTTTTAAGAATATACTTTTTTTGCCTCAATAATATTTCATTTCTTGAATCATATAATTCACTTTTGTAGATACCTATTAAATCATATAATTCAAAATTTTCTATGCTCATATTAGAATTCTTTAGATTATCAATTAAAGAAAAAATATCTTTTATTCTTTTGTCAGTAATCACTTTATAATCATCATTAGTCTTTTTATCAGAAAAATACCATATCATATTAATTGCTTGATTATATGAAAAATCCATACTAACTAACTCAATTACATTTTCAAAATCAATTTTTAAAAAATGACATATATCTTTTATTTCATCAATACTACTTATTTTAACATTTTTTAGTTTATCAAATATTTCATTTATTTTATCTATATGCAATCTATCTTCATATTTTTGTATTGCTGAGGCCATAATTTGTTCACTATCTAGTGAATCATTTTTAGACTCCAATGTTTTAATTCTTCTCCAAATTGCTAAATAAGGATATCCATTTATATCGCAAAACTTTGCCAATGATTGATCATTAAAATAATATTTCGTTTTTACTGGTGGATGTTCTACATAATCATCTACAATTTGTTTTATTGCTTCAGCAGTAGACATATCTGTATTATCAGCATATTCATATAAGTATTTTTGAATAACTGTATTATAATTTAAACCAATACTATTACAATATGTTATAAGTGGTATTTCATTATAGTAGTATTTTATAAAAAATTTTTGATAAGATTCAACACATTCATCAATGATTTCTTGTAATGGTTTATCACTTCTTATTTGCTTTCTTAAAATAGCACAGCGAATCGAACTTGCATTTAAGTTATTTTGTTCTGCGTAGTCTTTTAAAGGTGTACCTTTATAATAATAAATTATTCCATACCTATTTATTGTGTTTATTCCTTCGTCAATTAAATCATCAATACTTTTCGTACTACCTTTTGCTAATTTTCTTTTTACAAAAGATACTACACTATAATATGATAAATCATTTTGAATACAATATTCTCTTAATGTTAATCCTTTATATAAATATTTAGGTTCAAACGGTTGATATTGATTCATAATTGCTTCAACAAATTCATCATCGCTTAACCCTTTAAAGTTATCAATATTTCTATATCTGCTCATATATGTAATTATATTTCTATAATTCAAATTATTCTCATCGCAGTATTGTTTTAGTGGTATGCCTAAATAGTAATATTTATAAATTCCTTTGTGTTCTTTATTTAAATATTGTTCAATAAGTTCTTCATCAGACAATTTTGGCTTTCTTTCTTTTTCTCTATTGATATAGGTTCTAATAGTATTGTAATTTATTTCAGGATGACTTTCACAATACTCTTTTAAAGGTATACCGTGATAAAAAAATCTAAAATTTTGATTATCAAATTCTTCCATTGCTAAAATTACTAATTTATCATTTGATAGATTTTTATTTTTCTTTTTTAAATTATTTATTCTGGAATTTATAGTTCCTATATTAATACCATTATTTAAGCAATATTGTCTTAATGATATCCCCTTGTACATATATTTAATAGCACTACCATATGCCTCTACAACCATATCCACAATTTCTTGTTCCGTATAATTTTCAAATTTTTTACTTTGTTTCTTTTTCCATATTCTTGCTCGTATAGTACTTATATTAATATCATTATCTTTACAATACTTAGATAAGGGTATGCCATTATAGTAATATTTACTTTCTTGCATAACACCACCACCAAATCAATTGTATTATATTATAACACTATATATAAAAATTTTTAAGTAAATTATTCTTTTAACTCTAATTCATAATTTTATCTATATAAAAACTATTATTCTCATAAAATCGAACAAGACCTGGCTCAGTTTTAACATCTTGATCAACTGGAAATTCCATATTTGCATAAAACTGTTCTAATAATTTCTTTTGAACATTTTCTCTATAAATGATTCTATTTAATTTATTATTTATATCTAAAAGTAAATCATTTCTTGATTCCAAATTTACTGCAAACTCAATACATTTTCTTACTGCCTCTGATTTACTTTTAATATTATTTTGTTTCATAAATTTTGATAATAATAAATCATCTGTTTCATACAAATTAACACTAAATTTTATCATCAAAAATTCCTCCTTTCTAAAAAATAGCTATTTTTTTAAATACAACAGGATATGGGAATGCACCACGAAATTTCAAAGTCCTTTAAAATAAAGGCTTTTTTCATATCATAGGTGCACCACCAACCATTTTCGCACTTGCGAAAAGAACCTATTTATTATATATAAGGTTCTTATTTTTAAAAAATCTTTATTATACCTTTATTTAAAAGGATTTGTTAAGAACCTTTTTTGAACATCTTAATAAATATTTTAAATTTTTATCAATTTGAATGTTCTATATTTTTTAACTCGTTTTTGTATTTTTCTTTCACAATTTTTGGAATAAATTTTGATAACTTTTCATTGTCATTATTAAAATATTCTAATAATTGTGGCATCAAAAACTTAAAAAAATAATTCATATTTATTAACCCCCCTTT
Organism: uncultured Bacilli bacterium; assembly: GCA_947630945.1. Taxonomy (GTDB): domain Bacteria; phylum Bacillota_I; class Bacilli_A; order RF39; family UBA660; genus CAG-1000. The sequence goes on along the minus strand of CANRJN010000096.1, from coordinate 312 downwards.
AAGAAAAAAATTGAAGTAATTTAAACTCCAATTTTTAAAATTTTAAATTTATTCTTTTCAAATTTATTCTTTTTTGTTTGTGGTATTATTTGAATAATTTCATCATCACTATACTCATTTATATTCAATAATTCGCCATCAATTTCTATTTCTTTTATATGATAAAAATTTCTTAAATTAGAAATATAGCTTTCAGTTTCTTGATTATTTTTATAACTAGATAAGATTACATCTTTATCTTCTACACTAACTACCATATCAAAGCAATCATTTCTAAACATATAACCAATATTTTCTATCTCATTTTGATTA
>CANRJN010000095.1 GCA_947630945.1 uncultured Bacilli bacterium | reverse complement strand
ATATATAGACAAATACCTAAAGTTAATGCTATTTTTACGATATCAACTGTAAGAGTATTATTTATATTTGTATTAAATAAGGCCATAATATTAGGATTAATTAATCCAATGATATAAATAATTAAAACTGATATTACACCAACAAATAAATAATTTAAGAAACCATAAACAATTGATTTAGCCATTTTTGAATTGTTTGATCTGTGCCCTAGTAGTAAACCAGTAAAGCCTACTTGTAATATCATTGTAAATTCTAAAAATAAATATAAGAAAGCTGTAAGAATTACTTTTATAGTGGTACTATCCATAGATGTAGCAAAAAACTGTAAGGTATTTTTTAATATTTCTAAGTTTTCTTTAGAGTAATAAGCAATAAATACACATAATATAATAACTAATATACTTGTAAACATGGTAATAATAGAAGATAAAAATTTAGATGTATAAATGGTACTTTTACTTATTGGTAAAGTATGAGTTAAGTAAGATTCATCTCCATATACATTTTTAACAAATCTTACCCATACTCGTAATAAACTATTTATTATGATATTTATAATAAAAGCAATTGTTGTTCCACTTGATATAAGTGCTAGAATATGCAACATAAAAGAATTATCAAAAGAGAACAAAACTTTTGTAAAAATTGCAAATATAGCAGCAAGTAAATAAAAAACTATTAAAACTTTATAAATGTACTTTAAATCATATTTTAAGCATTTACTTAACATTTGAACATCCTCCTAAAAATTTCATCTATTGAGCCATTTTCTTTTTCCCTTAATTTATCAGCATTAGAAGAAAGAATTATTTTTCCTTTATCAATAAATATAACTTCATCAAGTATTCTTTCGATATCACTAATAAGATGAGTAGATATTATGACACTAGCATCTTCATTAAAATTATTTAAAATAGTATCAAGAATATAATCTCTTGTGGCAGGATCAACACCACCCAATGGTTCATCTAAAATATAAAGTTCGGCATTTCTAGACATAACAAGGATTAATTGTAACTTTTCTTGCATCCCTTTACTCATTTTAGAAATTTTAGTATCTATTTCTAAATCTAAATCTTTTATTAATCTTTTGGCTTTTTCAATATCAAAGTTATCATAAAAGTCAGTAAAATATTTAAGTGTTTGTTTAACTGTCATACTTTTATCTAAATAAGTTCGCTCTGGTAAATAAGATATAATTCTTTTACTTTCGATTCCAACATTTTTGCCATTAACTAAAACTTCCCCACTTGTGGGTGTAAGTAAATCATTAATAAGTTTAATTAAAGTTGTTTTTCCCATGCCGTTTTTTCCGAGTAGACCTATAATCTTCCCTCTTGGTATTTTTAAGTTAATATCTTTTAAGACTTGTTTCTTATCATAATCTTTATAAATATGAATGCATTCTAGTAATTCCATCATTTATCCTCCTCCTTTAAAAACTCAATTATTTCTTCTTTAGTAAAATTTAATTCTTTCATTTCATTTATGTATTTTTTTGTTTTTTCTTTCGCATACTTACTTTTAAATTTATTTAATAACTTATTGTCCGTAGTAACATATTTTCCATTTGTTCTTTCCGTATAAATAAGTTTTAAATCTTCCAGTTCTGAGAGAGCCTTTTGCATTGTATTAGGATTTACTTTTGTCTTTAAAGCCAGATCCCTAACTGATGGTAATTTATCTCCTGGTTGTATTTTTCCTGAAATAATATATATTTCTAATTGCTCTACTAATTGAATATATATAGGCCTATCATTATCAAATACAAAATTCATAATAGCTCCTTTCTTAATTGTATTACTTGCTTAATACAATTATATATTAAAGTTTTAAAAAAGTCAATAAAAAATTATCAATTTTACTTGATAATTTCCAGATATTTAAAATTTCTTTCTAACTAATGATTTATTTTCAATGTTATTTTTAATAGTTAAAGTACTACAAATTCGATTACATTTATTTATCATTTCTTCTTGGGTCTTACATGGACATTTTTTTAGTTTTCCAACATAAGACATTGTTTGATGTTTATTGCTACATGAAGTGCTTTTTCTAAAACCAAAATATGTTTTGAAATATTCAAAGTGAATTTCCCAATCTTGTTTTAAATATATTATCATTAAAGGAATAACTGTTGTTTTATCTTTATATTTTAAATATTTTGTTATTAAAATAAAACTAAATTCTCTAATTTCATGACTAGGATGATAAAGTAATTTCTCAAAATCAAAATTTTCAATATTTGCACTCCATACAATAGGATAGTCTGAATAATTATTATAAATTTGTAAATCATAAGATATATCTTGTATTTTATCTACCATAATAAGCTCCTTTATAAAGATATATTTTAAAATGAAATTAAGCTTTTTTCAATATTTTTCAATATTTTTATTAACTTTTTCTTAATATGTGTTATAATACTTTTCAAAAAGGAGAAAAACTATGAATGAAATAGAAATAGAACAAATCAATAATGTTGTTGGTACAATCCATAATATCGCTCGAAAGGCTCCTCAATTATTAAGTATGGTACTAACTGATGAAATTTTAAAATATTGTATAATTGATCTAGATGAAAAAATGAAAGTATTTTTAGATTATTGTCATAATAATTCTCTTAGTATGAAAAATAATAATCTTGATCCCCGAATAAGAAATTTTAATGCTACTCTTTTAAGTTTAAATAAAAAAGAATTAGAAGAATATTTTAAAATGTATATCGAATATGAAAAAATTAGGCAAAAAAGAAATATTGATATTAATTGGACTGTAGATATTATTTCAGTTGATAATGTTTTAGGTATAAAAGAGCCAAAACCAACAAATACTAATATAAAAAGATAATAATGGTTTAAAAATGCTATTATTATCTTTTTATATTTTCTGAATCTTTTAGCTCTTCTTGATAATCCAAATTAGATTTCCAATAATTAAAAGAATCCATATCACCTAATATTTTAGCTTCTTTCATTTTTATTAAAATGAATTTTTTTCTTTCTTCCATATTTAGACTATCCCATTGCTCTGGGGAAATTTCATAGGGATGATTTTTTATAATTTCAACTATATTACTTTGATAATAATTAACACCAACATCATCGCCAATTGCTTGAGCTTCTTTTTTTTGTTCTTCTAATTCATTTAATGTTTTACTATATGGATGAGCTATTGTTTTTTGCATATTATCGATATTTTCAATCGTTGCTTGCCAATAATTAATCATTTCACTATTGCCCTTTTGCTTTGCCAAATTCAATTGTTCAATTGCATATTGCTTTTTTTCATCACCTTGCAAATTATGAATATTAATTTGTTTCTTTTGATATGGTTTTAATTTAAAATTAATTATTACTTTTGATAACCCATCATGTTTTAATTTTGAAAGATCTTGTTTTATCTCTAAATCATCAAAATCTAAATTTCTTTCTCTAAATTTTAACTTCAAATAGGCAATACCATAATCTTTTTTCGGTTCTACTAAAAACGAATACTTGGTATCATGCAAACTATCTCCACTTATATATTCCTCATAATATCCATTTGATTTTAAAATTCCATTAATAAGTTTATTTATGCCAAAAGAATTAATTTCCCTGTTGATACTAAATTTTTCCATTGTTTTTCTTACAAACCAATCAAAATCTTTCGATGTTTTGCCAAATTGTGTTAATTGTTCTTGATAACTTGTTCTTGCCTCATTATAAATTAAACGAGCAGTTTTTATTTTTAGTATAAGATCTTCATTTGTAATTTGCTGATTATTTTCTTTTAAATAAACATTACCATTTGTTATAACATATTTATTTATATAATCTTTAATTTCTTCAATATCTATGATTATCCACCACCTTTATTATCTATTTATTTTTATATATTTGATAATTTGTTTTTGATAAATTCATCTAAATAATTTGAATTTCTAGTGACCCACTTATAATCACAATGCTCATTACTTAATTTAACTTTCACTTTAGTACTATCGACATTAATAATAAAATCTATTTCCAATTCATGTATTAATGTACCATTTTTCTCTTTAACTTCGTCATAATAATGAGTAATTATGGGATTAAATTTATCCGTAAATCCTATTTCTTCTTCAAGTTCTCTTTTTAAACCATCATTTAAAGTTTCTCCATTTTCTAAATGACCACCTGGGAATTCCCATGCACCAGGGTATAATTCATCATTTTCATTTCTTTTTACTATTAAAAATAAATCATTATCTTTTAAAATTCCTGTTAACACAATTTCAGTTTTCATATGCTTTAATCCTCCAATTTTAATTATAGTATATTCTGTATAATCATTCAAAATAAATATATAAACTTTTCAAAAATAAGTTAAAAAGTTGTAAATGTTGTCCATTTAATAACTTGCTATTTATAAAATTCTTCCCATATTTTATTATTCATTAACACTTTAGGAGATAAATTAAGCTTATCCGCAAAAGATTGAATTGACTTAAAAACTTTCTTAGTAAAATAATAATTATTTAGTTCTTCTAAATTTATTTCATCATCACATATAAAATTTATACAAAAATTATTATTTTTTATTTCAAATTGAATGTCATTTATATATTGATATTGACGATTTCCTTCTACTTGCCTACCATATTCACTAATTCTAGATTTCTTTATATCTATTTTATCCGCTAAAATAATTACAAGTTGAATTATGTTATCTGTCGTAAATCCCTCACTATGATTTTTAATTG
>CANRJN010000094.1 GCA_947630945.1 uncultured Bacilli bacterium | reverse complement strand
ATGAATTTGGATTTGACATAAATGATTTAAAAAATTTCTTAAATAAAGCAACCAAAGAAAAAGATCCATTTGTTATATATTATAAACATTGGGATGAATATAGAGTAATTAATATTTACAATGCTATAGATTGGTTAGGAAGATATATAGAAGAAGATGATATAGAAAAATTATGTAATATTGCAAATAAAGTTTTATTATATTTAGAACCTAAATATTTGCCTGAAAATATAGAAAAAGACTATTATGTTGAAGATATGAACTCAAGAGAATATAGCAAAGCAGTTCGTAATGGAGTGTTAAAAAGCTTAATAATTACAAAAATATATCTACAAAGTGAAAATAAAAATAATTTAATGAATAAGCTTAATAGTTTGATTGATAATTATTATAAGTCAGTTAATACAAAAGAAAAATATTTAAATTTTGCTAGTATATCTGATAAACTAGCTGAATTTGATTATGATAAATTTTTAAATAAAATTCAAAGTTCTATTGGTAAAGAAGAATTTGAAGAAATGTTTAACCTTAAAAAATATACTTCTTTTTCAACTAACGAATATTGCAATATTATTTGGGGAATTGAAAAAGCAATAAATAAAAAAGATTATATTGCAAATGCGGTTAATGTATTAGCTTTACTATCAGAAATGAAGAATACAGAGTATAAGAATATGTTAAATAGTCCATTTAACTCGCTAAGAACAGTATTTTTAGGTTGGGATAATTTAACTTGTTTAGATTTTAAAGAAAAAATAACATTATTGGAAAGTTTGATTAATAAACATCATGAGTTAGGTAAAAAGTTATTAATAGATATTTTTCCAAAAAGTAATTGTTCATGGACTCCACTATTAAAACCTGAATTTGATTCTTATGATGAGCCAAAATCTATTAAATATATTAAAGAACAAGTAGATTATTTTAACGAATATTATAGTATGTATATAAATAATTATGCAAAAAAATTAGATGATATAGTTTGTATATATGATGAAATTTATTTTATTAATTTTAATTGTTTTTATGATATAAAAAATAAAACTTTAGAACTTATAAAAAATAGTGATGATGAAGAAAAGTATAAATTAAAAGAAAAGATTATGGAAAGAATTAGAGGATATGAAAAATTTCATAATTCTGTATGGGATTTAACAAAAAAACAATTAGAATATCTTGAAGAAATAAGAAATGCACTTGTATATAAAAATCCAATTTATGATTATATTTTTTTATTTCAGTATAGAGGATTTATTGATGAAGAAGAATATACTAATGAAATACAACAAGCAATGACATTAATTGATAATGAAGAAAATGAAAACCTTTTATTAAAAAAATGTGACAACAAAATGAAGCTTTTAGCTAATATATATAAATATAAACATAATAATAAGCATAACATTGGTTTTATAAGAAAACTTTTTAATTCTTATATAAAAGATGTAGATTTGTATTTGAGAAATGTTTATATAAATGAAAATGATGATGATATTATAGATATTTATAACAGTTTAAATGATTTATCTATAGAGGATAGAGTTGGGATTTTATCAAATGCTGGTTATAAAGAAAAAATTTATGAAGTAATAAAAAATACAGAATGTGAAGAAATATATTGGAAAAAAATAAATATATATCAATCTGAACATAGTGATTTTGTTTATTATAATTGCTTAAAATATGAAAATTATGAAAGTTGCTTAGAAATTATTTATGAGGAAAAAGATAAATATGATGAGAAATGCTATTTATTAGAAAAAATTAAAGAAAGTAAATATATACCTACGCAACTGGATAACTATAAAATTGAAAGAATTTTTGAAAGTTTTCATAATTATCCAAAAATTGATAATTTTGAGAGATTAACAAAATTGGAAATATATTATGCTCCTATTCTTAAAAATAATACTTATTTTTTATCAAAAGAAGCTAGTAATTATCCAAGTGTAGTGGTTGAGTTAGCAGTACTTATATATAAAGATGATAATGGAAATATGGGAGCATTTAATAATGAAAATGATAATTTGAATATTGAAAAAATGGTTACATCTAATTGTTATACAAAATTAAGGCATTTAAAAATAGATTTTAATGTTAAGGGAATTGAATGGTGTCAAGAATTTATAGATTTAATGAAAAAAAATAATAGAAGTAAAATAGTATTTCATATTTTAGGTCAATTATTAGCAAAAGGAGAAAAGGATCCTGAAGATGATATATATCCATCAAAAAGTATTAGAAAGATTATTGAATATTATAATGAAAATCTTAATTCAGAAGAATTTGAAAATCTATCTAATTCTTTTAAAATAGAAAAATATAATGAAAGGGGTATACATGAGATTGGAATAGGTGAAGAGGAAATGTTGTTATATAAACAATATATTGAATGGGCTGATAAAATAAAAATAACTTATCCTGCAACTGCAAAAATACTAAGAGAAATAGCAAAGATTTATAAAGATGAGTCGGATGTAATAAGGGATGAAGCAAATTATGAATATTGATTATGAAAGATATGAAAATGAGGTTTTTGAATTTAATAACAATACTATTAAATTGATTAAATATATAGGACATGGTGGAAATAGTGTTGTATATAAATGTAAATATAAAGACGATTATTATGCTATTAAATTTTTTATAGGTGTTAAAGAAAGTAGGTATGATAGATTTAAAAATGAAACAGACAAAATTGATAAAATAAATTCGCTAAAAAGAAATTTTACTCCAGCTGTAATTGACAAAAACTTTCCTAATTATAGTAAATCTAAATTTAAAAAATTAGATATAGAAGTCTCACCATTCTATATAATGGAAATTGGTGAGAAATATAATTACTTTAAACTTAATTTTTATCAGAAAATAGACGATATTATTGAGATTTGTAATATTTTAAAAGATATGCATAGCTTAGATATTCAGCATAGAGATATAAAACCCGAAAATATAATTAAATATGATGGCAAACTAACATTTATAGATTATGGTACAGCGAAAATTCCTAATATAGAAACAATTGATGGAAAAGAACCAATGGGAAGTAAGGGAACTATGGCACCAGAAATGTTTAATCAAGCTTCTGAAATTCCGGAATATGATTTTTGCAAAGCTGATGTATATTCTATAGGAAAGATTATATGGATTATTTTGAAAAATGATCGAGATGCTCATAAATTTACAACCTATGATATAGACAACCCTAGCTGTAAAATTCATTTGAATGATATTGATGAAGGTATTGTTATGAAAATTGAGCAAATTTTAATTGGTGCAACACAAGAAAATTTTTTTAATAGGATATCTTTGAAAAATATTTTAGATGATTTAGATTTGATAAAAAATAAATTAATTGGCAATAACATCAATTCTAATATTATGAAATTAAATTGTATATTAGATAGTTTTATAAGTTCAAACCACGATGCTATTATAATAAAAGATGAAAAGAAAGTGCTACAATTTGTTAAAAAAATAGACAATATGGGATTAAAGTTGTCATTAGAAGAAGATGAAAAAGAGCTGTGCACATCTGTGAATAATTATTCATTCTCTATAAAACCATATCCAAATGGATATTATTATTTTATATTAAATGGTGTTAAATATATTTTTAATATAAATTCAATAATAGTGGATTGTAATAAAATAAAAATAAAAACTCAAACACTGAATGAAACATTATTAGAAGAAAATAATAAATATATTCGTAATATAGATTCTTTTAGCAGAAATTCTATATTAATTAATCAACTAGATTCAACAATAGATACAATATATTTAGACTATGATATTTGTCTTTCAAAAATACCAATCATATAATTTAAAGAAATTTAAAAAAATTTTAATAAATAGAGCTGAAAATATGGTATAAAAGTATAGATGAAAGTTTTTTATGATATTTGATTAATGAAGGCAAAAAACACAATTTTAAGTTTGATTAATGTAGAGAGAAAATTCTTAAAATACTCATAACCCGAAGGTCGATAGTTCGAGTCTATCCCCCGCAACCAAACTTATATCGTTACAGCTAACTAAGTTGTAGCGATTTTTTATTGCTTAGAAATTGGTTGCTATAATGTTGATAAATGACCTTCTTATGTCAAATTGGGAAGATTTTGGGAAACAAACATACTTCAAAATACTTAAAATTCAAATAAAATCCACAATGTATCTTTCCAATTTTTTTTTATAATTTATTAAAACTTTTGGGGAAGAGATAAAATATCTCAAAGTTTTTACTATTTTTTATCGTGTGAAATTTGTAATCAGTGAAAATTAGAAAAAAGTTTAAATTAAGACTTTGCTGGTAAAAGCAAGTTTTCTAAGGCATTTCCAGCTTTTCTATTATGAGAAATAATTGGATGCACATAAAAATTAAATGTTGTTGTAATTTGTGCATGTCCTAGTCTTGCTGCAACAACTGCTACATCAATATTTTGTGATATTAAAAGTGTAGCATTTGTATGTCTTAATCCATGAAAATTAATTACAGGTAGACCAATTTGTTCAATATATTTTACAAACCATTTACTTATGGTTGAAGGATGCATTGGTTTACCATCATTCTGTACAAATAACCTATTAGAATTGGTCCATAATTCGCCATATAGAGATTTTTGATCTTCATACCATAATTTATATTCATCAAGTAAAGAAATGACAAAATCAGGTATTGCTACTTCTCTAATAGAGCTTTCTGTTTTTGGTACTTTAGTAAATACTCCTTTGT
>CANRJN010000093.1 GCA_947630945.1 uncultured Bacilli bacterium | reverse complement strand
TAAAAAAGGAAATATACAAAAACAAAGATATAAAAAAATCACAAGAAAGAATAAAAGATTCTATTAATAAAATAAATGATATACTGTTAGACATTGATAAAAATAATAATATTTCCAACATAGGATTTGAAAGTGCTTTTGATAATAAAATGATAAAGAATAAAATTGATAAAGTTGATAGTTATATATTAAATTCAATAGTAAATCATGCTTTATATAATTTTAAACGTAAAGTAAAAAGAGTTAAAGTAAATAATTTTAAAGTTGAAGATATTATTAATCAAATAGCTTTAGAATCATATAAAAAGGATTTTAATAATTATAGTATTAAAAAAGTTAGTACTTATAAGTATAAATTACTTTATATGTATTTAGGTGGCAAAAGAAATAAGAATAAAATTGTAAATGCTTTAAATAGATTAAGTTATCAGCAAGATAAAGTTGCAGAAGAATTTTATGAAATGTTATCAATTGAAAATAATGATTTTGAAAAATGAGAGAGGAGAATTAAAAATGAGTATATTTCAAGATTTTGAAAATGCAAAAAAGGAAATAGGATTAAAAAAATATAATGCTATAGAAACTTATTTAAATAATATTACTAATAAAGAAAATTTAGAAGCTTATTTTAAACAATTAAGTACTATTTGCTCTTTACCGATAAATAAATTGAATGAAACAATGGAAACTTTAAAAGTAAAATATGGTGTAGTATTATTAGATGATGTTCTTTATAAAAAAAATGAATGGCATAAATTTAATAATTGGTATAATGAAACTTATTTAAATAGGAATGTTGAAGTTACAGCAATTTGGGATTCTGATTATGATGATTTAAGATGTATTGCATTTTTAAGTGAAAATAATATTGAAAAAGCAAATATTATAGCAAGCTATGATTCTAAAGAATTTGACAATTTAGAATATAGTGAAACTAATAAATTTATATTCAAAAGTTTAATATATGATGATTTCGATAGCTACCTTCAATTACCAAAAATCAGTTCATGTTCTAGTTTATTACAAGAAATATATGATAATGTTTGTGAATCAGATGCAACTATGTGTCATATTACAGAAGAAGACTGGCAAGAAATTTATGCGGATAGATATACAGACAAAGATATAGAAAAGTTAAAATCAGAAGTAAAAAAATATGAATTAGATGATGTTATTACTTTTGATGATACTGGATATAAGATTGTCGGTTGGGGTGATTTAGAAACACGATTTAATGATGACAGAAATTTAAATAATAAAAATGAATTTGAATATTGATTGTAAATTAAGTATTTTAAAGAGGAGGAGAAAATTTTTAAATGATTAAAAATTTAGATGAAATTGATTTAAAAGAATTTAAAAAAAATTTTGAGAGTGGTGATCTCATAATGTTAGATTATATAAAAGACTATATAACACCAGATTTAGAAGATTTGTATTATGAGGTTTTAGAATACAATGAAATATATGCTAATGGGTGGACTATTGCAGATTTATTTAAAATTGGTGAAACCGATTCATACTGGACAGAGCGAGCAAAAAACTTTATTAAAAAGCACAAAGTTCCAAAAAAAGATTATGATGAAAATATAAAATATTTTAATGAATATTGTGAGCTTAGAGATAAATTATTAGATGATTTAGGCTTGCTTAAATATATAAATGATGATTTATCAGTTAATGAAATTTCAAAATAATAATAATGAGGAGGAATATTGTAATGAATTATTATAATGTATATACGGTTTGTGGTGGTACATTAAGTGTATTTAAATATAAAGAAGCTGCCGAAAACTATTTTAAAAGATGTTACTATTCTAGTGATGGAGTTGAAAAATCAGACTATTCATCAGTTTTATTAGAATTAAATTCAAAAAATTTAGGAAAAGATCATAGCAGTCCATATTGTAATGAGATTTCAATAAATATGAATCAAAAAATAGATGAATTTTATACTATTAAGTTAAATGATAATTTATCGATAGATAAAACAATTAAATATTTTGAAGAAAAAATAAAGCCAATATTAGAAATATCAGAAAAGTATGATATAAATTTTAAAAGTAAAATGCCATTTAAATATTTTGGATCTGATTCTGAAAGTTATGTAAATTATAGTTTTTCAAATTACTATAAAGAAATATTAGAAAAGTATGGAGTAAATATTAGTGAAATTTATACAGATGAATGGTCTGATGGAAAATATATGTTAGCATTAAATAATGAAAAAATCGAATTAAAAGCTTGGGATAGGTTAGAAGATGTCATTGATAATACTAATGAAATGATTGAAATATGTAAAAATAAAGAAGGTGAAGTTGAATATGGAGATTATTTAAATTCAAGGAAAGAAAGTAATTTTAACTTAAATAATATATTTGTAAAAGATATGTTAGATTACAAATTAGAAGATGATGAATCATCAACTGGTGGTTTATCTTTTTCAGGTGAAACATTAAAAGATTTTATTGATGATGATATAGATGATAGTTTAAATACATCAATATTTTGGATTAATGATAGATTAAAGTTATGTGGAATAAAAGAAATTACTGAACAAGATTGCAAAAAATATTTTGATTCTAAAGCAAAGGAGGATGTAGAATTATGAATTTATTAACTAGAGAATTGGAAGAACAATTTGAAAAATACCCATTAGGTAGTCAAGAAGGGTTATTTGGTAATGCAAAAGTTATTGCTAAATTTTTTAACCCTACTGGGGTTGGAACTTGGTTAATTACGGAAGGTAGTAAATTAGAAAATGGTGATTATCAAATGTTTGGTTATTGCCATTTGGGAGATGATGAATCTGCTGAATTTGGATATGTAAACTTATCTGAATTAGAAAATTTAAAATTACCTTTTGGTTTAACAATTGAAAGAGATTTATATATGCCGGCAAATTTAAATTTAATTGAAGCAATGAAAAGAGAAGGAATGACAATACCCAATTATCTTTTAGAGGAAGATGATAATGAGCTATGAGTTATGAAATTGTAAAAAGAATTAGTCATAGAAAAAAAGATAATAAGATATTTATAACTAGTGCTTCTAATAATATTTCGCCAAAGTATTATTCAACTTGGGAATTTATGCCTGATAAAACAAATGATTATGAAAAAACAAAAAACAAAGAATTATATTTATTTCATGGAATAATAGGTGGAAGCTATCAATTAAGTAGTAGTGTAAATGAAAATTGGTTATATGCGGAAAATAAGTTTTATGAATATTGTAGAAATAATAATATAAGCATTTCAGAAATATGGAATTTTCCGTATCAAAATGATGGAAACATAGAATTGTTAAAACCATATTATGAAATTTTTAAAGGTTTTTTAGAAGAAAAAAAAGAAGGAAAATATTATTTAACTTCTAATAAGGGAATAATTATTAAAGTTAATAAAAACAACTTTAGATATTTGCCATATTCATATAATGTTAGTCTTAAAACATATTGTAAAGATTTTAAACATATATATAACGTTTTGTGCAATATTAGTGCTTACAATAGAGAAAAATATGATGTATCAATAAGAGAATATACATTAGATAAGAATATATCGGAATTAAAAGAGGATTGTTATGAATTATAATAATTGTGAATTTTATAAAATATTAATAAGGGGGTTAAGATGAAGCAAGATATTGTTAATGACTATTATAAATTTATTATAAATTTTGAGAATTATTTAAAAAAATATAAAATTTTAGAAAAAAGTGGTCCACTTGCAAAGAAATATAAAAAAGATTTTATTCACATTAATGACTATCTTAATAGTAATTTTTTTAATTGGAGAAAAATTAAAGGTGATATAAAAAATTATTTAATTAATTCAATTGTTCCTAATAATCCAAATATATATCTACTTTTAAAAGAAGAGGATGGAGTTAGTACAATTTTTCATGATTTAGCTATTGAAGATTTAATAAGATATTATAAAGATTGTGGAATTGATTTAAAAAAAGATGAAATAAAAGATAAAATTAATGATAGAGTTTTTAAATTAACTTTCCAAAAATCTATTAATTCTAAAATATATTCTAATAAAACAAAAGAATTACATTCTATATTAATAAGTTTAAAAAAAGTTTGTAAAAAATTGTTGGATATTTATAATTATCAGGATTTAGAAGATGCAGATAAATCCATTATTTTGATATGAAATGAAAAGGTGAACTTATGAGCTTATCAGATTATATAATGGATTATTTAAAAATGACTTTTAATTTAGACCTATATAATAGTTTTATTATGAATACTTTAAATAATTTTATTAGTTATGCTGTAGACAATTTTAATTATGGAAAAGATCAGCTAGCTTATTATTTAATTGATATGATTGATGAAGTTGATTTTAAAGAAATTAGCAAAGTATTATCCAATTATGAAAAAGAGTATTCTGAACAGGAGGGGAGAAACTATGAAACCAATTTTTAATTATAACAATGAAAATTTATTTTTAATATCTGGGAAATATTTTAATGAAAGACTATATCTTGGATTAGTAAATGAAGAAGGAGAATTATGGGCAGATATTACTATAAATTTGCCCGTAATAAGTTGTGCTAAAGATGAAATATTTATTAATGGTGATATATCTAAAGAATTAAAAGAAAAAATATTTAGTAGTAATGTTTTTAAAAAGACTGATAGAAAAATTAGATATAATTTAGGAACTTATGATTTAGCTAAAGTTAATTTGGATTTGATTCAAGAATATAAATTTAATATGTATTTTA
>CANRJN010000092.1 GCA_947630945.1 uncultured Bacilli bacterium | reverse complement strand
AATCATATATAGAATATGAGGGTGTGAATATGTTTGGAAAAATAATAGCAATAGATTCAAATGTAGTAATAATAGAAAATGCAACTAAAAAAGTTGAATCTTCTTTATTAGGTGTTCATGTTGTGTTTGAAAATAAACATAAAGTAGTAGGAGAAATAACACATATAGATACTGAAAAAATAGAAACAATTCTTGTCGGAGAAATATTAGATGGTAAATTTATAAGTGGTATGACACATAAGCCTACTAGTGACTCTAATATTAGAATTGTAAGTAAAGATGAGGTATTACTATTTATTGGAAATCAAGAAGTTGACTCTAAATCAGAGTTTTATATAGGTAAGAGTTTAATTTATGATGGATTTAATGTATCTGCAAACATAGATAATTTTTTTTCAAACCATTTTGCTATATTAGGTAATACAGGTAGTGGTAAGAGTTGTACAGTAGCAAGATTATTTCAAAACTTATTTTATAGACAAAAATATTATCCTGAAAATTCTAAAATAGTATTATTTGATGTTTATGGAGAATATCATACTGCTTTTGAAAAAATCAATCAAACAAAATGTAAATATAAAATATTAACTACTGATATAAATGCAAGTCAAAATTCTATTATTAGATTTCCTGCATATTTTTTAGAAGTTGATGATATTGCATTATTATTAAATGTTACTAGTTCAACACAACTTCCAATAATAGAAAAGGCTTTAAAGTATGTATATTTATTTACAGAAGAAGAATCAAAAGTAATAGCATATAAAAACAATATTATTGCAAAAGCAATATTAGATATATTAACAAGTGGTAAAGAACCTGCGCAAGTAAGAGACCATGTAGTAGCAATACTTACAACATTTCATACAAAAGATATTAATTTAGATAGTCAAATAGTACAACCTGGTTATATTAGAACATTAAGACAATGTTTAAATATAGATCAAACAGGTAAAATAAATACAATACAATTAGTTACTGAATTTATTGAAACATTTATTAATGATGATTTAAAATTAAACGAAGATATGAAACCTAAAAATTATAAATTAAAAGATTTATATGATGCTTTTGAATTTGCACTTATTAGTGAAGGTGTTTTAAAGAGTGATAAAGTGTATGATGCGAATAACATATTAAAAGTAAGACTTGAATCAATTATAAATGGAGATTATGCAAAATACTTTGATTATGATGAATATATTTCAAAAGAAGAATATGTAAATAGACTATTTAAAGATGAGAATTTAATGCCTGTACAATTATTAAATTTTAATTTAAATTATGTAAATGAAAGATTTGCTAAAACATTTACAAAAATATATTCAAAATTATTATTAGATTATGCTATTAGTTTAGATAAAAAGCAAAATTTCTCAGTACAAATTATTTTAGAAGAAGCACATAGATATGTTCAAAATGATACTGATGTTAGTACACTTGGATATAATATATTTGATAGAATTACTAAGGAAGGAAGAAAATATGGAGTAGTGTTAGGTCTTATTACTCAAAGACCTAGTGAACTATCTAATACTGCATTAAGTCAATGTTCAAATTATATTGTACTTAGAATGTTTCATCCAGATGATTTAACTATTGTTAAAAGTCTTGCTCATAGTATCTCAGAAAGTGATGTAGAGAAGTTAAAATCTCTTGGTCCTGGAATTGGTTTATGTTTTGGAAATGCATTTAATTTACCTACATTTGCTAAAATAGATCCACCAAATCCATATCCAAATTCATCAAATGCACATATTAAAGATAGTTGGTTTACTCAAGAATAAATAAAAAATATTGATAACTCATCAATATTTTTTAATCTTAATTTTTAATTTATCTAATTATATAAGGGTCTGTTTCAGTTCCTGTACCTGATTTATAAAATGCAAATTCATTTAAGTTAACTACAACATATAAATAATTTTTGCTTTTAGCATCAGTTGCTTCATAAGTATATCCATCAAACGTATATGCTTGATAATCATTACCATTATATGGAGTAATAGACCATTCAGTTTCAGTAGTAACATCAGATAAGAAATTTAAATTAGTACAAGCATTATTATCAGCAGTAGTACAATTATCATCTAAACTTGCTCTCATATATTCATAAGGAAGTAGAGTAGAAAATACAAATTTATCTTTTGAAAGTACACTACATTCAGCACTTCCATCTTTTGATGTTTCTGTTTCACTTCTAGGACCTATACATAATTCTTTTGCATCTAATTTAGCAATATCTTTTGATTTTAAAAATTCCTCATTAGTTTCTAATTCTTTTAAATATTCTTTTATTAAACTTAGTTCAAAATCATTATATCCAATATAAGAACTAACAGTTGAATTATATCTATCATCCCATTTAGTTTTAAGTTTAGTTTCAGTTACATTTCTAAGTTTAATAGTATTATCTTTTCCAATACTAACAATTTGCCATAATATTGGTGATTCTTTTCCTTTTGATTCTGTATTACCAAATACAACAAAATTATTTTTAACTTTACCTCTAAAATAATAAGAACCATCTTGTGCTTGGTATAATCCTGCATTTTCAGTTACAACTGCATTATCTTTTAAAACTTGTTTATAAAGTTCAGTAGTTGTATATTTTTGACCACAACTTAATTTAGGTATATATCCATAATTATTTCCATTTTTATTAACGATTATTTCAACACTACAACTATCTCCATCTTCTAACAATTCATTTAATGGTTTAATAAGATTACTATTAACAAGTGATGTATAAGAAAGAGTAGATTTACCATCAGTAGTAGGTAATAATTCAGGGTATGATTTATAATATTTTTCACAAGATTCAACTATCTTTTCTTCTACTTCTTCATAAGTATAGTATTTTGTTTTAAATAATGTAAGTAACCATAGTACAAGTAATAATAATACTAAAAATCCAATTAAACCTCCACCCATAATCATAATAGTTTTTTTATTCATTAAAAACACATCCTTTTTTCTATCAATATTATACAATATAAAGTAAAATTAAACAATTATTTTGTTAAGATATTAAATACATCTTCTACATTTTTTTGTTTTTTATTATTTGTATAAATTGGAATTATATGTAAATGAAAATGTTTAACTTCTTGAACACTTCCATTATTTTGAAGTAATCTAATTCCATTTGGTTTTAATTTTTCTTTAAGTAAATTAACTATAATTTTTGATGTAGACATTACTTTATTTAAATCTTCACTATTTATATCATTAATATCAGTAAAATGTTTTTTAGGAATAATTAATGTATGTCCCATACTCATAGGATTAATATCTAAAAAACATAAAACATCACTATCTTCATAAATCTTATAAGATGGTATTTCTCCATTAATAATTTTACAAAATAAACAATCCATTTAAATCACCTAAAATATATTATATATTAAAAAAATAATAACTTCAATTATTATATTTATTATATTTTCATATTATTTAAATGAGTATATTATAATAGGTGATGTAATAAATGAAAAACAAAAATGATTTTCCAATGAAAGAAAAAAATATAATATATTTTGATAATGCAGCAACAACATTAAAACCAAATAGAGTAATAGATAAAATAAAAGAATATTATGAAGATTATAGTGCTAATTCTCATAGAGGGGACTATGATATTAGTTTTAAAGTAGATGATGAAATTGATTATACAAGAGAAAGTGTTAAAATGTTTATTAATGCAAAAAGAAAAGAAGAAATAATATTTACTAAAAATACGACTGATTCATTAAATTTAGTAGTATTTGGATTTTTTTTGAATTATTTAAAAGAGGGAGATGAAATAATTCTTTCTAGTAGTGAACATGCATCAAATATATTACCATGGATGATATTATCAATTAAAAAGAATGTTAAAATAGTTTTTGTTGATTCAGTTAATGAAAAATTACAAATAAGTGATTTAATAAATAAAATAACAAATAAAACAAAAGTTATATCACTAGCACAAATTACTAATGTAAGTGGAGATAAAAGAGATATCAAGACTATTTGTGAAATAGCACATAAAAATCATATATTAGTAGTTGTTGATGCTGCTCAAAGTGCTCCACATATTAAAATAGATGTACAAGATATGGATGCAGATTTTCTTGCATTTTCCGCTCATAAAATGTGTGGACCTACGGGTGTTGGAGTATTATATGGAAAGTATGAATTGTTAAAAAGTATGATACCTTATACATTTGGTGGTGGTATGAACTTAAATTATAATGAAAGAAGTTTGCAATTAGCAGAAATTCCATATAGATTTGAAGCAGGTACACCTAATATAGCAGGTATTATTGGATTTAGTGAAGCAATAGATTTTATTAATGAAATTGGTATTGAAAATATAGAAAGACATGAGAAATATTTAAGAAAATATTTGATAAAAGAATTAGAAAAAATACCTTATGTTAAAATATATAATAAAGATAATGAAGGAAGTACAGTGATTATTAATGTAAATGGTGTTATGTCTGGTGACTTGGGTCTTTATTTAAATACAAATGGTATTTGTGTTAGAAGTGGTAAACATTGTGCTAAAATTGGAGATAATAAAGAAGATACAGTTAGAATTAGTTTATATTTTTATAATACGTATGAAGAAATTGATTATTTAATTAAAGCATTAAAAGATAAGAAAAGTATTTATGAGTTTGCAGAGTAGATTACATATAAAAATGTGTAATCTTTTTATTTGAAATTTGACTGAATTAAAAACTAAAATCCCGAAGACAAGAAAAAATTAGATTATAGAATAAAATTCCCTTTTTTTCGGGAAT
>CANRJN010000091.1 GCA_947630945.1 uncultured Bacilli bacterium | reverse complement strand
CTTGATAATGGTCATGTTACCTTTAAAACCTTTACTCATGAATCAGCCCATAACTTAGATTCTAGATTATTCTTAAGAAGTAATGGTCGTCGTTTCAATGGTGGGGGAGAAGATTATGCCGATTCATTCTTAATGCAATCATTTGAAAAATATGGCATTGTAATGAACTTATCAATTAATTTTGATTTAGATAAATTAAATGAAAAATCACAGGCTGTAGGTTCTAACTTAACACCAGAAAGAATTAACTCACCAGCAAAAATCTTTGATTTCTATAATAAAGCCTTTGAAACAATTTATACTGCTGATTATTTGGAAGCCCTAGCATTTTTACAATTACCGGATGAAATTCAATCTAAACTGGCGGTTCAAATTTCTTATCCAAATGCAGATTTATTAATGGAATATAAAGATGATAAAGGCAAAGTTTATACGGAATATCGTGATGATGATGGAACTATACATAAGTTAGAAAAATTGACTTATAAAGAAGATCCTTATGCTCAAAATGTCGCTTATACAACAACTCAATATACTAAATTAGATCAAATATCAGATTTTGATTATAGTAAATTAAATACAATTAATGATTTAATTGATAACAAAATTATGTTATATCCAGGAAAAGAAAAAATATCAACTTTAGGACCAGGCCGTTATGGTGGCGAAGGTTATAATGTTGTTCACTGGTATCAACCACATAATATCTATGGTTTCTCAGATTCATATTCTTTCAAATGGTTCTCTTATGAAATGTTAGGATATGCAGGATATAATAATGGTTTTGTTGAATATGCAAGTAATATTCACTATGAAAAACGAAAATTCTATTCTTCTTTATCAGCACCTATTGCTAAAAATACCGACAACGAAGGAAATGAATTTGGTAAATTAGCATTAACAGATGCAAACTATAAGAGCGATTTAATGGCTTTAAAGACAATTACTCAAGGTAAATATGAAAGTTTTGAAGAATATAAAAAGGATCGTTTTGCTGAAATTGCCAATAAATTAGATCGTTTAAATAATGTTATTAATGTTAAAGAATATGTCCAAAAATTCTATGATGCATTAAAAGAAGATGTTAATGATAAAGACTTAACTAAGAGTAGTGATGTTCGTTATCAATTGTATAGTACATTAAAAAATTATACAGATGATTTTAGAAATGATATTTATATGGATACATGGCAACAAGATGTTAGCAATTTAGATGTAACTAATAAATAAAATAAAAAATGGCAAAATTGAAATTTGTCATTTTTTTATGTAATTAAATATCTTTAAAAAATTCGGTAATAGGTACTTTTAATCTTTTTGAAATAATATATACAAATTCTAAACTAAACGTTTGATAACTACTGTTTTCCACATTGGATATTGTACCAACATCATAGTTAATTAGTTCCGCGAGTTTTGCTTGGGTTAATTTATGTTCTTTTCTAATTCTTCTAATGTTTTTTCCCACAATAACATAGATATATTTATTATCGTTCTTTTTAATTTCCATAATGTTACACCTAATATAATTATCTAATATCATTTATTAAAATAACTACATTTAATATATGTACTTTTTGAAAAATATATGGTATATTAAAAATAGAAAATAGAAAGGAAGTAGTTCCATGAAAGAAGAAAATAAAAGAAAAGGGATAATATATCTAACAGTAGGTGTAGTAACATTATTAATTTTAGTAGCAGGAGCAACATATGCTTATTTTCAAGCCCAAGTAGGGGATGGAACATCATTTGATATTAATGCTACAACAGGAACAACAGATGTATTGTCATTTTTAATGAGTGATATTGATACATCTACTGATAATGTTATAGATAATCATAATAGAACAGAAAAATTAGAAAATGAAGATATAGTAATAAATGCATCCCAAGATAATTTTGGTGAAAAAGATAAAAGTCTAGGTGATGGAGTAAGTGCTAAAGCTATATTAAAAGCTAATAATACAAATAATACAGCAGAACAAAAATATAATGTTTTCTTTGTTATAGATAAAAATGATTTAAAATATACACAAGGAACAGAACATCCAGAGTTAATATTAACAGTAATAGGACCAGATAATGAAGAAATAAAAACAATAGATGGATTAAAGTATCATGAAAAAGATGAAAGTAATCCAAATGATGTAAGTGGATTTGATATAACAGGAAAAACAAATGGATTTGCCATAAAGAAAGGACAAGAAATAAAAGTAGAAAAAACAAATGACAAACATGAAACAACTCAAGAATGGCAAATAAAAGTAACATTAGTAAACTTAAAAGTAAATCAAAATGAAAATACTGGAAAAGAAATAAATGGGAAAGTAGTAATAACTCAAGAAGAAATAGAAACATATAAACTAAATCATATAAATAAAGTAAATTCAGAAAGTACTGAGGAAAGTATAACAACAACATTGGAATTAGCAGAAGGAGCAACAAATAAAGCAGTAGAATATTATTTTGGAATAGAAGAAGTAGGAGAAGCAGAAACAATATCAGTTGAAGATTTTGATAATTATGAGTTAAGTGAAAGTAAAACATACACATTTGAAGGATTAAAAAGTAATACAAATTATATAATCTATAGTTATGTAGTAGATAGTGAAGGATTTAAAAGTAATATCTATGAAACAGAATTGGTAGCCACGAAATATAAGATACCAGAAATAAAGAATATAGAAATAACAGAAATAAGTTATGATAAAATAAGTATAAAAGTAACAGGAGCAAAAGGAAGTAAAGAAATAAAAGAATATGAGTATACAATAGAAGGAGGAACATTAGAAAGTGCGGAAGTAGAAAAAAATACTTCTAATATCCATACATTCACAGGTTTAAGTGAATTACAACAATATACAATAAAAATAAAGGCAATAGATGAAATAGGAAGAGAATCAACAGTATATGAACCAGAAAAGATAACAACGATAATGATGCCGCTTAATATAAAATGTCAAAATGAGGAAATAGCAAATTGTATAAAAGAAAATTATTATCGAGATGAAACAATAATTTATCATAATTTAGAAGATGCAACAAAAAAGGAATTTACAAATTATAATTTAGTAGCAGATGATGATTCATATCGCTACGGTGGAGCAAGTGCTGATGTTCATAATTATGTTTGTTTTGGAGCAGATGAATGTAATGAAACAACTAACTATAATAATTTATATCGAATTATAGGTATATTTAAAAACGAAGATACTGGAGAATATGAAGTTAAATTAATAAAAGCTGATTATGCTTTAGCTACGGAAACAGGAAAAAATGGAGCATTTTATAATACTATAGATAATGGCTATAATTACAGTCCCGAATTTTTAAATTATTATAAGGGAAATATTAATGTAGATGAAATAGGTTCTTATTTTTGGGCTGGAAGTGGCATACCCTACAATACATGGTCTGGAAGTTTATTAAACAAAGAAAATTTAAATAAGGAGTTCTATAATAATATTCCTGATAAATATCAAAAAATGATAAATAATCATACTTGGATTGTAAGTGGTAATATTGGAGACGATTTTATTTATAATACAAACAATGCAAATGCTATAAACGTATATAATATAGAACTAGGAAAGAATAAAATAAAAGCTGGAGATAGTGGTTGCTTTGATGATAAAACACCTAGAACTTGTACAGAAGCAGATTTAACATATCCTTATGAAGGAATGGACACATCCACACAAGTAACAAAAATAGGTTTAATGTATATGAGTGATTATTATTATTCAATGAGTAATAAATATTGGCATTTGCCAGGATTTGGTGGGGATGATTATTATTCTTATCATAATAATGAAAATTGGCTATATATGGGAATATCAGAATGGTCAATTACAAGATTATCTGATAGTTATATTTATGCCATGATGGTTTCGTGCGTTGGTTATCCTTATTATAATATGTATATTACTAGTGTTAGTAATGCAGTACGGCCAACATTTTATCTTAATTCAAACGTTAAACTAGTATCAGGAGAGGGTACTATTTCAAATCCTTATAGAATATCAATGTAATTTAGAAACACTAATTATTGGATTAGTGTTTTTAAATTTATATATTTTTAATACTAAAATTATTTAAAAAATAATATAATTATGTTATAATTTTTTATAGACTAGGGGAATTGATATGGATACAGTTAAAATAATTTTTTCTGATGGTAGTGAACATATTTATACTAAAGGGACAACTTTCGAAGAAATTAGTAATGATTTTAATTCAAATTTAGATGCCATAGGAGTACGCATTAATAACGAAATATTCTCTTTAGATAAGAAAGCAACTGAAGATTGTAAGATTAGATTTATTACGGTGGATAACTTTTTAGGTAATAAAATGTATAAGTCAGCATTAAAATTTATTTTTGAAGTTGCTCTACATGAATATGGTTATGATATAACTTATGAACATAGTGTTCCGAAGGGAATACTTGGTGTTATTAAAGGTGATAAAATACTAACTCATGATGATATTGAAACTATCAAAACAGAAATGGAAAGAATAGTTGAAAGAAACTCTGAAATAGAAAAATTAAATGTTTTACCTAGTGAAGCAATAAAATATTATCATGCGTCTCGTCAAGATGAAAAGGCTGATAATATTCAAAATATAAATGATAGAGTAGTTACTTTATATAAATTAGAAAAATATTTAAATTATTTTTATACACCAATGCCTTCGAAAACGGGAGTAATAAAAAAATTTAATTTAGTTTATTTAGGTAATAATAGGATTATTATATTATTCCCTAATGTTGGTGATAAAGGAGAATTACCAGAATATGTCCATTATGATAATATCTTATTATCATTTGCTAAAGGTAAACAATGGTT
>CANRJN010000090.1 GCA_947630945.1 uncultured Bacilli bacterium | reverse complement strand
CTTTCATATTCAAAACTATTTAAAACTATTTCAACGCAACTTTTAATTGCTTGACTTTTCTTACTAATCTTTCTTGACTTCATAAATTGTAATAATTTTTCTTCTTCATTATCAGAAACATAAATTGAATATCTAGCCAACTTTTCACCTTCTTAATCTTTTTTATCTTTTTTTGCATTACGAATTTTATCTAATTCTAGCATTATAACAAATAGTAATCCAACAACTAAAATTTCAAAGCAAGAACTTTTCTCTAATAATAGAATAATAAATGACATCAAAAGAAGAACTACACTAAATACCTTACTCATAACTAAAAACACCCTCTTTCTACTTAAAAATAACCCTCTATAATTCAAACAGGATATGGGTTGCCACCATTTTTTTATGCAAAGCCTTTATTCATAAGGCTTTTTTGCAAAAAAAATAGCGCTATTCTTTTTTCGCACTTGCGAAAAATTGACAAATTTAGCACATTTTGTATTACTTTTTTAAAAGAAAACCTTTATTTATCTAAATAAAAATATGTTACTTTTTTTAGTTATCTTCTTCATTTTGATTAATTTGAAAAGTTTTAACATATTCTTTTGAATTTGAAATTAAATTAAAATTATTTTCTATTTTATACAATTCATTTATATATTCATTATTAATTTTATCTATTTCTGATACTATTAAATTTAAACGATAATCCTTAATTAAATCAGTATATAAAATTTTTGAATTTATATCTTTTATATCACTGTCATGTTTATACTCATAATTAATATAGTCAAATTTACTAGAGGTATGATTATAACTTATTGATATATTATTAATATTTCCATTGTACTTTAAATTAGAAAACTTTATATTTTTAATTCTATTATCTTTAAAATGATCTACATCAAATTCAACACCATAATGTTGTTTTACTTCGTTTAATTTATTTTTATATTTTGAATATGCTTTATCCTGCTCAACAATTTTTTGATTTAAAATTTCTTCACTCAAGGCAAAATTCCTCCCCTTTTTTATTATTTAAATTATTTATTAATGGCGATAACATTTGTTCTAAACTTTTTAGATTATTTTCTAATTTACTCTTATCATGAATAAGTAAATCATTTATATCATTACATTCATTAGAAGAACTTAAAGATACAGAAAAAGAATTGATATTTATTTTAGCCAATTCTTCTTTTAATTTTTTGGAAGCAGTGATACCACCATAATCTT
Source organism: uncultured Bacilli bacterium (assembly GCA_947630945.1). Taxonomy (GTDB): domain Bacteria; phylum Bacillota_I; class Bacilli_A; order RF39; family UBA660; genus CAG-1000. The sequence goes on along the minus strand of CANRJN010000090.1, from coordinate 3,656 downwards.
CATCAAAAGCAATGATGATAATACCATTATAATTAGATTCTTTTATAGCTTCCACTAAAGAATAAATATTTCCTGTGCCATTAATACTTATTGTTTTTATATTAGGATCTACCATTTCTAAAGATAAGCTATCTATTATGCCTTCTGTAACATAAATGTGATTATTTATATTATTTTCATACAAAAGTTCTTTATTCCAAATATCACTTCTACCAGGATTCTTATATTTAAAATTACTAATTACACTCCTTGCAAAATAGCAATTTTTATTAATTGGAATTACTATTTGCTTATATCTTTCATCATAACCAATATGATATTTTTCTATAAGCTCTTTTGATATTCCTCTATTTAATAAGTAATCACTTTTGTATCTATTACTATAACATTTTTTATAATATTTAGAATAATCATGATGTTTCTCATAAACTTGTTCTTTTTTTTCATTAACTATTGGAACATAGTTTAAATATAATTCTTTAACCTTTGAAACTTTATCTTTAAATGATGTCAAACCATAATCTATCCCTACTAAATCAAAAATGTCATAACTAACACCACAAGAAAAACATTTACAAACTTTCCCTTTTTCAAAATATCTCATGCTTGGGTGTCTATCAATATGTTCTGGATTAAAACAATGAAAAAAATGCTTTAAATTATTTATATTATGGTATTTTTCTAAATAGTCAGGAAGAAGAAGCTTTAAATCATTTACACTACTATCTACTAAAGACATATTTCTTCACTATTTTCATTATTTTTAAAAGATAAATCTTCATAAATAGTATTTTTTCCATAAGTTATTTTCACAATATCTTCGTAATGAAAGTCATCCCATCTACCAAAAGTTTCTTCATATAATTCTCTTTCAGATGCTTTTTCAATATTAAAAGGAGATAAATAAGTGGAATTATAATGATTTTTTAATATATCTGCACTATATTTAAAAGTTTGTTCAATACCATTTTTATTTATTGTTAAATTAACTGTTACACAATTCTTATCTTTAATGGTATCAACAATACTTTTTATTTTATGATACGGATGCTCTTTATTATCCTCTATTCTTTTTAAAGCTTTCCTTCTTTCTTCTGTTATAGCTAGTCCTTTTAAAATTGATGTATTATTATCTATAATAAAATCTCGTGCTTCTTCTTCTATAAATTCATTTTTATCAGTTAAATAATCTAATACATCACTAGGCTTATTAGTAGAATATTTTATATATGAATTTTCTAATGTTTTTGATGTTTTTTCATTCATAAAATCATCTAATACATCTTTATCTTCGATTTCTTCAGAAATTTCAACTTCACTAATATTAAAAATATTATCTTTATCAGAATCTATTAAATCTGTTATTTTTTCGTTAACATCTTTATTTAACATATTATATAATTCAGATAAAGTAATAGACCTATTATCCCTATAATCCCATTTTAATAAATAAGTTCGTACAGAATATTCTGGATCAAAAACTTTATTATTCTCTTTATCATAAATACCACCATATTTAAAAGGAGAACTTAAATCAAAAAGTTCGCCTTTGTAATTATCTAACACATATAATATGTCTAATTTATCATTAAATTTAATTTTGCTAACCATAATTTTAGAACTATCACTATAATTAAATGTTTGTATAACTCTATTACTTTTTAAAAAATCAAAAAAATCATTTTCTATAATATCATCCCCTAACTATATTAAATAGAAATTTCTTCATTTTTAAATTTATTATCATAATAATCTTTAATATCATCTTCCCAATCATTTTCATAAATAAAAGAACTCGCACATTGCCAATCAATAATCTCAAAAACAAAATCAGCAAATTCTTCTATCATTTCATTATCAAAATTTTTAGCTTCAATAGTTTTAACAACTCCATTTTTTTCATATTCATAAAAATATTTATCATGTTCTAAACATTCTCTTATTTCTTTTTTTATTGAATTTGCAGAAGATATACCACCCATTTCAAGTAATTTATCCTTATTATCATTTACATAATCCACAAAAAGATCACCATCAAAATTACATTCAGCAATATAACAAATCTTATCTGGTTCATTTTTAAATGTTTTATAATCTTTATAACAATATCCATTATCAGTGCCCTCAGACATATACATAAGTTTATTATTATATTTAGAATCTTTATCACAAATCTTTACAACACTACCAATATCAGCTTGATACACAGTTTTAAAACTATTTTTATATAGTTTTTCCATTACCTACCCCTCCTAAATTAAATATTATATGTATCTTCGTTTTTATCCATATCATAGATATTATTAACTATATTTAAATTATGAGAATCTTCATTAGTAGATATTGCTAATAACTTATTAGAAATGTTTTCTGAAAAAACAAAATTCTTATTATAAGCAATATGTTTATTATATATGTTATCTAATGTATGAATAAGATTATTATTTATTTCATTTGGATTATCAACTAATTCTCCAAAACGAATTGCTAAAGCTCTAAATATTAGTTCAGGACTTTTTTTAGATAAAATATTAATAAGATTTTTAGTTGCACTAACTTCATCAGTTATAGGTGAAATCATTAGTTCATAATTCTTAAAGTTATCTTTATACACTTCTTTAAAATGAGGAAGTGTATTAGTTTCGTGAATATCATAATTATTAGCTTGTAAATATTTAATAATATTGTCAAAATCAAATAGTGAATTACAATGTATATGTACTTCTTCATAATATTTTTCTTGATCTCTACCATTAAAAAACGAAATTGCTTTTTTAGAATTAGAAAAACATATAGATTGTTTGTTACTATCATATTGTATTAATCCCATATCTTTAGATTCATAATAATCTTCAAGTAATGCATCAAAATCATAGTTACCTGAAACAACAGAAGAATATTTATTTGTAAAATTACCATTACCATCTAATAATATATTGAAAACTTGACAATTAACCTTTTGATTCATTTAAATTTCCTTTTCTTGTTATTAAATCAGCTAATAAATTACCTAATGCTAAAGTAAAATTTTTCATGCTTAATATTTTTATTTCATCGGTTGTACCCCAATCTAGGCATTCTAAAAAAATATCTTCACAATCTCGTTTAACAAAATTCATATAAAAAGAATCGAGTACATCTGCGATTCTTAATATAAGTTGTGGTTCTGGATCTTTATATTCACCTGTTTCAATCATCATAATTGTTTCTAAATCACTATCTACTAAACGAGCTAATTTCTTGCGTGAATAGCCAAAAACATTTTGCCTTAAATATTTTATTTTTTTACCCATATTGCCTTTATATATTGAATATTTCATAATTCATCATCTATTTTTAAATCAAGCCACTTGTTATATAGATAATTATAATCCATATTAATAAGTTCTGATAATTTTAAAAATACCCTTTCTCTAATTTGAGAATTAGCCAATAATTTATATATTGTCGCGCCTGTTCCTTTATTTAAATTAATATAAATATCAAGAAAAGTTGTATTAGGTGATAGCTTACCACCTAATACATCATCTTTATATTCTTTAATATACCATTTTTTAATACTGGTGTTTAAATCATTTATAAGTTTTAAATCCCTACCTTTAATTTCTAACATAAATATCACTCCTTTTATCGTCATTATAATTAAAATTTATATA
>CANRJN010000089.1 GCA_947630945.1 uncultured Bacilli bacterium | reverse complement strand
TAGAAGAAAGTGATATAAGGGGCTATTTTGTATGGATACCAAAATATAGTTATAGAATATTTAATTTAGGAGATTATAATTCAACAGTAACTATTTCATCTTTAGAAGAGATACCTAATAATGCACAACAAATAGAGATAGAATTTGGAACAAGGACAACAACAAATGATGAAGTTAAAAAAGAATGTGCAAGTCCAATGATAAGTGGAGAAAATGGAGATTGTGATATAGGAGATTTAATGACCCATCCGGCATTCTTATCAATACCAAGTAATGGATTTTGGGTAGGAAAATTTGAATATAATCAAAACAGTAATGTAAATATACCAATAACTGATACAACAACTTGGTCAAAAGATGTTGCAGAAAATTTAGAAGAAACAAATACAATTAAACCATCAAATATAATAGTAAGGCCAAATGTATATTCATGGAGAAATACAATTATATATACTTCTTTTATGAACGCGTTTAATTTTAATAGAAATTTAGATAGTCATATGATGAAAAATACAGAATGGGGAGCAGTAGCATATTTATCACACTCAAAATATGGAATAGATGATGAAGTAAGAATAAATAATAAAGCAGGATATGTAACTGGATATGCAGCTAAAGAGAAAGATGCTAGTGTAAGCGAAACAGAAAATACAAAATGGAATACAAGTAATGGGTATACTGCATCAACAACTGGAAATATAACAGGTATATATGACATGAGTGGAGGCGGATGGGAATATATGACTTCATATAGAGAGGGAAGTAATTTAACCAATAGTGGAATGGAAAACATAATATTAGATGAAACATACAATAAATATTTAGATAAGTATTCATCATTGTCTACTCCTTCATCATATAAATATAGGATATTAGGAGATGCAACCGGAGAATTAGGGGATTTTTATTATAGTTCCAATGAAAGAAGTGGTTGGTATAAAGATTATGCACGTTTTGGTGGTACTTGGATAATTCGCGGTGGTGATAATGATGATAATTTTAATTCAGGTCAATTTTGTTTTGGTGATACAGGGGGTGCTGCTAAAGATGTTCCATCACGTATTGTTCTTTCTGTCCATTAATTGTTGACATTTTAGACTATTCTTTGCATAATTAAATAAGAAAGGATAATATATTTATGAAAGCATTAATAACAGGTGCCTCTAATGGAATGGGTAGAGATTTTGCAATAAAATTATCAAAAGATGGTTATGATTTAGTAATAGTAGCAAGAAATGAAGATAAATTAAAAAGTTTAAAAGATGAATTAAATACAAAAGTAGAAATTGAAGTAATGGATTTAAGTATTAAAGAAAATTCTTTCAAATTATATGAAAAATATAAAGGTCAAATTGATTTACTTATTAATAATGCAGGCTATGGTGATTGTGGACTATTTATTAAAACTGATATTGATAAAGAACTTAATATGATAGATTTAAATGTAAATGCATATCATATTTTAACTAAATTATTTTTAAAAGATTTTGTATCAAAAAATAGTGGTACTATATTGAATGTAGCATCAAGTGCTGCTTTTGAACCGGGTCCTTTAATGGCAACTTATTATGCTACTAAATCATATGTATATAACTTATCTATGGCAATTTATGAAGAATTAAGAAGAGAAAAAAGTAATGTACATATTAGCATATTATGTCCAGGTCCTGTTCAAACAGGTTTTAATGATAGAGCAAATGTAAGTTTTGCAGTGAAACCTTTGACAAGTGATTATGTTACAGAATATACTTTAAAAAAATTAAAGAAACATAAACTTATAATAATTCCAGGTTTTAAAATGAAACTAGGAGTTTTTATGAATCGTTTGGCTCCAAGAAAATTAGTTTTAAAGTTTATATACAATATACAAAAGAGAAAAACTAATAGTAAAAACTAATTATTTATGTTAGAATAATTAAGTAATTAATTTTTTAGATTGGAGTAAATATGAAAATAGTAAAAATAGCATCTCTTGGCTGTCCATCTTGTATAATAATGAATAAAGTAATTAATCAAATTAAGAGTGAATACGATATTGAAATAGAAGAATATGATTACGATTTTGATGACATAAGCAAATTTAATGCTGGAAAAATAATGCCTGTTTTCATTTTTTATAAAGATGATAAAGAGATTACAAGATTAATAGGTGAACATAAAAAAGAAGAGTTTATTAATATTATTGAGGGAAAATAATTATGAAGAAAATATTTTATATATTATTGTTTTTAATTTTATTTATACCTATTACAATATTTGGTAGTGAAAAACAAATGAATTTATATTTATTTTATGGAAATGGTTGTCCTCATTGCGCAGCCTTGGAAGAATTTTTAAATGATTATTTAGAGGATAAGGATAATATAAGTTTATATAAATATGAAGTTTGGTATAATGAAGATAATGCTAATAAATATGCAGAAGTTCATGAAATATTAAAAGATAATAGTAGTGGAATACCTTATTTAGTAATTGGTGATACATCAGTTACCGGATTTGATGAAGAAATAACACCAACAAGAATAAGAAATACTATAAATTATTATGCTAATACAAAATATAAAGATGAGGTTGGAATATATTTAGGTTTAGTTGAAGATACAAATGAAGAAATTGAAAATGAAAAATATGAAGATGAAAATGTAAAAGTTCCAATTATTAATAAAAGTGCAAAAGAAGTACCAATTTTATTATCTGCAATATTAATTGGTTTTGTAGATGGTATTAATCCTTGTGCTATGTGGATACTTATTTTCTTAATATCTATGCTTTTAGGAATGTCTAATAAAAGAAGAAAATGGGCACTTGGTATTACTTTCTTATTATCATCTGCGATAGTATATTTCTTATTTTTAATATCATGGTTAAATCTAGCAGTATTCTTAAATAAATTAGAATATATAAGAATAGGTATATCTTTAATAGCAGTTATATTTGGTGCATATTCTGTTATTAAATTTATAGGAAGTTTACAAAATAATGATGATGGTTGTGAAGTAGTTGATTCTAAAAATAGAAAAAGAATTATTAAATCTATTAAGAAAATAGTAAAAGAAAAATCATTTCCACTTGCTTTATTAGGGATTATGTTACTTGCAGTTGGAGTTAATATTATTGAACTGTTATGTTCATTAGGACTACCTGTTATGTTTAGTGAAATACTTGCTATTAACGAGGTTAGTTCTAGTGCTAAAATAATTTATTCATTAATATATGTACTTTTCTTTTTAATAGATGATATTATTGTATTTGTACTCGCGATGAAAACATTAGAAATAAAAGTAGTATCAAATAAATTAGGTAAGTATTCTCACTTGATAGGTGGAATTATAATGATTATTATAGGACTTTTAATGATATTAAAACCTGAGTGGTTAATGTTTAATTTTTAGGACAAATTTATCATTATCACATATAATAAATTAGGTGATAAATTTGAAAGATAATCTTTTTGAAAGAATAGAAGCAAAAACTAATGTTGATAAAGATACAATAATTAGTTTAGCGAAAAAATTACAACAAGGAGACTATAAAAATGAAGATACATTAAAAGAGATAATACATGAATTATCTACAATAACAGGAAGAGAAGTTAGTGAAGAAAAAGAAGCAAAAATTATAAATATGATTGTAAATGATAAAGTTCCAAAAGATATAGAAAAATATGTGTAAGAGTAAACTTTCAATAAAGTTTGCTTTTTTAATATAAAAAATATTCATATTTAATTTTATACCAATAAAAAATGCCTAGGAGGCAACGTACTTAACATACGCTTAGCATTTAGCGACTCATCCTAGGTCTTGTAAATATATTTTAACATAATAATATTTTTATAGTCAATAATTATTTATGAGATAAAGTTAAATTATCTTGTGTAGATAGCATGCTAATATAATCTCCATAAATATCTAAATTATTTTCTAAACCATATTCTAAAATAATTGATTTATATTGATTAATTAATGCTATTTTTTCTCTTGGTGTTGCAACATATTTATTCATTAAATCATCTATTATCATTATTTGTGTTGGAATAGCAACTTTCTGTTCTCTAAAAAATTCTCCAACATTATAAGGTGCTAGAAGTGTTTCAACAACATAATTACTTTCATCTAAATCATCATTATTTCCGTTATTTCCATCTTTTAATATACCCATCATAAAATATGGACAATTTTTTTCATTACTTTGAACATATAAAAGTTTTTCAGTATTTCCAAAATAATTATTACCTGTGTTATTCTTAAAAGTATTTTTATCAAAATTTATAACACCAAAATTAAATTGTGTAAAATCAGATAATTTTTGAAATATATTACATTTTATCATAAGTCTATAATAATTTAATATTTTATTTCCATTTTCATAATCATATTTTAATACATCATCAATATGTTCAATAATAGCATTTAATAATTCATAAGATGAAACAACATTTGAATTTAAATTTAATACAGAGTTACGAAAATTACAAAAAAATTCATTACTTAAATTTTTATAATCAACACCTAACATATGACATAAATTTTTAGACATTATTTCAAAAGTAAATTCATTACCATCTGACAATATAATATCATATTGCTTATCTTTATAATTCTTTTTATATTCTTCCACTGCTTCAATTAAACACTCACTTGCTTTTTGTGCATATTGAATTCCTGGATATGGTACTTTTGATGCCCAAGTACCAACATAATTTAATTCTTTTAATGTTATCATAAATCCCCCTTTAAATTTCTATAAATTATACCATAATTATTGATATTTGTAAAGATAAAGCCTTAAATATAATTATATATACGATATTTTATCAATTCTTCCACGTACTTTATCTCCTGGAAATATACTAATTCCCGAGTTTGACAGTTAAAGAAATAAAAAATCACTTTTAGCCAAGTGTTTATAAGGCTTTGTAGTGATTTTTGTT
>CANRJN010000088.1 GCA_947630945.1 uncultured Bacilli bacterium | reverse complement strand
ATATCAATCATATCTTTAATTTTAGCATAATTATTTTTGTTACTAAGTGAGTTATTTGAAATGAAATTTAACATATTATTATATGCATCTATACTACCACTTTTTACTTGATTATCAATTCTTAGTAAATCTGTTTTTTCTTTATCAGCAGGTACATTATAATGATTAGCAACAAATGTTTCATCTACTTTTTCACGTATAAAATAAAGTCCCCAATATTCACCATTTAAGTACATTACAACAGGTTTATATGCTTGTACATCTACACTTGTGTATTCATCTACCAAAGATGTTCCCACTATATCTCTAATTAATGTCTTTCTAGTCGCGTCCCCCATTTCATCTTGTGAGCCACTTCTTAGTACTAATGACTCAAATATACTACTATCAACTGTATCAAATACTTTATATTCTAAGTGTCCATCTCCATATTGTTTTTTAAATTTAAGTTCATAACTTTTTTTTGCATGTCCTCTTGTTGAACCACCAAATAATTTAAGTCCAGCAGTTATTTTAAATCCTGTTTTGTCTTTTTCAATTAGTTCAACATCAACACTTTTCATGTATCCTTCTACCCATGCATTATAATGTAGTGAATTTAAATCACTTGGATTTATTGCTAGTGAAATAATAGGTAAAGTATGATTTTCATTCATTATATATGAATAAGTAACTGTATCACTTTTTAATTTACCACTTTCTTTACTCATTATTCTTAAAACAGTAGTCTTCTTAATAGTAAGAGGACTACTGTATACTTTTGAGTTTGTAGTTGGATTTGATCCATCAGTTGTATAATAAATTTTACCTTTTCCACTTCCACTAAGAGTAACTTTTATATTACCATCATTATATGCTCCACTTTTATATGATGACTTGGGTAAGTATGAGATAGCCTCAGTTCCACTACCATTTTTTGCTTTTGGAGTAGGTTTACTAAAATAATATACTCCATAACTACTTCCTCTACCCATTGAATATCCTTTTGGAATATTAGCCATATATATTGCATCTACTATATCATTTGAAGATGTTAGATATAATTCTTCATTTGTTGATAATTTAAAGTTAGTATGTTTATAACTTTTATTTGATAATTCTTCATTACCAGATGCCATTACTACATAATATTCACCTTTTTTAAGTTCAGTATCAGGTAATTTATACATACATTTTGTATTAGTAGATGTTGTAAGACAATAATCACTTAATTTAATTGTTTTTCCACTATTATTATAAAGTTCTATCCAATCATAGTAGTTACCACCATTTTGAGCAAGATATGAATAATTTGAATTCATAACTTCATTGATTATTAAATCTTTTGGATTTTGTAAATATTTCTTTTGGAATGATTTAATACCATCAACTGTATTTTGATATCCTGGTGATATGGAATTACTTTCTACATATTCATTTCCTTCTTTTATATATGCAATTCCATTAGCAAGATTTTCATATTTTATTTTATCAATTATTTTACCTTTGTTATTTGATAAAATTACTACTCCATTTTTATTTTCTAATTTAAATGATGTACTAAGTTCTCCCTCTTTATTACTAACACCATTTGTAAATACTACTATTACATCTCCCTTTGATAATTTAATACTTGGAAATTGCCATTTAAAACTTACATTTTCATTATTTGATAAACTATAATTATTTAAATCAATTGTTTTATCACTTATATTTTTAATTTCAATGTATCCACTATATTCACCTTTTTCATTTTTAAAGTTACCTTTATTAGATGCTAGGAACTCATTTATTTCTAATTCTTTATCATCTTTACTTATAAGTGAATCTAAAAATGCTTTATGTCCTTCATTGTTATTAGCATACCCTGGTGTGGCTTCTGTTTGAACTACCCATTTTCCTTCACTATCTCTTGCCATAACATAATTTGAATCTATTGATATTGTTTCAACTGCATCTTGTGCTTTTCCATTTGGTTTAATAAGTGCTAGGACTTCACCACCAGATGATTTTAATTTGAAATTAGCATATAACCCATCATCCTTTGTACCACTTAAATATATAACTAAATATTCTTTTGATTTAATTATTGTATCTCCAAAAGTCCATTTAACTTTACCATCAGTATCACTAAGGCCATAATTCTTTAAATTTACATCTTCACTACTTCCATTATATAGTTCAATATAATCATATATTTTACCATTTTCATCTGCTAGAACTCCATTATTTGAAGTCATTATTTCATTTATAACAAGTTCTTTAATATTAATATCTTTATCATTTAAATCTACTTTATCAAGTTTATTTTCTTTTTTACCAAATAAAAGACTTAATAATATTAATACAATTATTAATGATAAACTAAATATAAAAAATAATATATTACTTTTAAACTTCTTAATATTAAATCTCATATTATAAACTCCTAATATATTATACAATATTAATGATTATTATTCTATATAAATTTAATATTTTTAAATTAGTTTTACAAATATTTTTCATGGTTACTAAATACATAAGAAAACATACAACTAGTTTATGTAATGTGAAGATGGTTATGGAAGAATTATTTAAAAATGTGTATTATAAAAAAATGATATAGTCCTTGGCTAGTTGGATAGGGTTATATCATTTTTATTTTATTTTTTATTCTAATCCTATTGTAAAAGCAGTTTGTGGTGTCTTTCCATCTCCACCTGTAATTATAACATTATCTTTTAATGTAATAGTTGGTTTTACAGCAAAATCTTGGTCATATGTTTCTTGAAATATACCTTGGGTTTCTGGCTCAAATGCTCCAATCATTGGCCAGCCACCATCACCATACGGAGTCATTGTAGCTGTCAAATAATCATGTATATCATTTCCACCTAATGGATAAGCAAATAATTCACCAACAATTGGAAGTCCAACATACCCTTTCCATGTTTTTTCTGTTTTTTCACAATTTTCTGTTGTTTCAGTAGTATTTTTATTTTTACATATAGTATTTTTATAACTACCAATATTACTATCATTAGGTGCTTTTTGAACATTATCTACATAATAAGTATCTTTAACTAAATATTTTTTTAAATCATCTGTAAGCCATGAACCATTTAAATATGCTCCCCAATATTGTTCATCTCCTGAATTAACAACATCTTTATAACTATGCATACTAACCATATCACCAAATTTCTTTTTAATAACATTATCATCAGAATCTGTTACATAATTAGCACTTTTTAATTTAGTTACAAGTTTTCCATCTTCATTATGAGTATTTACTATACGATATAACATATCATTAATTTCAACAAGTTCTCCTGGAGTTCTTGTATTTATTTTCTCTCCAGGTTCAGGAGGTTCAATATCATCTAATAAAACAAATGGATCATTTTTTGTTCCTGCACCTTTAAATTTTACATCGGCTCTTAAAACTACCATAGGTCGAACTCCAAAAGCATTATTTGGCACTGGCCATCCTGTAAATGTTCCATCTGGATTAATTCCAGCAACAGCTGTATAAGGAGGATCCAAATTAATAGGTGATGAGAACCACCAACTATGTCCAAGATTTAAAAAACTTTTGTTACCATATGCAGAAGTCTTGTTAAATTCGTAAGAACTTAATAAGCCAACGGTGGCTTTTGTTGTAGAAGGCGGAGCAATATAACACCAACTATACCAACCTGATATCTCCCACTCAGCATCGGTTACTAATATTTTTTTATAATTATATAAAGTATCTCGAAAATCTTCATTTAACCATTGTTTTATATATGAATTTTCAAAGTCTCCAGTTTCACCAAAATTTATAGCAGATAAAATATTTTCAGTAATCATTTTCACCGATCCATCATTTAATATTTCTGTTATTCTCCACATATAACCCGAATACCAAACATAATTAAAATTAAGACAATCATTAGTTCCAATCAAATATTTATGATAAGGCGGTGGATCATTAAATCCACTATCACCATTACAAAAATTATCAGTTTGTATTATAGTGGAATTTTGATCACCCCAATGACATGTTTTATCTTTTCCAAGTTCTAATACATATTCACCTAATGTTTTATATCTAAACACTACATCTCCTGATACATTTTTAATCTTTATAGTATTACTATTAGATTCAAATGTTATTTTTTCTCCACCAACATAAGCATTTACATATTCTAATTTTACTTGACTATCAAAATTTATTATTAAATCATTACCTTCTAAAACTTCTTTTGGATAACTATCTGTATCAACATCAAATCCATAATATTTTACACTATGAAATGGTCTAAAATCAAATGTTAATAACACATTATATTCAATATTTTCTTTATTAAATTTATTATCTTTATATTTAACTTCTACATCTATATATTTCTTTATTCCTAAACTGCATTTACCATCTACACATATTTTTTCTTTTAATTTATAATCACTTGTTACTACTGCTTCTAAATTTTCATTATTAGTAGTAATTTTTAATATTCCCATTTCAACATTACCTATATTAGTTATTTCTACTCTATATGTAACACTTGAATTTTCATTTGGTAAAGTTATAGTTGAATATATATTTTTTACATTATAGTCTTCCCCTGTTGATAATGCCATATCAGTACTTTTTGATACACTTACACCTGTTACTCGTATATCTTTCTCTATTCTTACTTCTGCTGATATTCCACCTATACCTAAACTTTGACTAAATGAAGAATATCCAAATGAAATCATCATAATTAATACAACTATTACTGAACTTATAATAGTTACTTTTTTATTATTTATATTATTATTTTTTCTACTTAATTTTTTCATCCTTTTCCCCAAATAATAAATATAATTTTTTATATTTATTAAGACATAATATTAATTTCACGCCCTAAAAGAATTATATATATATATATAAGAAAAGTCAATAATCAAAAAAATTATAATAGTCTATTCGTTAATTTTTATTTGGAATTCCGGTTTTAATAAAAAAGCAGAAATAAGTCTGATTATAGTATAATATGTAAGA
>CANRJN010000087.1 GCA_947630945.1 uncultured Bacilli bacterium | reverse complement strand
GAAGCCAATAAAGGAACTACTAACTATATTGCTAATTATTTTATTAGAGCTATTCTTTATAATAATTTAAATCATGAACAAACACCAATTATTAGTTATGAAATATTTGAAGAAATGATTAAAAATTATACTAAAAATATTATGAAAAATACTTATGGTTATCCATCTAGTTTTTGTGAAATATTACCTAGGGAAGAATACCAAAAAATAGATGAAGATGAATTAGTACTAGGAGAAAATATTGCTAATACGGTAAGATTTAATAAAGATATAATTATGGCCTTATACTATTATGGTAATACAGAATTTATTGAAATTTTTAATCATGAATTAAGACATTCTTATCAATATAAAGAAGTTTTTTCAGGCAACGAAGTTAGTTTATTAGGAATGATTGCTACGAAGGATAAAATATTAAGAGATATGTTACCTAATTATTATAATGAAAATTATAAATCAATAAGTTATGAAAAGGATGCTTTTGCTATTGGCATTAAATCAAGATTAATGTCTTTAGAAATTTTTGGTTTAGAGGCTATTAATAGAAACGAACAAATGCAAGAAGTAGCTAAATATCAAAATAGTTTATTTGATACTAAAAGAATATATGAAGGTGGAGATATCGAATTAGATGAATTATTTAATAAAACAATTATTAATACTCCAACTATTTTAAAAAGATATCCTCAATTAAATTATTTATATAAATTAGATAATAATATAGTTATTCCAAAATCAATAGAAGAATTGAAAGAAGATTATGAACATTTAGATCAAAGTAATATTAATGAAGAAATTAAAGCTTTATATGAAGAATATTTACAAAGAAATCGTTAAAAATATTTTATATAATTAAAATAAATGATATACTATATAAGGAGATGAAAATAAATGAGTGATACAATAATTACTATTGCGGGTATTAGTATTAAATGGTATTCAGTTCTTATTTTAATTGGGGCAGTTTTGGCGATAATTTTAGCCTTAAGAGAAGGTCAAAGATATAAATATTCTAAAGATTATATTTTTAATATGATATTTTGGACTATTGTTTTTGGAGTTATTGGAGCAAGATTATATTATGTTTTATTTAATTTAAATTTATATCATAATTTCTGGGATATATTTAAAGTTTGGGAAGGTGGATTAGCCATTCATGGGGGTATTATTTTTGGTTTAATAACAATGATAATTTATTGTAAAAGATATCATGTTAGAACTTTAAGAATGACAGATTTTGTTGTTCCTGGTTTGATTTTAGCCCAAGCCATAGGTAGATGGGGAAACTTTTTTAATGGTGAAGCTCATGGAGCAGCAACAACTATCGCCGAATTACAACGTATGCATTTACCTGATTTTATCATTAATGGTATGAATATTGGTGGTATATATTATCAACCAACGTTTCTTTATGAATCATTATGGTGTTTACTAGGCTTTTTAATTATTTTAGTTATTAGAAGATTAAAATATACAAAAGTAGGACAACCAACGGCTTTTTATTTAATGTGGTATAGTGTAGGTCGTTTTGTTATCGAAGGAATGCGAACAGATTCTTTAATGCTTGGAGGATTTCGAATGGCTCAAATAATGTCAGTTATTCTTTTCCTAATAGGCTTAGGTATCTTTATGATTACAACAAGACGTGGCCGATTTGAAGATTTATATAGCAAAGATGCTGAACAACAAATTAATTTTTAAATAATAAGAACATCAACCAGTTGGTTGGTGTTCTTCCATTATAGACTTGGCTAAAGGTTTCTTTATATCAGTTCGATAAAGTAAATAATCAATATTAGTTTTATAAAAATCCTTAGTAGAGGCTTCTTTAATTCTATTTATTTGTATTATACATTACTTTTTTCTTTAGAATTATTTTTAGTATTTTCTAAATATTTTTTAAGAATATAAATTAATTGTGAATTAATACTTCTTTCTTCTTTTTGTGCAAGTTTAACTAATTCATTATAAGTTTCTTCATCAATTCTTAATGTTGTTGTAATCATTTTTATCACTCCTTAGTTAATTTTATATTATCATTTCAAAATAAATATAAATAGTGTCAAAGTAATACTAAAATAGTATTGACTAGTAAGAGCTTTTTAATTAAAATATAAAATATAGGATAGAAGATAATCTTCTGAACCATAATAATTGAAGGAGTAACCTAATGGAAAAACAAAAGAAAAAAGAAATAACAATATTAATAATAGCAATAATATTTTTACTAGTATTAATAATAGGATCAGCATATGCATATTTTAAAGCTCAAACAGGAGCATCAAAAACATTTGATATAGAAGTCACAACCGGAACAACAGATAACTTAACATTTTCAACAGTTGATGAAATATTACTAAATATATCATTAGAAACATTAAAAAAAGAAGGAAAGGATGTAAGTGATTCTTCAATAGCCAAAGCCAGACTAATAGCCAATAATACAACTAATCATGCAGAAAGGAATTATAATGTATATTTTTTAATAGAAGAAAATGATATAGAATATTCAAGTTATACAAATGGAACAGATACTAAATACTTTATGACAAGTGCAGAAAAAAGGAAAGAAGATTTAGAAGGATATGAAGGAATACCAGAATTAGTAATAAGTGTAAAGAAAAATGGCAAAGAATATACCAAAGAAATAGATAGATTAACAAAATTAAATGATGGTAGTTATGATATAACAGAAGAAGAAGGATTATATGCGATAGCTGAAAATGAAAAGATAGTATCAACAGGAGATATAACAGATGAATGGGAAATAACAGTAACATATAAAAATTTAAGTACCAATCAACAATTAAACGTAGGAAATAGTTTAACAGGAAAAGTAATAATAACCCCAGAAACATTAATAAATAAAATACAAACAATAAATGATTTAGTAGATTTAAGTAATGAAGTAAATGATGGAGATACCAAAGAAGGAAAGTATTATGTATTAACAAGAGACTTAGATTTTGAAAATATAAATGACTATAGAGCTAATAGTGAAGAATTAAAAGAACAATTAACTAATCAAAGTGGAACAGGATTTACCCCAATAGGAAGTAGTACAACCAATTCATTTCAAGGAAACTTTGATGGTGGAAAACATACATTAAGTAACATTTATATAAATAATACAACTGCAGATAAATATTTAGGATTGTTTGGAGCAATACAAAATTCCAAAATAAGTAATCTAACATTAACCGGAGAAATAAAAACTAGTACAAGATCAAACACAGGAATTATAGCAGTATCAAATGGAGAATCAATAATAAGAAAATGTGTAAATAAAGCCAATATTAGTAGTACAACAAGTGGATGGTCAAATGCTGGAATAGTAGGGGAATCACGTGGTACAATAATTCAAAAATGTGACAATTATGGAGAAATAAGTGGAAGTAATAATGCTGGCGGAATAGTTGGACAAAATAATAATGGAAATCTAATAATAGAAGATAGTCATAATTATGGAACAATAATAAATAATGTAGGAGAAAATATAGGCGGAATACTTGGCCGAGATAATTCTGCTTCAAATGAAACAACAATAACAAATACTACAAATGAAGGTCAAGTAACAAGTACAAAGACAAGTGGTAATATATACCTAGGCGGATTAGTGGGAAATGTAAAAGGAACATTAAATATAGAAAATTTCCAAAATTTAAAGAATAGTGAAGAATCAAAATTAACACTTGAATTAAGCGGTAATAGTTGGCCATATGTAGGGGGACTAGTAGGAATAGCCAATGGAGCAAAAGTATTAATGAATAATGTAACAAATGAGCAAAGTATAGAGACAATAAATAATACTTCAAATGATATAAAAGTAGGAGGGTTACTAGGTTATGTAAAAAACAAAGGAAGTATTGAAATAACTAATTCAGAAAATAAAGCTGGAATGAAAGTAACAAGTGATAATGCAAATATTGAAGTGGGTGGAATAATAGGAAATTCTTTTAATAGTACTGATACAAATAGAAATATAATAAAAATAAAAAATGTTGAAAACAATTCAGAAGATAAAATAATTAGTACAGGTAA
Source organism: uncultured Bacilli bacterium (assembly GCA_947630945.1). Lineage (GTDB taxonomy): Bacteria > Bacillota_I > Bacilli_A > RF39 > UBA660 > CAG-1000. Next base: position 1,007 of record CANRJN010000087.1, on the reverse strand, counting down.
TAAAGGAAACCATGTTGGAGGAATAATAGGATATTGTGAATCTGCAATAGTTGAAATAGAAAATGTAAAAAATAAACAAGAAATAGAAGCAAATAGTAATGAAAGTAGTGTACCAAATGTAGGAGGAATAATTGGGTATATTGGTAAAAGTGAAGCAACTATAAATACATCAAATAATATGGTAAACTTAACAATAACCAATAATGGTACAGGCGAAACACGTACTGGAGGTGTAATAGGTTATATTAACAACAGTGATGTTGATATAACTAATTCACAAAGTACTAAAGATTTAAATTTAACAATAAATGGAACAGGTGTTACACGTACTGGTGGAATCATAGGTTATGTTAATAAAAATAGCAATGTTAAAATAAATGAAAGTTCAAGTATAGGATCAAATATAATCATAACAAAAGCAGAAAGTAATGTCCAAAGTCATATTGTAGGAGGAATAATTGGATATGTTGATAATAAATCTATTGCAACAATAACTAAATCATATAATATAACAAATGTTAATGGTGGTTCAAAGTTTGGAGGAATAATAGGGTGGACTAATTCTTCTTCAAAAGTATTAATTGATAAATGTTATAATACCGGAAGTATAGAAACAGATTTTGAAACTACTAGTACATCCATAACACTAGGAGGAATCATAGGATATAATAGCTATGGTAGTACAGCCTATATAACTAATAGTTACAACACAGGAAATATAACAAGTAGAAAAGATACATCTAATGTACATATGAGTGGAATAGTAGGAGATATTTTTTCTAATAACAACTTAGTAAATACATATATAGCAAATAGTTATAATATAGGAAATATAACAAATACTACTAATACAAATAATATAAATGGAATATTTGAAGAACAAGAAAATTCAACAGTAGATAATATTTATATAAATAATGCGTACAATAGGTTACAACTCAGCCATAAATAACAGGTGAGATTTATTTATCTGTTATTTTTTTATTTCAAAAACTAGGAAAATAATA
>CANRJN010000086.1 GCA_947630945.1 uncultured Bacilli bacterium | reverse complement strand
TATACTGTTTTGGCAAACTATTTCAAGAGGTTTGCTTTTTTATTAAATGTTAGGTTGCGGACATCGTCTGCCGTATGGTATAATGTTTTAGGTAATAAATTTTTGAAAGGATGTATTATGAATTTAAAATTTGTAGGATTTAATATAAAAGATGGATGTCATGTTGAGGGTGCTAATCAAGGAATTAATGTTTTAAAAGATTATATTTCATTTGATAAAATTATTAATGTTAAAGAGTATGATAGTGATTTAAAAACAGTTGTTAATAATGACTTGTTACTTGCAGATTATATTTCTAAAACTCAAAAAGAAAATTATTTACCTATAACTATTGGAGGAGATCATAGTCTTGCAATTGGAAGTATTGCAGGTTCTGCTAGTAACAATGATAATTTAGGTGTTATATGGTTAGATACACATCCTGATATTAATACAAATGAAACTACTATTACTCATAATATTCATGGATATCCTCTTGCTGCTTCTATGGGTTTTGGTCTAGATGAATTAACAAAACTTTATGTAAATAAAACAAAAGTTAATTATGAAAATGTTGTCTTGTTTGGTATTAATGATATAGATGATGCTGAACAAGAATTAATAAATAAATATAATATTAAATGTTTTACATTAGATGATATAAATTCATATGGTATACAAAAGTGTATTGATGATACTATTTTATATTTAAATTCTAAAACTAAAAATATACATTTAAGTTTTGATATAGATTCTATAAATTATAATGAATGTCCAGGTGTTAATGTTCCTAATAGATTTAAAAAAGGTATAACTAAAAATGAAGCAATGATTGCAGTAAAAGAATTTCTTGATAAATTAAATATTGTTTCAATGGATATTGTAGAATATAATCCTCTTACTGATATTGATAATAAATCATTAAATATTGTTTTAGAAACAGAAAAGTTACTATTAAAAAAAGATAATATAAACAAGTAAAAATTTATATTATCTTTTTTATTCTTCTGTATCATCATATTCATCAAATACATTACCAATTACATTCTCAATTATATCTTCTATTGTAATTATTCCAATATATTCATTATTTTCTTTTACTACTGCAAATGGCTCATATAATGAATTTAAATAAAGAAAGGCATCATCTATTACCATATCACTATTTAATTTAACTACTTTTCTTACATAGTCTTTTACTTTAAAAGAGTTTTTATTGTTAACTATTAAATCTTTTATATTTAATACTCCTATTACATTATTATCTTTTGTAATTGGGTATCTTGTATATTTATATTTAACTATTTTTTCTTTTATTTCATCAAGTGAACTTGTAACATCTATTGATATAACATCTTTTTTAGGAGTCATTACTTCTTTTAATGTAACATCATTAAATTCAAATACATTTAATAATAATTCTTTTTCAAAATCTTCTAGACTTGAATCAATTATTGAATCTTTTATTTCATCTTCACTTGTTTCTTTCTTAACTTTTATTTTAAATATTTTAACAATAAAATCTGTTGAGTATTTTAAAATGTTAATAAATGGTTTAAATATTTTGATAATTATATTTATAATATTTACCATTTGAAAACAAATTTTATATGAATATGCAAGTCCTATTTTCTTTGGTACTAATTCTCCAAATACTAGTGTAAAATATGAAAGTAACATTGTTATTAATACTATTAGTATATTGGTAAGTGTTTCTTTTGATATGTAAGTAACTGTTATTATATCAGCAAGTTCACTTGCAAAATTTTCTGCTGCAAAGGCACTTGCTAAGAAACCAGATAGTGTTATTGCAATTTGTATAGCAGATAAAAATGAACTTGAATCATTTAATAGATTTACTATTTTTTTAGCTCTTTTATTATTTTTCTTTACTTCTTTATTAAGTTCATATTTGTTTATAGATAAAAAAGCAATTTCTGTTGCAGAAAAAATACCATTTATTAAAATTAAAATAATTAATACTAATATTTCTATCATATGTTCACCTATAAATATTATATATTATTTTTTTAGTTTTAACAATTATATAATTGCATTTAAAAATGGATGATTAACATCCATTAATTGTACAACTTTGACTATTTTCAGTTATGCATTTTATAACACATTCTAATTTTTTATATGTTTCTTTTTTCATTTCATCTGTAAGTTCCATATATGCATCGGTTTGTTTATCACTTATTCCTGTATCTAACTTATCTGCTACACCATTTATAACAGCAACAACATTTGGAGCAAAAATTCTTTTTTCTCCTGCACTAATACTATCACCATCTTTATTTGTTAATGTATATTCTGCTAGTACATTACTCATTTTGTCTATTATTTTATAGTATCCTTCACTTCCATCTTTGCTTGTTATAACATTTCCATCTTCATCAAGTTCACGTGTATCTCTTATATCTTTAACATCAACATAATATATTTTATCTAAATTATTGTCCTTAGCAACATCTATTAATGTTGATAATACACTTCTACACCATGGACAAGTAGAAAAACCAAAATATACTACAAATGTTTCTCTATTATCCATCATTTGTACTATTTCATCTGCTGTTTTATAAATAAATGGGTTATCATTTGGGATTTTAACTTTTCTATATTCTTTTCCATTTGAATTTTCTTTATTATTATAACTTTCATATTCTTTCTTAAATTTATATGCATCACTATTTTTATCTACACAACCTGTAATATTAAGTGCAAATAATAATACAAACAAAGTCATAAATATTTTCTTAAACATAATTGAACACCTACTATCTTTTTCACAACTTACAATATAATTTTAAAATAATTTTTTATAAAAAACAATAATTTATATTATTTATTATTATTTTTGACATATTGTACACATTATTTAATTAAAGAATTATATATTTCATAATCACTATTTCCATAACATGCAATTATTACATTAATATTTGGATAATTAAGTGAGTTTAATGTATCAATAACTGTATTTGCTGCATCTTTTTTAGGATAACCATATATTCCTGTACTAATACAAGGAAAAGCAATTGTTATTTCTTCTAAATTATTTTCTTTTCTATATTCTTCTGCTAGTTTAATTGAATTTATATAGCAATTTGTTAAGAGTTCTTTTTCATTATGAAGTCCATCTCTATATACAGGTCCTACTGTATGTATTATTTTTTTACATGGTAATTTATAAGCATTTGTCATTTTTGCTTCTCCTGTATTACAACCATTTAATTTTTTACATTCTTCTAATAATTCACGACCAGCTTTTCTGTGTATTTGTCCATCTACTCCTCCACCACCAAGTAGAGTTTTATTAGCGGCATTTACAATAATATCAACATTCAATGTAGTTATATCACAATTAATAATTTCTATATTTTTCATTTCGTGTCTCCATCCATTTTTTAATTAATCATATAAATAATTATATCAAAAAATATGTCTTATTTGAAAGACATATTTTTAAAGGACTATTCTTCGTTTGAAGAGTGAATTATATTTTCATATTCTTTAACTTGATTTTGTAATTCTTCTATTTTTTCTTCTAAATCACTTATTTGGATTCGTAAATCAAAATTTTTATTTTGCAAATCTTCATTTTCATTTATTAAATAATTTCTTGAATCCATTAATTCATTTAATCTATCATCATAATATTTTTGAGTTTGATTTTCATAGAATTCTTCCATATTTGATTTTAATTTTTCAATATTTTCTTTTGTACTATAAACATAAGTATGAAGTTTATAATCAGGATTTAATAATACTTTATTGTTAATTAAATTAATTATGTATTTATATCCATCTATAATACTAGCATCGTTATAACAATAATTTTTGTAAGTAATCATATTTTTATTTTTAGTTAATTTAATTTGACAAAATGGTAAATGTTCAAATACAATTCTAACATCTTTATTATCAGATTCAATATAAGTAATTTCATCTTCTAAATAATATATATCACTACTAATTAATAAATCATTAGCCATTTTATATGTTACTTCATCTTTAACAATATATTTTCCATCATATTCACTTACTATATTAAAATCTTTAATACTCATAATTGATAAACCTATACCTATTGGTAATGTTAAGAATGGAACTAAAATATATAAAGCAAGTTTATTTTTATTTGTTTTCTTATCTAATATAAAATTACTTATTATTAATACTACTTCTATTGTTATAATTATTAGTGATAATAAAGATATAAATATTCCTACAAATAATAAACCACTTTTAATAATAACAAATGATAAAGTAAGTAATACAACTAACATAATAAGACCAATTAGTATAAATAATTCTATAAATAAGACGAATGCTTTAACACATAATAGTAAACATTTAAATAAACCAGATATAAATTTATACTCTGAATGTTTTGGGTCTCTAATAATTATTTTTTCTCTTTTCTTTACAAAAAACTTTTTATGTTCATTTTCTTTTATATCTTTTTGTATCTCTTCTTGTTTATTTTCATTAGTTTTTTCTTCTTCTAATATTAAAGCATCTTTTTCATTTTTATTATCTTCTTCATCTTCTTTAAAACTAAATTCATAATAATCTAAATATCTAATTTTAAATATATGTAGAAATAAGATAATACATAATATTATATAAGCAACTAAAAATAAATCTTTAATAATAGCAAATACAGTATAATATATAGAATCTGGTAATATTCGTAATAAATCAATAACTATTGTATCAAATATTAAATATTTTAATATTATTGATGCAAAAAACATAAAAGCAACAACAACGAATTGTTCAATTAAACATTTAATTTGATTTTTAAAAGTCATTGATGATAGCATATCAATAGTTTTAGTAATAAAGTTTAAAAAACTATCAATATATTTATTTATGTTTACTTTTGATTGCTTATTTTTCTTAACCTCCTTTACATTTTGATTTAATAATTCATCAATATTTAAATCAAACATATTACATAATTGTAATACTTTATCCATTTCTGGATATGCAAGATTAGATTCCCATTTTGAAACTGATTGTCTAGATACTCCTAACTTTTCTGCTAGTTGTTCTTGTGATAAATTATTTTCTTTTCTAATCTTTTTAAGATTATCACCTAAATTCATTTTTTCTCTCCTTTCTAAGACAAATTATATTAATTTAATTGGTTGCGCAACACCAATTTTAAGTTGTTTTTTGTCTACTTTTGGTTGCATTTAAAAGTATTTTAGCAAAATTGTTAGTATTATTCAATTTAAACATAAAAAAAGATTAAAATAAATTTTAATCGCCAATCACTATGTGATTGGTAATTTTTGAATTATAATATATTTATG
>CANRJN010000085.1 GCA_947630945.1 uncultured Bacilli bacterium | reverse complement strand
ATTTTTCATTATGAGGTACCTCTTTCCTATTATTTTTACCCTTTTATTATATCGTATATATATATATATTTCAAGAGGTACCCAATAAATTTCTTGTTTTTTTAACGAACAAAAAAGAAAAATAATTTAATTTAAAATTCTAACAATTAGAAATATTATAAATTAAAACTCAATTGAGTTAATATTCAATTGAGCATTAAATAATTATTTTCGATAATTTTAATTAATTTTTTATTATTCTGCGGCTGCTGCTTGTTGTAATAATGCACAAGTATAAGTTGTATCAAAAGTATCAGATGCACTAGCAGATGGTGCATATTTACCATCACCTTTTGATTTAGTTGAAACTATATCAGTAATTTTAAGTTCTGCTTTACCAGTACCTGCATTCATTAAATAACTACCATCATCAGCAACTACTTTTGTAATATTACCATCACTACCAAAAAGTATAGTATATTTAAGATCTCTACCTGTTAAATCTAAATGTGTATCACTTCCAATACTTGAAAAACAACTAATTGTAGAAGTTCCCATTGCACTATTAATATATGCAGTTTCTGCTGTTTGATAAAGTTTTTGTACTTCTTCTACAAATGTATTCTCTTTTGCATCTCTAAACATACTAAGTACGTTTGGTAACGCGATAATTACTAAGATTGCTAGAATTGCAATTACTGCTAGTAACTCTACTAATGTAAATCCTTTCTTTTTCATAATTTTATTTTCACTCTTCCTTTCCATATAGGTTTTTCCTATCATCAAATTAATAATAACAAATAATATACGTATATATCAATATGTAAGTAAATTTATTTACAAAATTTTACACATATTTTAACTTATCAAAATATATGTTATAATTTTTAACAAGAGGTGAATTATGATATATTACCCTAAAAATTATGGTATTTATTCTTGCACAAATAAACAATTAGATATTGCTATTTCATTATCAAAAGAATATAGTGATAAAACGATTTATGTTTTAAATGATAATAAAAATCTAAAAGATTTATTAAAAAATACTAATATTAAATTAATTAATAATTATAAAAATTTAAAAGAAAATGATATTTTAGTATTAAATTATTATGGTGAAAAGAAAGAGACTTATGAATATTTAAATAAAAATAAAATTCTTTTTTATGAATCTTGTTCTTCATATATAGAAAAGACTCGTGAAGATATAGAAAATAATTATAATCAAAATATAAATATTATTATAGTTGGAAATAAAAATTCTATGGAAGTTATAAATTATAATAGTTTTTGTAATAATGAATCTTTAATAATTGAAAATACTAATGACTATAAATTAATAAATAAAAATAATTATTATATTTGTTATACTATGCAAACAAATATAAATGAATTAAATGATTTACAAAATTATTTAAATGAAAATCATATAGATTATGAACTTGATAATAGTATTTATGAAAGACAAATTAATATTGAAAAAGATACTATTGATTTATCACAAACTGTAGATAAATTAATTATTATTGGTAATAATGATAATTTAACTAAAAATTGTTCTTTAAATACAAAAGTTTATGTTTATAATAATATTAATGAATTTTATAAAGGTATTAAAAAAGAAGATTTTAATGAAAGTGATAAAATTGGTATTTCTGGATTAGAGAGTATTAGTACTGATACAATAAATGAATGTGCTCACCTATTAGAATTTTATATTTATTATAAAAATAGAATTAAAGATATTGAATATGAAATAAATAATTTTAATGATTTTATGAAATCAAAAGATAATAAAATAATAGTTGATGCTACTAATAAATTTATTAATATGAATAGTGGTGGTAAATATTTAAGAGCATTACTTATAGATCTTGGATATAAATTAAATAAAGATAGTGATTATGCTTTAAAACTAGCATCATCTTATGAAGCATTTCAAACTTCAATATTAATTCATGATGATATTATTGATAATTCTTCTTTTAGAAGAAGTAAAGAAACTATTTCATATAGTTATAAAAAAGAATTTGAGAAATTTAACTCTAATGATAATATTCATAATAATCTAGCACTTTGTATAGGAGACTTAGGATTTTATTATGTAAATGAATATATACTTGATAACTATAAAGATAATAAAAATTTTAGTAAGTTATTTTCTTATTATAATAATATTGTTATTAATACTATTAAAGGAGAAATACTTGATGTTTATTTACCTTTTATTGAAGAATATGATAAAAATAATAAATTAAAAGAAGAAGATATAATGGAAATATATAAATTAAAAACATCATATTATTCAGTAGTAGGTCCATTTGTACTTGGTATGATACTTTCAAATTCAAGAGATGCAGATATTAAAGAAATGGAAAGTATTTTAGAGGGTGTTGGTATTGCTTTTCAAATTAAAGATGATATTTTAGGTATTTATAGTAGTAATCAAATACTTGGAAAACCTGTATTTAGCGATATTGAAGAATTTAAACAAACAATACTTTATTCATATATAAAGATTAATAAAAAAGAATATTTAAATGAATTACTTAAATATTATGGTAAAAAAGATTTAACAGAAAATGATGACACAAAAGTACAAAAAATTATTGAAGAATCTGGCTCTTTACAATATGCTACTGATAAAATGAATAATTTATTTAATTTAGCAAAAAGACAAATTAACTTACTTCAAATTAATAAAGAAATAAAAAATATACTACTAGGTTTAATAGTATATTTAGAATTAAGAGAAAAATAAATAGTCCAATCTATTTATTTTTTTATCTTATTAACCCCATTCTCTCTTTCATAAGTTCATATTTTTCACGTGCAAGTTCTCTTGATTTTTTAATACCTGCATCTAATATTTCATCTAACTCTTTACTATTTATAATTTCATTATATTTTGCTTGAATTTTTTCTATAAAATTTCCTACAACATCAGCAACATAAGATTTAAATTCACCATAACCTTTTCCTTTAAATCTATTTTCTAATTCTTCTATACTAGCATTATCTAAAATAGATGCAATATTTAATAAATTAGAAATACCAGGTTGATTTTCCTTATCATAATGAATATTATTTAAACTATCAGTTGTAGCCTTTTTAATTTTAGATTTAACATCTTCTACACTATCAAATAAACTAATTACTCCATTTGGATTTTCTTCTGATTTACTCATTTTTTTATCTGGATATTTTAAATCATTTATTTTTTGTCCATTTGAATTTATAAATGGTTCTGGTAATTTAAAAGTATAACCATATTTATTATTAAATCTTTCTGCTATATTTCTTGCTAGTTCTACATGTTGTTTTTGATCTATTCCAACAGGTACTAAATCAGTATCACAATATAATATGTCTGAGGCCATTAATATTGGATAAGTAAGAAGTCCTACTGAAAAATTAGCATTTTGCTTACTTTTTTCTTTAAATTGTATCATTCTTGATGCTTCTCCATAAGTTGTACTACATTCAAGTAAATAAGAAATATTACCTAAATATTCATTCTCAGATTGAATATAAATAGTATTCTTTTTAGGATCTATTCCACAAGCAATATACATTGCTATAAATTTACGAATTCTTTGTCTTAATTCATCTGGATTTTGATATGTAGTAAGAGCATGTAAATCAGCAACAAAAACAAAAGATTCATATTCATCTTGTAATTTAACCATTTGACTTATTGCTCCAATATAATTACCAAGAGTTAAATCTCCTGTTGGTTTTAATCCTGTTAATATTTTTTTCATTTTTACCTCCTACTTTACACTACCTTTTGTAATATTTCTATTTTGATAATCTTCTAGTGCTTTATCAAATTCTAATTCATCAAAATCTGGAAAGCAAGTAGATGTGAAATATATTTCTGCATAACTAATACTATATAACATAAAATTACTAATTCTCACTTCTCCACTTGTTCTAATTAATAAATCAACTTCTGGTAAATCATTATATAAATAATGATAATAGTTTTCTTCATTTAAATCATCTATATTTAACTTTCCATCTTGTACAAGTTTTACTATTTTTTTAGTACTATCAACTATTTCTGCTTGTCCTCCATAATTTAAGCATACATTAAATACACCTTTTTTACAATTCTCAGTACTTTTTTCTATTTCTTTCATAACATTATAAACATCATCACTAAGTGGTTCTTTTCTTCCTGAGAATACTACTTTTATATCATTTTTAATAAAGAAATTTTTATCACTTTTAAAGGCTTTTATGAATAAATTCATTAAATAATCTACTTCTTCTTTACTTCTTTTAAAGTTTTCAGTAGAAAATGCAAATACACTTAAATATTTAACACCTTTATCTAAAATATATAATGCTGTTTTTTTAAGTCTTTTATATCCGGCATAATGTCCTTCTTGTCTTTTTAATCCTTGTCTTGTAGCCCATCTTCCATTACCATCCATAATTATCGCGATGTGATTTGGAATATCATTTTTCATAAATATTTCTCCTTAAATTTCAGTATTATTATACATTAAATACTAAATTATTGATACTATTTTTAATTTTTTTTACACTTTTGATTAAAAATATAGTATAATTTATTAGCATTTATAGAAAAAGGTGGTGTAAAAGTGATAGATGAAATAATGGATTTAATTGAAAAAAAGAAGTATTTAAAAATTAAAGAATTATTAAATGAAATGAATGAATATGATATTGCATTAATATTAGAAGATTTATCTAAAAGTGAAACTATTAAAATATTTAGATTACTTTCAAAAGAAAAAGCAGCAGATGTATTTTCTAATTTAGAAACTGATACACAAGCAGATATTATTACTTCGCTTAGTGATACAGAAGCAGTTAATATTATTAATGATATGTCAGCAGATGATGCAACTGATTTAATAGATGAAATGCCTGCTAATGTCGTTAATAAACTTTTAAGTAAAGTTGATAGTGAAACAAGAAAAAATATTAATCAATTACTTAAATATCCTGATAATTCTGCTGGTAGTATTATGACTGTTGAATATCTTGACTTTAAAGAATATATAAAAATTCAAGATGCTATTAAAAAGATTAGACGTGAATATGATGATAAGGAAACAATTGATACTTGTTTTGTAACTGATAAAAGTAGAAAATTAATCGGCAGTGTTAAATTAAAAGATTTAGTTATTAATGATGAAAATATGATAGTTAAAGATATAATGGATGATGATATAATATCTGTAAATACTTTAATGGATCAAGAAGAGGTAGCTAAAATTATTAAAGATTATGATTTAACTAGTGTTGCTGTTGTTGATAGTGAAAATAAATTAGTAGGAATTATTACAATTGATGATGTTATTGATATTATTGAAGAAGAAACAACAGAAGATATAGAAAAAATGGCAGCAATATTACCAACGAGAGTGTAAAAAACTTTGTGTAAAGTTACCAATCCATGGTAATAAAGATATTTGAGATTGATTATATCAGTCTCTT
>CANRJN010000084.1 GCA_947630945.1 uncultured Bacilli bacterium | reverse complement strand
TTTTTTAAAAAAACTCTGCCTAAATTAAAACAAGATTTTACTAGTAAAATAAAAATTGAAGATCTAATAGAAGATGAATTAAATAATCACGAATGTTATTATACTGATGATTATCAAAATGTAATAGATATAGTCAAATCTTACTACCCTAACTTATCAGATGACACTATATTTAACAAAGTAAAAGATGTCTACAATAATAACAAAAATATAAATATTTAAGGAGGAATATTAATAATACAAGATCAAATAAAACAAATTGCAGAAATAAGTTTTAAAGCAAAGAATTTAAAGGATGAAAAGGAAAAAGAAAAATTGGATAATGAAGTTAAAAATATTTTAACTAATTTAAAAAAACAAGCTATTGATAGTTTTAAGGATGAGTCTGATATTAAAAGATTTTTAGATAACATTATTAACTTTAATAATTATTCATTTAATAATCAATGCTTAATTTGGCTACAAAATCCTAATGCTAAATATGTGGCATCTTTTAGGACATTTTCAAAAATGGGCTATAAAGTAAAAAAAGATGAAACAGGTATGAAAATATTAATTCCATCATTTTTAAGGTTTGCTAAAATTAATAAAGATGATGGAACATTTGAAATAAAACCACTCTTTATGTTAAATGAAGAAGAACTAAAAAAATATAAGGATAAAGAAGATAATTCAGTTTCGTTTTATAAAGAAAAAGTAACTAATTTTGGTGTCGGTACTGTCTTTGATGCAAGTCAAACAGATATGCCTTTGGAAGTTATTGAGGAAGAATTAAATCCTGTTTTAGAAGATCCATCAGCTGATGGTGTTGCTGATACTTTTATTAAAGCCATATATAAAGATGGATTTAAAGTTAAATATGAAGATTTAAATGATGGATCTAAAGGTTATTGTGATATGAAAAATAATACCATAGTTATTAAAAAAGGATTAAGCAACTTAATGCGTTTAAAAGTTATCGTTCACGAATATGCTCATGGTCTTGCTCATCAACATTTAAAAAATAATAATAAAGAATATCAGGAACATAGAAATCAATATGAGACTGAAGCTGAATCTATTGCTTATGTTGTTTCAAAATATCTAGGATTAGATACAAGAGATTATTCACAAATGTATCTTTATTCTTGGAGTAAAGAAAAAGATTTTCAAGAAATAGAAGATTCTTTCAATACCATAGTTAATTATTCAAAAAAGATAATTAATAACTATAATAAAATGTATGAGGAAAATCTTGGACTATGGGCTGATGAATATAAGGCATTAAAAGTATGAAAATAACTAAATTAAAATGGAAATGGATTAAATTTTGGGGACATCGTTATTTAATGATATCCCCTTTAAATTTAAAAGAACAATATATGATTTATCATCACAGAATTTTTAAAATTAGTGATTGGGATAAATATTTTAAGGAGGATTTGAAATAGAAAATAAAATTTTTATAAATAGTATTGTGGAATATTTAAATTTAATGAATGAAGATTTAGATATTACAAAATTAGCAAAATTGTACACTCATTTGTATAATCCAAAAATTGATGTAGAATTTACAGATGTTGAAGTTCAAAAATTTAATGAGTGTGTTCGTGAAAAAGATATTGCATCAATTGAAAATCTTTTTGAAATTAAATCGACTCTTAATAAGGAAGTTTTAAAAGATATTATAAATGGTAAAACCGATGATTTATGGCAGTTTATTATGGATCATGCTTACGATAAATGGAAAGATAATAATATGAGCCGAGAAGAATTTTTAAATCAATTAACTGACTATGAAAAAATTGCAGTTAAGTTTGGTAATTTTAATTATCAGGTAGAAAATGGAGGCTTATCTCAATGGGATGACAATGGATATAGTGATGATCTTGATTCATTGTATGATTTTATAAATGATAGCAGTTATAGTAAAAAAGATAAATTTTTAGAAATTCTTGATAATTTTTCTAATGTTAAATCTGCTATTGAAGAATTAGATGATTATAGTGATTGGTATGAAGAAGATCGAGCAACAAGATTAAATTCATTAAATTACTCTGATAAAGATTATTATAATATTAAAGATAGTTGGATTGATTATTTTAATGATTATTTAATAAATAATATTCCTGATGATTATGTAAAAGAAATATTAAGTATAAGTGAGGATATAAAAATATGATAGTATGGAATGAAAAAGTTAAAAAAAGTGAAGATGTTATTAAATCTGTAATTAATGAGTTATATAAAGTTCAAATTAATATTGATGGTGTTGCAGAAAATTTTAATAATGGTAAAGAGCAAGGCTCTGTTTTAAAATTATATGATAAATATAATCCTTTAATTGATTTATGTCTTTGGGTATATTTGCCTAGCAATAGATCTATGAATAATCACATTGAGGTTATTGTTGGTAAGCATATTAATTGTAATGAATTAAATATGTGGGATGGTGCTGATTTAGAAACCTATTCTTTTGAAGATGTAAAAGCTCGTGAGATGCATAAAAAAGCAAGAGATTTTATCATGGAAGTTATAACTAATAATTTAGAGAAAACTCATGATATTCCTAGATTATAATTTGGAGGGGTGATGTATAAATAATAAAAATTTATCGTTGGGAGATTTAATTTTAAATATAGGTAAACTAATTAAAGAATATGAAGATGGCACTATAATAGAAAAAACTGATACTGCTAAAGCTGATGATTTATATAGTATCAATCAAGTTATAGAACTCTATCCATTATTATCTAAACATATAATAACTAATGCAATTAATAATGGGGATTTAAAAGTAACTTGGGTTGGGAATAAGAGATATTTTAATTTAAGTGATATCGATGATTACTTATCACAAAAGCAAGTAAAAGTTGTCAATGATGTTCCTGAAAAATTAGATAGTTGGAGGAATAATCGATAGCCAAACTTTTAAATAAAAAAGTAGTAGATCGTTTTTCTATATCTTATAGTGAAGCCAAACGATTAGGGATTACTGATGAAGATTTAAAATATATTACTGAATTAAGTTCTAATGATTTTAGAGTATCTATTCCTGCATTTGATAAAAGAAGAACAAAATTAGTTCATGATTTATTAACTGCTATAAAAACTAAATATGAAATGTTAGAACAAATTGAGGCAGATTTAAAAGAAATTAAAGATAAAGAAGAAACTTTAAAAGATGCTAGAGGTAAAGTAACTAAATATGATTTAGTTAGGGATGGTATAGAACTTTATATCAAAGAAAGAAACAAAGATCATGAACGAGAATTTATACAGATATCTACTTATGAAGAAGATGTTTATAATTTTAAAAATAGTAAATATATTTCTGATTATGGAATATTAGATGTTCCCATAAATAATATAGATGATGACTATGCACAGGCTTTTGTTGATTACTTATGGGATCGCCCTGTAACTAGAGGGAAAAATAAAGGAAAAAGGATTTCTGAAAATACCATTTATAAGCCTTTTTCTTTCGTTCATAAAATATTCAATTATTTTAAAGATGATTTAAAAATTATATCAAGTAATCCATTTGATAGTGTAAAAAGAAAACCCCATGCTGTTGCTGAAGATAAAGAATATTTTACTGAAGAAGAAATGCATTATATTAAAGATAAATTAGAATTTGAAAATATCAGATTTAAAACTTTAATTACATTTATGATGGATATGGGTACTCGTAGAGAGGAAGCTCTTGCTATTAAATGGAGCGATATTAATTGGTATCGTGGTACTATTAGTATTGAAAGAGCTTTTGTTAAATCTAAAATTGATAACAGGTATATTATTAAACCTGTTAAGCGTAAGAAAAGTGAACGAGAAATTATTTGTACTAGTTATGTATTAGAATTGTTGAAAAACTATAAGACATTTAAAGAGGCTTGTGGCTTTGTTATTAATGATGATGATTTTATCTTTACTGCATGGGATAGTATGGATATCGTAGATCCTGATCGTTATACAAGAGAATTTAAGTTATTTATTCAAAAGATAGGACTTAAAAAAGATGTTCCTTTAAAGAATATGAGAGCGACTAATACATCATTTTATGTTGCTCATGGTAAGAATTTAAAGGCTATTCAAAATCGTATTGGTCATGAAAATATAGAAACGACTTTTACTTATTACGCACAAGCAAACTTTAATGAAGATAAAAAACTTGTTCAGTTATACGAAGAAGAATTTTATAATAAATTAGGTTTATCAATGGCAGATATTTATCGTATAGTTGCTAATCGTTTTAGTGATACAAAAAAACTAATTAGTGTTTTAGAAAAAGTTGGAAATGAATTTATTGATGATTCTAATTTTGATATACAATTAGAAAGGTGTCAAAATTATTTTAAAGATTTATTCCCTATATTTAATAAGATATTAAATATAGATTCGATGCTTGATGATGATGAGATAGATCATATATTTGAGGGATTTCAAGCATTGTATCATACTATAAAAATTGATACATTAGAGCCTAGAATTAAGATTTAAATTTCATTCGTATAAATTAAACCCCTTACATTAGTTTTTTGCATTTTGGTACACAAAAATTTAGGTATTCAAAATTATTGTACCGATTGTGTACCAAATGCTTAAACTGTTGTTGATTTTTTTTAATTATTTTTAATTTTTAGTCAATTAAAAATGATTAAAAGTAATTGACTTAATGCCCTATTTTCTAGTATAATTGATATATGGTTAGCAAAGACGGAGGGTAGTCGATTTGCACTCCAAAACCGAATGTCGTGAGTTCAAGTCTTGCTACCCCTGCCATTTAGTAAATTTACAAACTTGGCTTATTTTATAAGTGAGTTTGTTTTTATATATAAGAAAAAAGATTTAATTTTAGAGAGTAATGGGTGGTTAGTGATGCTTAAAAAATTTTTTTATCAGAAATATAGAAAAGTTATTGGCTTATTTTTAGTTTGCATTATTTTCTTTTCAAGTATTAATGATGTATTTGCAAAAATGTTAACTATCGATGAAGTTAGTAGTGAATTTAATAAATTAGGAATGGGTTTTACTTCGTCTGTTGATAGTGCTAATAAAAAATTAGATATTTATATTGATTCGAAAAAAGTAATGACATTTAATTATACGGATGAATATATAGAATATATTGATAGTGATACTGTTTTGTCAAAAGAAACTGCTGTTAATCAATTTGGTATTACACTTTGTTTAGCTGGTGTAGTTAATTCTATATTAAATTTAAGTGGTTATGAAGATATAGATTATGTAGATACTGAAAATAATATTGATTTAACAAATGTTGATTATGATACTTATGGAATAGAAATGGAAACAGAGCATTATGAATATAGTGGTGAGGATGATACTGGTACTTGGAGTATGAGTGGAGAATACATAAGATATTTTAAGATGTCGTTTGATACAGATAAAATAGATGCTTTAGTGGCTAGTGGAGAATTTTCTAAAGAGGAAGAAAAGGAAACATTTACAGATTTAATTCCAACATTAAAAGCAACAAATGTTACTGAAAATTCTGTGACTTTATATCCATCTGTTTCAAATTCTAGTGCTGAA
>CANRJN010000083.1 GCA_947630945.1 uncultured Bacilli bacterium | reverse complement strand
TACTCCATTTTCATAGTGTCATTCTTTTCTAATTTCAATTCACTTAATTTCGTTGCAACAGCATTAGATAATTCATCAAAGTCAGGATATTCTTCCGGACAAACCCAGCAATCAAATAAATAATCTTTGTATTCAATGGTATATAAATGGTATGCTAGTGAATTAAATGATGCAAGTATAGTATATGCAAGATCTGCTATTGTTCTTCTACTTGGGATTTCTATTTCCCTCCATATTTTACTTTCTAACCCTTCTATTCCAATTCTAAAAGTTAATATTTCATCCATTTTTAAACACTCCTATTCAAATTTAATATTATTTTTATTACACCATTCTATGGCAATTTCTTTATACTTTTCATCTCTAAACTTATACCAATCTTCAATTATATCAAAATAATGCATGTATCTTTAAATCTTCTAAAAGCACCACGTCCATTAATGGCAATTTGTAATTGATTGTAAAGCCTAGCATCTTCTATAGTTTTTATAAATTCTTCCATCATGCTATATTCATCAATATAATATTTAGTAGGTAGTCCTATACAATTATTATATATTTCTTCTTTTTCATCTTCGTTCATATCTGAATATTCACCTATATAAATAAATTTATTTGTTTTATCATTGTAATAAGCACTGGAATCCATTCCATCATTTACAAACTCTAACATTTCTATAACATCATCTAATTTTACTTTCATTTTAAGTTTGCTCCCTTCTAATTAAACCCCTACATATTCCAAACTAGCAATAAAATTTAATATGCTATTTACCACTTCATCTATCGGTAATTCTAACCAATTATTTTTAATATTATCAAAGTTTCTAATAAATCTGTTACTATTTAATATTCCTTTTAATTCACTATAAATATCATTTATATTATAATACTCTAATGATTCATTTAAAAATATATAATCATTTATTAACAAATATGTTTTACCTTTATCTAGATTTGTTTCATTTATTAAAAAATAAAAATCTAAAATATCTTTATATCTAGTAGAAGCCCTACCAAAAACTAGTAATGATTTTAACTTTTCGACAAATATTTGCTCTTTTGAATTAACAAGTAACACAACACTTTCATTTAAAACATCTAAACTAAATACTAATTCTTCTTGGGTTATATTTACATTTTTGTGAACACCTAAATCTAATTTAATAACAATACTATTATCATAGTTATCAATTAGCTTAAGTTCTAATCGTTTACCTTTATAATCTTGTTGCTTAAGTTCCATTATTTCATCATTTATAATTTCTAACTTTATACCATCTTTTACTTTTCCAAGTCCACTAATAAAATTTCTTATTTGATTATCTTCAAGTGAATATCTTATAAAATCTAAATCAATATCTCTAGTTGCTCGCCTTTTATCTTTAGAGATATTGTGCATTACAACTCCACCTTTAATGGTTACATTGTTTATATACGGGCTTTTAGAAATTTTTGAAAGTATAATATCTTGTCCAACTTTTGCCATAGCATCACGAGTATTGTACCCAATGTTATGATATTTTTTAATTAATTCTTGTATATTCAACTTACAAAACCTCCAACTGTATTGTATCTAAAATATGATCCTCTATATTAAAATGACTAGCATATTTTTCCACTCTTCTCATACTTATTTTATATATACTATCACGATAGTTATTTATTATTTCTTTATAATAATCTAATGGTATTTGCTTTTTTCTCCTGATAAGTTCAATTAATAATCTTTCTCTATCATACATATTAACTAACATCCCATCTATTTCAACTTGGGTCTTACCAATTTCAAATAATTCATCAGTTGTAAATATTTGAACAATATCTTTATTTTTAATGACCGATGATTTCTGTTTAGTGGCTAAATAACATTTATCAGGAATTACATCGGTTAAGCCATAAAAATAAAAAGCATTATCTAATGTTACAATAGCATTCGGATATTTTTTTGCGTATATAAGAGTTGGATTAACTATTTCTTTTGTGGAATAAATACCATCTTCAACTTTAAATAATTCTTTCTTTTTTAATTTTTTTTCAATATTATATCTGCTTTTTTCAGTTTCTAAAAGTTCTTTATAAGTATAAAGCATATTACCACTCCCTTGTATTGCAATTATATCATAAACCTCGGTAATTAGCAATCAATTACCGAGGTTTATGTTTATTTATAAAATTATTAATTTGGCTTTAATTGTTATACATTAGTTACACAATGACTATCTCCTCCTCCTGCATTCAAGTGATTAGATATAACAATTACATCTTTACCATCTCCATAAAAACTTTTAACTTTATTAGTTCTTTCTTTTGGAGAAAGTGTTACATCTGTATCTCTTGTTAAACTAACAGGTATTCCTAAATCTTTAAATCTATCATACATATATTTACTAATAAGTAATGTATAATCTTTTTCTTTTAATCCATTTGCTACTGCCCCAGGATCTGATCCGCCGTGGCTGGTACGAAGTAAACCCGGTAACATTAATTTTTAATAGGTTATTTTACAAATCTAAATTCCATTCTATCTTAATTTCTCTTGTTTTAGTTTTTTTATCATATTTACCAATATATATTTTTTCTATAAACTCATCAACAATTATTCTTGTCAATTTATCAATATGCTTATATTTTTTTAATATACTTTCAATATCTTTGGTATTTTCTTTCTTTTCTTCTGTTTTAGTTATTTCATTTGCAATTTCTTCTAATCTTTTTTGATAAGACTCGACATCTCTTGAATATTCTTCCCTTAACATTGAGAAGTCATTATCAGAAATCATACCATTTATTTTATCTGTATAAAGATTTTTGAAATATAGTTTACTTTCATTTAATTTCTTTTCTAAACTGACTTTTTCTTTATTTAAACTAACTATATAATTATTTTGTCTGTTTTGTCTTTCTAATTCTAAACTATATTTATCTTTTAATAACTTTTCATTACACTTTTCCAATAAACTATTAATAGATTCTAGCACATATTCTTCTATGACATCATATCTTATAGCTTTAATATTATCACAAATATGATACTTTTTATGCCCTTTACATTGAAGATAAGCTCGTTTTACTAATGTATCATTTTCACCTTTAACATTAAATAAATTTCTCATAAATATTCTTCCACAATCAGCACAATAAACTTTACTACTTAAAATATGTACCTTACCATTTTTTATAGGTCTATGATGATTTTTTAATCTTCTTTGAACTAAATACCAAGTTTCATCATCAATAATTGGTTCATGTGCATTTTCAGTTCTACACCACTCTGATTCAGGTACACTTTTAAATTTATGATTTTTATAACTAACACTTGTCCTTTTTCCTTGAACTAAATTACCTATATATGCCTCATTTTTTAGCATTTTTGCAACTGTATCTGGATTCCATAATCCTATGGCTTCATAAGTTGAGCCACAACATACGAAATTACTTCCAATAGATTTTTTATAAATAGATGGACACAATATATTTCTTTGATTTAAACTATCACATATTTTATAATATCCTAGTCCATTTTTATATTTTTCAAATATTTCTTTGACAATTGGAGCAACATTTTCATCAATAATAAGTTTATGTTTATCATTAGGATCTTTTATATAACCATATGGTGCAAAGCTTCCCATAAATAATCCATCTTCTCTTTTGTTTTTTAATGATTTTTTTACATTATTTGATAAATCTTCTAAATACCATTCATTAACAAGCCCATTAATTTGTCTAGATTTTTTATTTGCTTCGTTATTGGTATCAGCATTATCAACAATACTTACAAATCTAACTCCCCATTCAACAAACTTATTATGTAAATATTTTTCTATTACTTCCATATCTCTTGAAAACCTACTCTGTGTTTTACATAATACAATATTTATTCTACCGTTTTCACAATCATTAATTAATCTATTAAAGTCTGGTCTTTCAACTCCTGCTCCTGAATAATCATCATCAGAATATATATCAACAATTTCCCAATCTTGATCCAAAGCATATTTTAAAAGCATACTTTTTTGATTAGCAATTGACTCACTATCATCATTTTTATTCTTTTTGTATCTATCTTCATCAGATAGTCTGCAATAAATACCTACTTTTTCCATTTACTACAACACCTCAATTCTGATAAGTTGTAGCAAATTTAAATCTATACAGATATTACACAACATATTATGAATTATTTATATGCACACTATTTTCCTCTGCTAAAATAACTCGTAATAATTTCATTGCAATAATATCTTTTAAATCATTTTCATTTATAATTTTATTATTTTTAATTACATGACTAATATTATAATTAACCCCCATTTTATTTACCCCTTTTTTATTATCTATAAATAATATCCTCCTATTTTAGTTATACACATCACTCCTTAATTTTTATTTATTTCTAGCAAAGTAACTATTATTTGTGTAGCAACACTCCATATTTGATAATGAGTTAATAAATATTTTAAAATAAGTTTGGTCAGTTAATATTATTCTAGGATATTTAATAAAATACCTTATTAACGATTACCGAGTTTTCCCTACAAATATTTTTATTACTTTTCTAGTTAATAGCATTTTTGAAATACTTTTATTATTTTGTTGTAATATTTCTAGATGCATTAACCTCATTCATAACATTCCTCCCTTCATTATGAGTATTCCATCAATTATTGTCATTCTAACATTATGTAGTGAGTTTGTCAATATAATTTTTGTTGATTTTTTCATCAATATATGTTATATTTAATTTATTAAAAAGAAGGTGTTTAATATGCTTAAAAATACTACTGAACTTGGTTCACTTATAAATAAAGCAAGAAAAGAAATAGGTATTTCACAAAGAGAATTAGCAAGAAAGGCAAACATGGATCCTGCAGAAGTATCTCGTATTGAAGCAGGTACAAGATTAAAACCAAATGTTTTATATTTAAAAGGTATTGCTGATACTTTAAATTTAAGTATGGTAGAGTTAATGAAACTTGCTGGATATAGTGATTTAGAAATGAATTTTGGAAGAGATCTTACAGATAAAAGATCTATTGCAGATTATCAAAAACAAATACAAAGTTATGAACAATTTTATTTTGATGTATTAGAAGAAATAGAAAATAGAAGAAAAATTGATTTTGCTATTAAAGGTTGTATTGCTGATTTAATAGATAAAATTGAATTATCTAAATTAGAAAATAAAGAAATAACAAACGATGATATATTAGAAAGATTAAATGAAATAATACCAATGATAAGTCCTAATTTAGAAAAACTTGATAAATCAAAATATCCACCACTTGATAAAGGTTTACTTCCTAATATAGAAATAAATTCTAATTTAAAATATACTATACCAAAAGAATTAAATAATAAAAAGAAATAAAAATGTATTAAATATATAAACATTTATTTTAATAATATTAAAAAAGCAAACTTAATTATAGTCTGCTTATATAAATTGTAATTTACACTTATTAAAATTGTTTAATCCACATTTACACCTTTCTTGAATACTTTTATATCTATGAAATAATAGATACCAATT
>CANRJN010000082.1 GCA_947630945.1 uncultured Bacilli bacterium | reverse complement strand
TCTCCTATTAACATAATAAAATCAAAAGTGGTTACTTGACTATTGGTTATATAACCAGTATAATGATAAATGAATAATAATAGGTAAGTAAAACCAAGATATATAGTAGGGAGAAGTACCATGAAAGTTAAAACTAAAAGAAAAGAAATAATAAATTTAATAATAGCAATAATATTTTTACTAGCATTAATAATAGGAGCAGCTTATGCATTCTTTAAAGCCCAAACAGGAGCATCAAGAACATTTGATATAGAGGCAACAACAGGAACAACAGATAACTTAACATTTTCAACAATAGATGAAATATCATTAAGTGTAGGAGCAGATAATTTAAAAAATAAAGGCGAAGATGTAAGTGATGCATCAATTGCTAAAGCCAGATTAATAGCCAATAATACAACCAATCATGCCGAAAGAAATTATAATGTATATCTATTAATAGAAGAAAATGATATAGAGTATTCAGGATATACCAAAGGAGAAGAAATAAAGACATTTAAAACAAAAGAAGAAAAAGAAAAAGAAGACTTAACAGACTATGAAGGAATACCAGAATTAATAATAAGTATAAAGAAAAATGGCAAAGAATACGAAAAAGAAATAAAGAGGCTAAAAAAGTTAGAAAATAATACATATGATATAACGGAAGAAGAAGGATTATATGCGATAGCTGAAAATGAAAAGATAGTATCAGAAGGAGATATAACAGACGAATGGGAAATAACAGTAACATATAAAAACTTAAATTATAATCAACAACTAAATACAGGAAAGAAATTAACAGGAAAGATAATCATAACTACAGAAACATTAATCAAAGAAATACAAACAATAAATGATTTAGTGGACTTAAGTAAAGAAGTAAATGATGGAGATACTAAAGAAGGCAAATATTATGTATTAACAAGAGACTTAGACTTTGAAAAAATAGAAGATTATAGAGAAAATAGTGAAGAATTACAACAACAATTAACAGACCCAAATGGAGAAGGATTTACTCCAATAGGAAATATAACTAATTTATTTCAAGGAAACTTTGATGGAGGGAAACATACATTAAGTAACATTTATATAAACAATTCAAAAGACCAAATGCATTTAGGATTATTTGGCTATATTAAGAATTCCAAAATAAGTAATATAACATTAACAGGAGAAATAAAAACAACTGCTGATGCAAATGCAGGAATTATAGGTTCATCAAAAGGAGAATCAATAATAAGAAAATGTATAAATAAAACTAAAATTAGTAGTACAACAAATGACTATTCACTTGGAGGAATAATAGGTCAAATGAATTCTGGAACATTAACAATTCAAAAATGTGAAAATTATGGTAATTTAAGTGGTGGAGATAATCTAGGAGGAATAATAGGCTTAAATAATAATAGTGATACCAACTTAATTATAAATGACTGCCATAATTATGGAACAGTAACAAATAACTTGGGCCAACATACCGGTGGAATTCTAGGCAGAGATAATTCAGCATCAAATGTAATAACAATAACAAATACCATAAATGAGGGCCAAGTAACAAGTACAAAGACAAGTGGTAATATATACCTAGGAGGTTTAGTTGGAAATGTAAAGGGAACCTTAAATATAGAAAATTCTCAAAATCTAAAAAATAATGAAGAAACAAAAATAACGCTTGAAGTAAGTGGAACTGTTTGGCCATATGTCGGAGGAATAGTTGGAATAGATGATGGAGCAACAGTAGTAATGAACAATGTAACAAATGAACAAAATATGGAAGCAAAAAATGATAGTCCAAATAATACAGTTGTAGGTGGACTATTAGGTTATGTAAGAAACAAAGGAAGTATTGAAATAAATAATTCAAAAAATAAAGCAGGAATAAATGTAACAAGTAGTAATGCAAACAATAATGTCGGAGGAATAATAGGTTTTTCTTATAATAGTAATAACGAAAATAGAAATATAATAAAAATAAAAAATGTAGAAAATAATGCTGAAGATAAAATAATTAGTACAAATAATAACAATAATCGTGTCGGAGGAATATTTGGAGAATGTCAAAATGCAACTGTAGAAATAGAAAATGTAAAAAACAAACAAGAAATAGAAGCAAATAGCAATGAAAGCAGTTCGCCAAATGTCGGAGGAATAATAGGATATATTAATAAAAGTGAGGCAATTATAAATACATCAAATAATATGGCAAATTTAACAATAACCAATAATGGAACAGGTGAAACACGCGCTGGAGGAATAGCAGGCTATGTAACAGGAACAAGTAATGCTGATATAAATAATTCACAAAATATTGGAAATTTAAATTTAACAATAAATGGAACAGGTGCAACAAATACTGGAGGAATAATAGGCCGTGTTGAAAATAATGGTAATGTAAATATAAATGAAAGTGAAAGTACAGGATCAGAAATATTTATAAAAAAAGTAGCAAATAACGTATCAAATCATAATGTTGGAGGAATAGTTGGATTAGTTTATAATAATTCAATTGCAACAATAACTAAATCATATAATACAGCAAATGTTATAGGTGGTTCAAGATTTGGAGGCATGGTAGGGTTTATCAATATCAATTCAAAAGTATTAATAGATAAATGTTACAATACTGGAAATATGGAAACAGATTTTGAAGTTTCTAGTTCTGCCATTACAATAGGTGGGATAATGGGATATAATTCTTATGGCAGCATAGCCTATATAACTAATAGTTATAACACAGGAAATATAAAGAGTACAAAAGATACTTCAACTGTATATATAAGTGGAATTATAGGAAATATTTATTCTAATACTAGTTTAGTAAATACATATATAGCCAATAGTTATAATATAGGAAATATAACAAATACTACTAATACAAATAATATAAATGGAATATTTGAAAATCGAATAAATAATAATACTATTAATAAAGGATATATTAATAATGTTTATAATGCTGGAATATTAACAAATTCTAATAAATATGGAATAGGAGTAATTGGCCCAGGAGAATACAATATATCAAATGCATATTATCTTGAAGGAGAAGGAATAGCAGGAAGTGATAAAGAAGGTATAGGAATACCTAAAACTGAAAGTGAAATAAAAGGATTAACAGATACATTAAATAACAATATTGAAAGTATATCAATACCAACATTAAAAGAGGATTTTCCAGATTATGAACTTACATTTAGCAATTGGAAAGTTGGTTCTAATGGATATTCAACATTAGTAAATGAATAATTAATTAACAAATAATTCAATACTTTACATAATATATATTATAGGTGATAATTATAATTTCTATAATTATAGGTATAATATTATGTAGTATTGGATTATTTTTATTATTAATTTATTTAAATTTATTTACAATTGGGTATAGTTTTTTAGATTTTGTTTATTTTATTATTAGAAACCCTTATATGTATACTTTATTTATAGGTATATTATTAATTTACTATGGTTTAGAAAGGAAAAAGATAAATGAATTTTTATTACGACATCACATTAGATTTTTTAGAAAATAGTTATTCTTTTTATGAAATGGAAAAGAATGATAATTTTATAGAAGTAAAAAAAATACCTTTATTTCAAGTAAGTAATAAAGTACTTAAAGATTTTATTAATAATAAAGTTCAAGTAACTAAAGATTTTTTAAATATTATTTATAATAAAACAATGTTAAAAAATAATTATATAGAATATGCTTGTATTTTAGCGGATAAAAATAATGCTATTGCTTTAGAATTTAATAGTGATGGAATAATTAATAAATATAGTGCCTTATCTCTTACTGATGAACTTAATTTATTAGAAGTAATATACACCATAAAAAGCATTGATATAGAATATAATATAGTTTCTAAGAATCCTAAAAATACAATATTAAGAAAAGAATATATTATAAAAGATAATATAAGAAAAGAAGTAACTAAATTATATAATGATAAAAATATAAGTAAATTACAATTTTTATATTTAGAATGGTTTGATGATTTAGAAAATGATATAGATAAAATATATAATACTATGATAAATAAATTAAAAGATAACATTTCTCAAAAAGAAGAAAAAATATCAAAGATTATTGAAATGAGTTATAACAATGTATAATATTTTAAAAATAGTTCATTATAAAAGTGTAAGGAAGGAAGAATATGAAGAAATTATTTTTAACTTTAGGGGTATTATTAAGTTGTTTAGCATTAACAGGTTGTGCTTTAACTAGGTCATCTGCGAAGGATGCTGTTAAATTATTTTTAGATCAATATAAAAATTTAAGTACTGGTGTTTTAACCGATTTAGAGGATGTAATTGATGAAGAAGATTTTACTAATAATCAAGAAGAAACATATCGAGATATTTTAAAGAAACAATATAGTGATTTAAAATATGAAATAGTTGAAGAAAAATATGATGGTGATACGGCCACAGTAGAGGCAAAAATAACGGTATATGATTTATATAAAGCCCAAAATGATGCCGCAGCCTATTTAAATGATCATCAAGATGAATTTAAAGATGAAGATGGTATTTATGATAATAATAAATTTCTTGATTATAAGTTAGAACAAATGAAAAAGATGAATGATACTGTCGAATATACAATAACTTTCGATGTGGTAAAAAATGAAGATGGTAAATGGCAAGTTAAAGAACTGACTGATGATGATTTAGAAAAGATTCATGGTGTATACAATTATGATAATCAATAAAAAGGGTAATACCTTTTTTTTATTTTGAAAAATTATGTTTTTAATTTTTTGTTAAAAAGTACTTGACAAATATTTTTCTTTTTAATATAATGTTAATAACAGAAGAACAAATCTGTTAAAAATTTTAAAATTAGATATTAACAATTTGTTAATAAGAAAGGAGAAAGAAAATGGAAGATCTAAAGAATTTGACTGAAGCCGTATTTGTAATTGATATGAATAATGGTTTTTGTAATGAGGGGTTACTTGCTGATACCACTATTAAAGGAATAGTAAATAATATTATTACTTTAATAGAAGAAGAAAAATATTTGAAAGGACAAGGCTTATTCTTTGTAAATGATGCTCACACTAAAAGCAGTATAGAACTGTTAAGATATCCTGAACATTGTCTAAGGGGAAGTGAAGAAAGTAAGACTATTCAAGAGTTGCTAGTTTATGAAAAAGATGCTGATCAAGTATTTTATAAAAATTCAACTTGTGCTTTATTTGCTCCTGGATTGATGGAAACATTAAACAAAATGGTAAATTTAAAAAAAGTTTATATCGCGGGTTGTCTTACCGATATTTGTATTAAAAATTTTGCTATTAGTTTAAGATGCTATTTTGATGAATATGATCGTGATATTGATATCGTAATAGTTACAAATACAGTCGAAAATTTAAAAGAAAATAGAGAAGAAGTCAAAGAAAATACTTTTAAAGAATTGGTAGCATCAGGAATAAAACTAGTTAGAAAGAAGGAGAGAAATTAAATGAATAAAACAATGTTAACAGATTATTATGAATTTACCATGAGTGAAGCACTATTTAGAGATGGAAGAAAAGATGATATCGCAGTATTTGATGTCTTTTA
>CANRJN010000081.1 GCA_947630945.1 uncultured Bacilli bacterium | reverse complement strand
CAAATTTAAGGTGTTTATCAACATTAAAATTATAGCAATATTAAAATAAGAGATATTTTTTTATCTCTTATTTGGCTATGAATTGTAACGTAAATATTCATTATTTATAATCAATTTAAAAAACTCTAAAATCTAAATAATATTTTAATTTTTATATCAACTCCAATTTCAATCAAAATTGAAATTAAATATTTTTTACTTTTTTAGTCCACCTTCCATATCTGCTTCTTGTTTTTTGTTTAACTCTTCTACTTGATTTTTATATTGCATTATTGTATTTTGAATTTTACTCAAGTCTGTATTAACTGTTCCTACATTATTTCTAGTAGTGTTAAATAATATTTTACTGATATCTCCATTATATTTTTCTTGTCCTTCATACATTAATATTTCTTCTATATATTGTATTACAGATATATTATTACCATTACTTAAAGTTATGCGACCATTAGCTGGAATATGTGGTACAAAATATTCTTGTATATATTGCTTAGCAGATATATTGGCACCATTAGGTAATATCATTTTTTTCTCTAATAATGTTGGATTAATAAAATTTGTTATTTCTACTGGATTTATTTCCTTTTTGTTATCATTGTATTCAAAAGATATAACACCTATGTTATTTCTAGTATTTTCAGTCATATATCTTGAAAAATCACCATTGTACTTTTCTTGACATTCAAACATAACACACTCTTCAATAAATTGTTGTATAGATAATAGATTACCATTTTTAAGTATAATAACTCCTGTACTAGGTAATTGTGGATAAACTATCTCTTGAATATATTGTTTAGCAGGAATTTCAACTCCGTTAGGCAACTTCATTCTTTTTTGCATTAATGATGGGTTAATTATTTGAGGTAAAGTTTGAACATCTACTGTTTCTAAATTCATATTTTGTTTTTTATTTAAATCTGGTAATTCAATTGTTTTTTGTTCTTTGCTTTGATTTGCTTCATGTATTTTTCGCAATTGTTGCTGTTTTTCTTTAATTTGAGCTGAAACTTCTAACATTCTCTCTTTTCTTTTAATATCAAAGCAAAATTTTTCAGCATCAATTCCATATTGTCCTACATTATCTTTAATTTGCAATTGAACTGATTGAATAAAATTTTTATCATTTTTTGCTATAAGAGATAAATTTTTAATAGTATCTAGAAGCATATGCCTTTCAAATGAAATTTGCTTACCATTTCTTACATTTATAATAATTGATTTAACATCTTCATAATTATTACAAACTTTATATATTATTGTTTCCATTTTATTACTTAAAATTTTATAAATATTTTGTTTAAATTGTGGGGATTTAATATCTTGTAATGAATAACCTAATTTATTAATAACATCTATTTGATTATAAGTTATTCCATTCTTTTGAGCAACTTTTTTGTCATTTGTTTCATAAGAAATAAATTTTTCTTCTAATGTTTTAATTAAATTTTCAGTCACTTTTATAGTAATATAATCTTGAAATTTTATTTTTTGTCCTCGATAAATAATTTGCTTATTTATATGATCCATAATCCATTTGTTAAGCACTTGATCTATTGATGATTCAATAATTTTTGATCTAACTTGATTATACGAAACTGTTTTATCAATTGGATGTGAACCATATCCAATCCATTTATCAATCTTTCCAGTAAGAATTGATGGGCTCTTTATTCTTTCTATTAATTCTGGATGATCATTTTTTATTTCGCGTAATATTTCAACATATTTAGTTAAATTTTCAGTAGGTAGATATATAACAATAGTATCATCACGACTTGCAATTTCATCAAATTTAAAATAATAAGGTAAATTGTATTTATCACATTTTTCTACTAAATATGTAACTATCTTGTATATATCTATTGATTCTGTATTTAAATATAATCTATGTTCAATCTTAGGATATATTTCTTTTTTTGAAGTAATACTTTCAGTACTAACATGTATCCAACCTGACATTTCCCCATGTCTTGTCCACCTATATTTTTCTAATGCATCTTCTAACTCTTTATCATTTTTGCTACCAAAAAAAATATTATTTGCCTCTTCCTTAGTTGAAATATCAGAAATAGTTTCTAAATATTTTTTCATTTTAATAAAGTCTTCACCATAACCAAGTCTATATAATTCATCTTTACTCATAGTCACAATATTGTTTTTCCATTTGTTAAACATCATAGAATAAAATTTATCAGCATCTTCTATATAATGTTCACCTTTTTTATATTCTTTTTTCACTATTTTTGTTACTTTTGTATAAAAGCCACCTATTTCTGAACTATTTGCATAAATTTCAATTAATTTTTCCATTATTTGTGGATCATTGATAGGATTTTGAATTTGATTATATAATTCCATCAATTCCATAATTTACCTCCATTTGATTTCAATAACTTTTTAGCATTTTTTAATCTTAAATATATTACACAATTTCATCACTTATATAAATATAATTTACATTATCTTATATCCTTTTAAATAATTATACCATATTTTTATTTATCAATCATTTTATTTAATATTTTTTAGAATATTATTTTTATATTGATTATATAACTATTTACTTATTAAATTTACTTTTTTCTACAATATGATTTTAACAATTTAATATCATTCATATAAACTCCTATTTTATATCAAAAAAGAGTTATTATATTATAACTCTACATTATGATAAACATTACTTACATCATCAAGATCATCTAACATTTCAAGTAAATGTTCAAACTTTGTTTTATCTTCTGGTGATAAAGTTACAGTATCATTTGCAAAATATGATATTTCATCAATTTCAAATGTTATACCAGGAAATGCTGTTTCTAATGCTTTTTTAGCATTATTTAAATCTGCTACTTCTGTATAAACAACAATTGTATCATCTTCTACTTCAATATCATTAACATCAACGTCAGCATTAATTAATGCATCCATTACCTCTTCTTCACTATGACCTTTAATTCCAACAACACCTAAATGCTCATACATAAAACTTACTGCACCTTGAGAAGCCATTTTTGCTCCACATTTATTAAATACTGTTTTAACAAATGTTATTGTTCTATTAGGATTATCAGTTAAACATTTAATAATTAATGAACTTCCACCTTGTGCAAATGCTTCATATTCAACAGTATCATAATTTTCTGCTGTACCTTTTTTTACTTTATCAATATTTCTATTAATAACATCTGCTGGAACTTGTTCTTTTTTAGCTTTTTCTATAACTCTTCTTAATACATCATTACTTGTTGGATCAGGGTTTCCCTTAGCAGCTTTCATAATTTCCTTTGCATAAATTGAATATAATTTTGATTTTTTTGCAGCAGTAGCAGCCATTGCTTTTGCTCTTACTTCATGTGCTCTTCCCATAATTTAATTCCTCCTAAATCAATCTAAATTTCTTATCTCATTTACTATTTTAGCATATTCTTTATAATTTTCAAAATTATTATTTATATTTTCTAATATAAATTCTTTTGAATCATCTCTTGTTTGTAAAAGTATTTTCATATCTTGATGTAAATTAACAACTTTAAATCCCATTTCTCCACTTTGTTTTACACCAAATAAATCTCCTTCTCCCCTCATTTCATAGTCTTTTTCAGTTATATAAAATCCATCATTACTTTCACATAATACTTTAAGTCTTTCATTATCTTCACTACCAATTAATACACAAGTAGAATCATATTCATTTCTTCCTACTCTACCTCTTAATTGATGAAGTGTTGCAAGACCAAATCTTTCAGCATCATAAATTACCATTAATGTAGCATTTTTAATATCAATTCCAACTTCTATAACTGTTGTCGAAATTAAAACATCTATTTTACCATCTTTAAATTCATTCATTATTTTATCTTTATCATTTTTTGATAATTTTCCATGCATAATTGCACTTTTAACTTTACCTTTAAAATAAAGTTCTATATTTCTTTTTATTTCATTTACAGTAGTTAAATCTAATACATCATTATCTTCAATTAGTGGTGACACTACAAATACTTGATGATTATTATCAATTTCAGTTTTCATCATTTCGTAAACTGATACTAAATCTTTATTACTTTTAACTATTGTTTTTACATCTTTTCTTCCTTTTGGCTTAGTCTTTATATTAGATATATCCATATCTCCATATATTGTAAGTGCAAATGTTCTTGGTATTGGTGTTGCCGACATATATAATGTATCTGGAAGTAAACCTTTATTTTTTAAATTTGCTCTTTGATTTACTCCAAATCTATGTTGTTCATCTGTAATAACTAATCCTAAATTTTTAAATACAACATTTTCTGAAAGTAACGCGTGTGTTCCAATAATTAAATCTATTTTACCTGTTTTTAACTTTTCTACAACTTCATCTTTTTCTTTTTTCTTCATACTACCAACAAGTAATTCTACTTTCATTTTTGTTTTTGATAAA
The DNA here is from genome assembly GCA_947630945.1 of uncultured Bacilli bacterium. Taxonomy (GTDB): domain Bacteria; phylum Bacillota_I; class Bacilli_A; order RF39; family UBA660; genus CAG-1000. Next base: position 1,160 of record CANRJN010000081.1, on the reverse strand, counting down.
ACTTCTTTAATATTTTCATAATGTTGATATGCAAGTACCTCTGTTGGTGCCATTAAAGCAGTTTGATGATGTGATAAATAATTTATATAAGATGCTACTACTGATACAATAGTTTTACCAGAACCTACATCTCCTTGTAACATTCTATTCATTCTCTTACTTGATGTCATATCTTTATATATTTCTTCTATTGCTTTATTTTGATCTTCTGTAAGTTCAAATGGTAAAGTCCTTATAAATTTACTTATTTCCTCTGGATCAATATTTCTTATATATCCTGCTTTATTTTCTTTATTTATTTCTTTCATATAATTTATTTTGAACATAAATTCAAATAATTCTTCATATTTTAATTTAATTAATGCTTGTTTTACTTCTTCTTCATTTTTTGGATTATGTATCATATTTACTGCATCTTTTTTTGATATAAAATTATATTTTTGATTTAAATAATCTGGAATATAATCTATATAATTATCATATGTTAAAAGTGCTTCATTAATATATTTTTTTAAAGATTTAGATGTAAGACCACTTGTTAAATGATATACACTTTCAATAGAACCTGATACTAATTTTTCAAATTTTATATCTGATGCTATTACTGTATTTTTTGCTGCATCATATTTTCCAAATACTGTTACTGTTGTTCCAGGTTTTAATTGTGTTTTTAAAAATGCTCTATTAAAAATAATAACTGCTATCATTTTTTTACTTGACATTGCTCTAAAAGTAAGAGATGTCATATTTGCTCTAAATCTTCTTGTTAAAGGGACTGAGTCTACAATACATTCAATTATTACATTTTGTTTATCTACTGCTTCTTTTATATCATCTAATATTATAATATCATGTCTATATGGATAATAATTTACTAAATCATCTATTGTATTTATGTTTATATTTTTTAAAGTATCTAATGTTTTTGGACCAAGACCTTTTAACTTACTTAATTGCACAATTACACCTCCAAAACAAATTTACCATATTATATCATACAATCATAAATATTTGAATATAAAAAATTTAAAAAATTTTTAAAAAAATGCTTGACAAAAATAACCTTTTCAACTAATATATAGACTTACCAATTCACTTTTAGGCGAATTGGTGCTAGTATCACACTAGCCAACCCCTTTTTATTCTTTTTTCCGGACTGT
>CANRJN010000080.1 GCA_947630945.1 uncultured Bacilli bacterium | reverse complement strand
TATGGGGTAAGGGGGTTTTTGCCTTTTTTTATAAAAACTTGTTTTTTATTATTGTTTTTTGAAAGCAATAGCATAAAATGTTATATTATAATAGATTTATTTGACATGAATCAAAATAATATGTATAATATTTCACCAAGGAGATGAAATAATGATAAATAATGAATATACTTTTTATTATTCTAATGATGATATAGAATCTATTTATACTAAAATTAGATTACTTGATAATGGTGTTGTGGAAAGTTCCTTTGGAAAAATATATCGTAATAGATCTATTATTCCAAATAATGAAGAAAATATGTATCATTTTCTTGGGGATTTAGATATTATCGCGAGAAAATATCCTGAAATATATAAGGTGGTTTACGAACATATACAAAATAAAGAAGAAAAAGAATATAGAGAAATTGCAGATTATTGTAAATCCAAACATAATGACTTTGTTCGTCAATTTAGAATAATAAAATAAAAAGAAAAATAGATTTAAAAAATACTATATATTAAAAATGGTCTTATAAAAGGCCATTTTTTAATCATTTAAATCTTTAAGTTCAAATATAATATCTCTAAGTTCAGTTGCTCTTTCAAAGTCAAGCCTACTTGCTGCTTCACGCATTTCAATTTCAAGTTTATGTACCATATCATTAATTTCCCTCTTAGAATATTTCTTCTTTTCTATTTTTTCTTCTTCTACTTCATTAGTAATAGCCTCTGGTATTTCTTTTACTATTGTTTTAGGTGTAATATTATGTTCTTTATTATATTTTTCTTGAATAGATCTTCTTCTTTCAGTTTCATCTATTGCAATTTTCATAGCATCACTCACATAATCTGCATACATAATTACTTTACCATTAGCATTTCTAGCAGCACGTCCAATAGTTTGAATTAAACTTCTATCACTTCTTAAAAATCCTTGTTTATCAGCATCCATTATACAAATTAATGATACTTCTGGTATATCAAGCCCTTCTCTTAATAAGTTTATTCCTACTATTATATCTATTTTACCCATTCTTAAATTTCTAATTATATTAAGTCTTTCTAATGTTTTTATTTCATTATGTAAATATGTTACTTTATATCCAAGTTCTTTTAAATAAGATGTTAACTCTTCACTCATACGAATAGTAAGTGTTGTAATTAATACTCTTTCATTTTTAGATATTCTATCATTTATCTCTTCTAATATATTATCAATTTGATTTTTAGTAGGTCTAACTTCAATAATTGGATCAAGTAAACCTGTTGGTCTAATTATTTGTTCTACTTGTTTATCAACAAGGGATAATTCATAATCACCAGGTGTCGCGGATACATAAATTGTTTGATTTAATTTCTTTCTAAATTCATCAAATTTAAGAGGTCTATTGTCCATAGCACTAGGAAGTCTAAATCCATAATCAACAAGAGTTTGTTTTCTCATATGATCTCCATTATACATCCCTCTTACTTGTGGAAGTGTAACATGACTTTCATCTATTACAAGTAAAAAATCATCTGGAAAAAAGTCTATTAATGTAGTTGGAGTTTCCCCTTCATCTCTTAAACTTAAATGTCTACTATAATTTTCTATACCATGACAAAATCCTGTTTCTTTTAACATTTCTAAATCATACATAGTTCTTTCTTTTAATCTTTGTTCTTCTAAAAGTTTACCATTTTCATGTAATTCTTTTAAACGTGATACTAGTTCTTTTTCTATTCTACTAGTTGCTTCTTTCATTTTTTCATCGCTAGTTACAAATAATGATGCGGGGAAAATACTAATAGTTTTAACATTATTAATTACTCTTCCTGTTAGAGGCTCAAATAAACTAATTTTTTCTATTTCATCATCAAACATTTCAATACGTATTCCATTTTTCTTTTCACCTATTGGAATTAACTCTATTGTGTCCCCATTTACTCTAAAAGTACCTCTTTTAAAATCAATAGTGTTTCTTTCATATTGCATACCTACTAGTTTTTCTAATATATCATCTCTATTTATAATTTGACCTACATATAAATTTAACATTTTATTTATATATTCTTCTTTTTCTCCAATATTATAAATACATGATACACTAGATACTATTATAGTATCTCTTCTATCAATAATAGCAGCAGTTGCAGCATGTCTTAATTCATCTATTTCATCATTAATTGATGAATCTTTTTCTATATATAAATCTTTTGATGGAACATATGCTTCTGGTTGATAATAATCATAGTAAGAAACAAAATATTCTACTTTGTTTTCTGGAAACAACTCTTTAAATTCTGCATATAATTGTCCTGCTAGGGTTTTATTATGAGCAAGAACTAATGTTGGTTTATTAACATTTGCTATAACATTTGCAATAGTAAATGTTTTACCTGTACCGGTAGCACCTAATAATACTTGATCTTTTTTACCACTTTTAATGCCTTCAACTAATTCTTTAATAGCCTCTGGTTGATCTCCACTAGGTTCATATTTTGATACTAATTTAAACATAACTCCTCCTTACTGTTTTCTTTTATCAACTATAAAATTCATGTTCTTACTAAGATAAAAATGATTGCCAAAAATTTATAAAATAGTGATAAAATATAATATTAAAAAATTTCAATATTATATTTTATCACTATTTTATAAACAAAACAAGGAAACACTTTATGCTCCTATTGTTATTATTTTTAACTTTTTTTGATATTTTATGTTAAACAACTCATATAAATAAATATTCCCTTTTAACTATTGATTATTTTCTAATACTTTTTCTACTTCATTTATTAATTGCTCTTTATCAGGTATGTAATAGGTATAAGTTGAAGCAAAAATATTATTTGATAAACCACCTAATGCAAATTCTAAAGCAACTTGGTCTTTTTCAGCACAGAGTATGATACCAATGGGTTTTCCATCGTCTTCTGAATTAATAACTTTTTCATAATAATTTAAATACATGTTCATTTGACCTAAGTTTTCTGCTTTTAATTTATTCATTTTTAAATCTATTAAGACATATGATTTTAAAAATTTATTATAAAATACCATATCAACATAGTAATCAATATTATTAAGTGTGATTCTTTGTTGAGAGCCTACAAACATAAAGCCTTTACCAAGTTCTAGTAAAAAATCTTCTATATGTCTAATTAATTTATATTCTAAATCTTTTTCTAAAAGAGGTTTTGGTTCTTGTATTCCTAAAAACTCAAAGACATAGGGTTGTTTAACAATATCACTAGGTTTACTTAAAATTTGACCTTTTTTGGATAATTTTAAAACTTTTTCTTTATTTGCATTTCCATCAGAAAGTAAAAGTCTTTCAAATAAAGATGTATCTAATTGTCTTTGTAATTCTCTAACAGACCAATTGGAATTAATACATTCTTTTTCGTAAAAATTTCTTTTATTTTTATCTTTTATTGTAATTAATTCTACATAATGTGACCAACTTAATTTTTCATTTATCATATTATAATCTGGATAAATATTATAAAACCATCTCATATAAGTTAAATTAGTGTAAGAATATCCTTTTCCAAGTAATTTAGTCAACTCATTAGATAACTCTTTTAAGACTTCCTTGCCATATTCTAATCTGTTATTATCTTCATTTTCATGTTTTACAATAATCTTGCCTATGTTCCAATAAACATAAGTGATAGATTTATTTAATTCTTTCGCTAAATTATTTTTTACATCAGTTACTAACTTGCTAATTTCCAAAGCCATGGTATTATTTTTTCCTAACATTATAAAATTCCTTTCTTTGAATTCTTCAGACGCGTCTGAAGAATCATAAATATTATTATTAAAATATATTTACTGCTAATAAAATTATATCAAATTTATCTTTCAAAATCATTCACATAACTATCGTTAAGGTTATTCCTTTTTTTTGGATTTAAAAGTACTAAAAAACAAAATAACAATGTTTTTAAGTGATTGTTATAATAACTCACAAATATTCTATTTTATAAAACAAGAATACTATCATTCTTGCTTTAAAAAATTATTTATATTTTTTATTAATATACTTTATTGCCTCTGTTGCAGCAATAGCGCCATCACTAGTAGCAGTTACTAATTGTCTTAAACTTTTAGTTCTATTATCACCTGATGCATATATTCCATCAATATTTGTATGACAATTTTCATTTGCTATTATATAACCTTTATCATCTAAATTAATTAATTTAGCAAAATTTTGATTTTCAGGTACTCTTCCAATTGCAATAAATAAACCTTGAATATTTAAATTAATTTTATTATTTTCCTTGTCAGTTAATTCTATATTTTCTAATTTATCTTTTCCATTTATTTGAGTAATATTAGAATTTAATATTAATTCAACATTATTAAGTTTACTTAATTTTTGAAATAAACTTTCATCTACTTTAAAATCATTACTTCTATTAATTAAATATACTTTATTTACAATATCACTTAAATAAATAGTATCTTCAACAGCAGTTATACCACTACCAATAACAGCAACATCTTTATTTTTATAAAAATTACCATCACAAGTAGCGCAATATGAAATTCCTTTACCTAATAATTCATCTTCACCTTTTATATTTAATTTTCTATTATCAGATCCCGTAGATAAAATAATTGTTTTAGTTTTATAAGTATTTTTATTTGTAATTACTTCTTTATAATCATCATAATTTTTAATATCTATAACTTTTTCAAATTTAATTTTTGCACCTAAATCTAATGCTTGATTATACATTTTATTTGCTAATTCTACACCAGATATATGATTTTCAGCAGGATAATTTTCTATATCCAAAGTATTTATAATTTGTCCACCATAAGTATGGGACTCTAATACTAAAACATTTTTATTTGATCTTCTTGCATAAATGGAAGCAGTAAGTCCAGATGGACCTGATCCTACTATAACTATATCATACATAATTGTCCTCCTAATCTATATATTCTTTAAAGTCTTCTTTTATTTTATCTGCAAGTAAACCACTTCTAAGTATTATTATTTTATTATTTTCAACTTTTATTAATGTAGAGGCCATATCATTTAATACTCCTACATCATAAATATATGAAATATGACTCTTTAATTCTTCATCAAGTAAATCAACACTAGTAATAACTTTTTCATTAGTGATATTAGCACTACTTGATATAAGTGGTTTATTAAATTTATTTATTAAATCTAATAAAAACTTATTATTTGGCATCCTAATTCCAATATATTCACTACCCTTTGTTAAATTATCATCTATTTTATCATTCTTTTTAAATAAAATAGTTAATGTATTTGGCCAATATTTATCAATTATTTTCTTTTGTAAATCACTAATTTCACTTGTATATTCTTTTAACATTTCTAAACTTGATACTAATATTAAATGAGGTTTATTACTATGTTTAGCATCATCTATTCTTTTAATAGATTCACTATTTGTAGCATCTGCAAATAAACCATAAACTGTATCACTAGGTAAAAGTGCTATTTTACCATCATTTAGTACTTTTAATAACTTATCAATATCTAATTCATTCATAATTATCCCTCAAATATAATATAAACCATTATTAAAATGTTATCAATTATATTTTTATTTTTTTACAAAGGTTGTGTTAAACATTATGACTGATAATGATATTCGGCATAAGCGATATTTAAATCAATAGGCATTTTAGATAT
>CANRJN010000079.1 GCA_947630945.1 uncultured Bacilli bacterium | reverse complement strand
TTATTTAAATATACAAGTTATTTATAAATGTAACTTCCCGTTCATAAAATATTGGGAAATTAACTTTTTATTTAGTGTTATTTGAAATTTAATTGACAAATATTGTTTTTATTAATACAATAGAAAACTAATGGAGGGAGAATTATTATGAATATATTTAAAGAATGTAAAACTAATCACATTGATACTTTTTTAAAAAAGTATCCTGAAACAAATGATTTAACAATGGAAGAAGTTAAAATTTTAAAATTTTTAAGTGAAGCCGCTAATAAATTACAATTCTATTTTTTTATAGGTACAAAAAATAATTTTTACATGCCTTGTATTTTTAAATCTAATAATTTATGGATTGTATGGCGACCAGATGATAAAGGAATATTTTATATGGGAAAAGCATTTGATAATATTTTAGATGCTAGTAATTATTTATTTGATTTATGTTTAAAAATTGATTCTATAAGTACTAGTAAAAAACTTCATAGTTTAGCAATGGAGTATTTAAATATATTATTAAGCCAAGAAATTAATGAAGAATCAATAAATGAATTTGCGAATAAATTAATAGGTTATGATTATAATATTACAGATTTAGATACTTATAAACTTAAAAAAGATTAAATAGATTTTTAATTAAGATTGCAAAAAATGTAATCTTTTTTAGTTGAAATTGACTTTTTTGTTAAAATATTATATAATATATAGCCAATTAAAAGGGGAATTTAAATGTTAGAAATTTTTTTAAAAGACAGAGGTATAGATTATGAAATGTTTGTATTTGATAATGAAAAGTTTATCTATACTACAAAAGAAAAAACAAGCAAAATAATACATTATATTTTGGACTAGCTAATGGAACAATAATTTTAGATGGTATAGTATTAAATAGTAATCAAACAACCTTAGATCAAGTTGACTATATTAAAGAAGTTCTTAATTCGTTTACTGCTATTGTAGATACATATAGAAAAAATTATAAACCTGCTTATATAAAATATACATCTGGTGAAGATGCAGTAAATCTTTTTATGAATGAAAAAGTTATTGAGATACCAAATTATAGACAATTTAGTAAATGGGTGTATATAAATGCATATGATTATTTAGAAAGATTTGTTTGTGAATTTGAAAAGCAGAAAAATTCTAAAATTAAAAATAAAATACTAAACTTTTTTAATAGAAATTAAGAACTTTAAATTAAAAATAGAATTAAATAGATTTTTAATTAAGATTGCAAAAAATGTAATCTTTTTTATTTTGTTAAAAATTAAATTTTATATATAAAAATAATGTTTATTACTTAAAAATTCTCTTAGATAAAAATTAAATTATTAATGAAAAAAGTATATTTAAAATATAATTTTGGTAATTTGATACTAATTTTTTATTATGATAAAGTGATTTTTAGAAAGGAGGATATATGTTAAATCAAATTGTAATTGCTGGAAGACTTACAAGTAATCCAGAAATAATTACAACTGAGAACAATAAGAAAAGGACTTATATTACAGTTGCAGTACCAAGAAGTTATAAAAATATAGATGGAACATATGATACTGATTTTATCAGATGTACGCTTTGGAATGGTATTGCTGAAAATACTTGTGAATACTGTAAAAAAGGTGATATTGTAGGTGTTAAAGGAAGAATACAAACATCTAGTTATGAAAAGGATGGTGGTAAAGTTTATTCAATGGATGTTATTGCCGAAAAAGTATCTTTTCTTAGCAGTAAAAGGGAAGCAGATTAAAAATTCTGCTTCTATCTATTTATTTATTTTTAATATAAAATAGTTGTTTATATATAACTTTAATTAAATTTACAAAAAAGTAATAAAAATTTGAATGAAATATTGACTTAATATATAAATATATGGTATATTTTTTGCTGAGTGGTACTCAGGAAACTTTAGAAGCCCTGAGTCATTTTTTTTGTTGTTGAAAGGAGGAATGCTATGAAAATATATAAAACTAATGAAGAATTATTAGAATATTTACTTTTAAAAAATGTTAGAATTAATAATAAAGAAGATGCATTAAAAAAGTTAGAAATATATTCATATTATTCAATTATAAATGGTTATAAAACAATTTTTAAAAACAAAGATGGCAGTTATAAAAATAATGTATCATTTGATGAAATATATGCATTATATGATTTTGATAAAAATATAAAATATATATTTTTAAAATATTCTCTTGAAATAGAAATACAGATAAAATCATTAATGGCTAATCAAATTTCAAAAGTATATGGTATAAAAGACTATTTAAATGAGAATAATTTGGATGAAAATTTTGATTCAAATATTAAAAATAAATTAATTGAAAAGATTAATAAAAATATAAATGATAATTATAAAGTACATTCAGCAATAACTCATTATAAAGACAAGTATGGTTTTATTCCTCCTTTTGTACTTACAAAAGTATTATCCTTAGGTGTGGTAAGCCGTTATTTTGGATTACTTAAACAAAGTGATCGTCAGGCAATTGCCAAAAAATTTAAAATATCTGATAAATTGTTAAAACAAATTTTAAAGAATTTAACAATGGTTCGTAATATAAGTGCTCATAATGATAGATTATATTGTTTCAGAAATAAGAACTATTTAAGTTTTAAAGAAATAGATAAAGAATATAGTAGAAAAAATAATGAAACAAATTTATACATGGTAGCGCAAACTATGAAATTGTTTTTAGAAGATGATTATAATAATTTATTAAAATGGTTATTGGATGAAATTAAAAGATTAGAAAAAAATTTATCATCGATATCTATTGAAGATATTTTAAAAATTATGGGTTTTCCTACGAATATAATTAATTAAAAAGAATATAATATTAATGAGTGGTACTTAGAAAACTTTTGAAGTTCTAAGTCATTCAAAGCCTAGTTTCAATAACTAGGTTTTAAAATATTTATAAAAAATATACTAATGAATAGATTAAAAATTCTGCTTTTAATTTTTTCAAAACAATAATATAATAAAATTTAGGTGAGTGAATTGAAAATTAATGATGAATTACAAAAATATATTGAAGAGAATATATTTCCAAGTTATTATAAAAATGATTTAGGACATAATTTAGAACATATTAAATATGTAATTAAAAGAAGTATGATATTTGCAGAATATTGTGAAAATATTAATTATGATATGGTTTATACTATTGCTTCATATCATGATATAGGTCATTATATAGATGCTAAAAATCATGAAAAAGTATCAAGTGAAATGCTATTAAAAGATAAAAATTTAAAAAAATTTTTTAATGATGAAGAAATAAAAATAATGGCAGATGCAGTATATGATCATAGAGCCTCAATGAAAGGTGATCCAAGAAGTATATATGGAAAAATTGTATCATCTGCTGATAGAAATACTTTATTAGAAGTTCCATTAAAAAGAACATATGCTTATAGATTAAAACATACTCCAAATAATACACTTGAAAATATTATTGAAGAATCAAGAATGCATGTAATAAATAAATTTGGAGAAGATGGGTATGCTAATGAAAAAATGTATTTTGAAGATAAAGAATACAAACAATTTTTAAAAGATATATCAAATCTTGCAAAAGATAAAAATAAATTTACACTTAAATATATTAAAGTAAATAAAATAGTAGATTATAAAATATTATTTAATACATTTAAAACTATGTATCCAAATTATAATTTAGATGAATTATTTAATGAAATCTATAATGTAGTAAAAGATTATGTTTCATTACCTTTTGAAGATGTGAAAAATCAAATTATTGAAGTAAATAATTTAAATAATTTTAGTCTTAAATTAATTAATAATAAACATAACTAAATAATTCAAGTGATAAAAATTACTTGAATTTATTTTTGATAGAATAATATTACATGTATATTGATATTGACATATTAAAAAATTAAATGTTATAATTTTTACATAAAGTAGGGAAACCTAGGAAAGGAAGAGTGAAAATAAAATTATGAAAAAGAAAGGATTTACATTAGTAGAATTACTAGCAGTAATTGCAATATTAGCAATCTTAGTAATTATTGCATTACCAAACGTACTTAGTATGTTTAGAGATGCAAAAGAAAATACATTTGTAGAAGAAGTACAAAAACTATATCAAACAGCAGAAACTGCATATATTAATAGTGCAATGGGAACTTCTACAGTCAATTGCTTTTCAAGTAATGGTACTGATAAATTAGATCTTACAGGTAGAGAACTTAAATACGTTGTATTCTTTAATGGTGATGGTGTTATTACAAAAGTAGTTGCTGATGATGGTAGTTATTTAATGGAAGCCGGAGATGCTAAGAGTGAACTTAAAATTACTAATATAGTTTCAACTAAATCAAAAGGTGAAGATGCTAATAAATATGCACCAGTAGCAAGCGCATCTACTACTTTCGATACAACTTATACTTGTGCTACAATAAAAGCAGAAGCTGAAGCAGAATAATTAAAAATTAGACTTTTTCATTTAATTGAAGAGTCTTTTTTTTTACTTTAAAATTATTAAGGCAATCGCATAAAAAATTGACGTAAAGGGATATTACAAAGAAGGAATGACATTGAATATAAGGTTTTCAATATTATGAAAATCGCTTATATATCGAGTCATTTTTTTTCTTTAAGGTAAGTTTTCCCATAGAATTATCAAGTCTAGCAAGATTAAAGACAATTTTACGAATTAAAGATAAATTATCGATAGAATATCCAATTCTATTTCTAGAATGATCTTCATCCATAATAACATCTAATCGCCAATGTAAGGAACATTCTATATTCCAATGTTCTCTAGTAATTTTTATGAATGTATTAATATCAAATGTATTACTTAAAATATAATAATGTTTTGTAGTTTTGACTTGTCCATTTTCTTCGCGATAAACATCAATTCTACCAATAGCTTTTACAGATTTCCATTTATTTTTGTCAGTTATACAATCAATATTATATGATAAATAATACATTCTTTTTTCTATTCTTCCATGATCCTTTTCATAATCAGTATCCCAAATAATAATATCTGTATCATCTCTTTTAAGACCTAAATCGAAATAAGTTTTAATATCATCTTTTAAGTCTTTTTGATTATCTTTAACTTTTAAGATAAAATCTCCTTTTTTATCTTTACTAGTAATTAAGTTGCAAATTTCTTCTTGAGTACCAATGGCATCAATTGTAATAATTTTATCTTCAATATCTAAAAGACTAATTAAATCAGGTATAGCAGTAATTTCATTAGATTTATCATTCACTTTAATTTGACCAATAGATATACCTATATCAGCAAGAAAACCTGAAACTATATAAGGAGTATTACCTCCATTAATAGCATCTCTAGCACTTTTTATAGCTTTGCCATCAATACATAAATGCTGTCCATTTTTGCCAACAATTTCTTTTATCCAATCAATAAATATATTTAAAAAATTTTTAGTATCAATTAGAGAAAAGACTCTAGAAAAAGTATCATGAGATGGAATACCATTTTCAAGTGATAAAAGATTAGTAAAATAATCTTCATGAACTTCCAAAAAATCTGCCATATTTTCAAAATCAGTGTATCCACATAAAATACCATATACAGTCATTACTAAGATATTTGCTAAGTCATGTTTTTTCCCTCTTATATCTCTTGGATCTTCTAATATTTCAAAATGATTAATTAATGATTTCATATATTCTTACACCACCTATTATAAGAATACATTATTTTTTTTACTATAAAAAGTAATTGTACCATTATTTGAGACTGCTGAAAAAGTAGACAAAGATTACTGTAAAGAAAGACAGTAGTCTTTTAATTTGATATAATTTAAGTATAA
>CANRJN010000078.1 GCA_947630945.1 uncultured Bacilli bacterium | reverse complement strand
GTTTATATAGGGTTAATAGTAAAAATGAATTTAATGTACCATCTGGTAAAAAGTTAAAAGTTAATACTTATGATGGCATAAATTTAGGTATTATTTATTCATTCCTTAATTTAAATGATATAAGAATTTTATCTACTGATTTTGAAGATTCAGTAAAAGATGCTAAAAAGGGCGATTTTATATATTTTGATCCGCCTTATGATTCTGATACATCCACTTTTAATAGTTATACTGAAAATGGCTTTGGAAAAGAAGAACAAAAGAGGTTATCAGAAGTTTTTAAAGATTTGGATAAAAGGGGTTGTTATGTGATGCTTTCTAACTATAATACTTCTTTAATTAAGGAACTTTATAAGGATTATAACTTTAATTATGTAGAAGCACAAAGAAATATTGGAGCTAAAGCTAAAGATAGAGGTATTGTGGAAGAAGTAATTATCACAAATTTTGAAAATAAAGAAGGATTTGAAGGATAAAAAGTTAATAATTAATATAGGAGGTAGTCTATCAGTGAAAAAGAAATATTATTATGAAACAGATAATTTTAAACTGATTTTAGGTGATTCTTTAAAAGAATTGAAAAAAATAGAGTCTAAAAGTATTGATATGATATTTGCTGATCCTCCTTATTTTTTATCAGGTGATGGAATTTCTTGTAGTGGCGGGAAAATGGTTTCCGTAAATAAAGGTGACTGGGATAAAAAAATAGGCATTGATGAAAAACACAAATTTAATAGAGAGTGGATTAAATTGTGTTATCAAGTTTTAAAAGACAATGGAACTATTTGGATTAGTGGAACAATGCATAATATCTATTCGATTGGTATGGCCTTAGAACAGGAAGGATTTAAAATAATAAATAATATAACTTGGAAAAAATTAAACCCACCACCAAATATAAGCTGTAGATATTTTGTTCATTCAACAGAGACAATTCTTTGGGCGAAGAAAGATTTAAAAAAAGCAAAACATAAATTTAATTATGATTTGATGCGCGAATTGAATGGTGGAAAGCAAGCAAAAGATGTATGGGAATCTTCTCTTACTAAGCCTAGTGAAAAAAAGTGTGGAAAACATCCAACACAAAAACCTATGGAAATATTAGAAAAATTAATATTGGCTTCTACTGATGAAGGAGATTTAATACTTGATCCTTTTAATGGTAGTGGTACAACAGGAATAGTCGCTAATAAATTAAATAGAAAGTATATTGGTATTGATTTAGAAAAAGAATATTTGGATTTAACGATTAAAAGAAAGGAAAGTGATAAAAATGTACTGTAATGAGATACTGAAAAAATTTGTGTCAATTTTTGAAGCCAAACAAATGGCTGATGAAATACAAGACATGATAAATGATGAAAATTATTTACAATGCATAAAAAGGGGTATTGCAATCTTAAAAGTTACAAAAAAAATAACTAAAGATAACATTACAATAATTATGAAAGAACTAACATCAGAATTTAACAATAAATATAATACAAAATTTAATTATAATGAAGACTATATTGCCACAATTGATATGATGATAAATGAATTAGAAAAAGTAATGATTAACAAACTTCAAAATAAATTAACTGAAAAAATTGGCAATGATTTTATAGAGGAGGTATTAAACAATGAGTAGAAATTTTAATGCATGGTTAAGCAAGTTCAAATCAAGTATTTCAAATTATAGATATTATGTTGATTTTGAAAAAATATATAAATCAGCAGAAAAATATAAGATTGAACTAAATATTTTGAATTCTTTAGTTGGAAGTAAAAATATTGAAAAAGAATTTGAAGAGATTATAATTAAATATCCAGAAACACTAGAAGTAATACCATTATTATTAGCTGTAAGAGCAAACGAAATTTATGTAAAAGATGTTACAAATGAATATTTGTTTAAGTTTAATAAGCTTGTTTATTCAATAGGTGACTATATAAAATTTATGAGAGAAACTGGTCTATTTGAATTGTTACAAAATCATATTATTAATAATTTATATGACTATCTTTTAGGCGTTGAAGTAGGATTAGATTCTAATGGTAGAAAAAATCGTGGTGGTCATTTAATGGAAGATTTAGTTGAAGAATATATTATTAAAGCAGGATATAAAAAGAATGTTAATTATTTTAAGGAAATGTATTTAAGTGAAATAGAAAAGAAATGGAATCTAGATCTTTCAGCTATGTCAGGAAATAATATATCAACTAAAAGATTTGATTTTGTAATTAAAACAGACAATCAAGTTTATGTTATTGAAACTAATTTCTATGCATCTAGTGGGTCTAAATTAAATGAAACAGCTAGAAGTTATAAAATGCTTGCTGAAGAATCTAAAAAAGTTGATGGTGTTACATTTATATGGTTTACAGATGGTTTAGGTTGGAAAAGTGCAAGAAAAAATCTTGAAGAAACATTTAATGAATTGGAAACATTATACAATATTGATGATTTGGATAATGGTGTCTTAAATAATTTGATTTAATTTGTAGAGGAGTAAAAGATGAAAATTTTAGATATTTTAGAAAAAATTGTATCAATAATATGTCCAATTATTTCTATTGTTTTGTCGATAATCGCATTATGTAAAAGCAATTATGCAGTCAAACAAATTAATAAAATTAAAGTAGGAGATATTAACAAAAAGCAAGAAGCAAACA
Source organism: uncultured Bacilli bacterium (assembly GCA_947630945.1). Classification (GTDB taxonomy): domain Bacteria; phylum Bacillota_I; class Bacilli_A; order RF39; family UBA660; genus CAG-1000. Next base: position 3,209 of record CANRJN010000078.1, on the reverse strand, counting down.
ATAATATAGGTTCAAATATTACACAAAATTGAGGTAAGGAGGATTAGTATGCATCAAGAAGCGAATAATAACGTAAATAGTATAATTAATCAGATTAACATTCCTGATGCCAATAGTGCAAAAATATTGGCATCAACATTACAACAATTTATGAATTGTAATGTTCAAATTGTAACTGAAAATCAGAATAAGGATAAAATTAATAAACTGTATCAAGAATTTGAAGAAATAGTTAACTCATTTGATTCAATATTTTATCTTTCAAATTCAAATAAAAAAATATTAAATTCTTGTGTAGATAAAATGAAGGTTTTTGAAGATGATTTTAAAAATGAATCAGAAGAAGGAAAAATATTTTATAATAATTTATTTGTGTTATTATTGCGTATTGATGTAAATTTATTTGTAAAAAAATATGAAAATTCTCCTAAATATGTGCAGGATGTTATAAATAATAAATATTTATATTCATCTTCATTATTTGAGATAAACAGAAAAAGTGAAGCAATTAAAGTTATAGACGAAGTATTAAATAGTAATGATGAAGATAAATATTTTATTGAAAAATGTTATTTTTTATATACAGATGGTAAAATTAATGAATTAAAAAAATTAATATCAAAAAGAAGAAATAAAAATGATGAAAAAGGCTATTATGGTGTATTTGAATTAGAAGTTTTATATTTTAAAGAAAAAAATATAAATGTATTAAAAAAATTAAACAAAAAGTATAAAAATAAACCTTTATATCATTTAAGAATGGCTGCAATTATTTTTGAAGTTGATAGTAATAAGGACAAAGAAATAAAAGAAAATTTGAAACAAGCATTTATAAATATTGCTGATGATGATTTTTTATTAATAATGAAACTTATTGATACAGCAGTAGCAGTAAAACAAGAAAATTATTTATTAAAGTTGGTCAATGGCAAAAAATATGGTTCTCTTTTAATTGAAAGTAGATTATTAAATTTGTTAGTATACAAGGAAAATAAAACAGACGAAGAAATAAATAAAATTAAGGAAAAATTAAATGAATTTGAAAATACTGAATTAGTAAATATTGATAATATAAAAGCAATTTTGTCGCTTAGTTGTCATAAAGAATTAGAAGCTATAGATTATTTTAATGAATCTTACAAAAAAAACAAAACTTTGTATACAGCTTCCAATTTATTGAACTTAATAATAAAAAATAATGATGTTAGAAATTTAGATAATTTACAGGATTACATTGATACTTTAAGTATCTCAACAAAGGCTAATGATTATATGCTTATTTCATCTGCTTATTTAATGTTAGGCAACTCAAAATTAGCGTTAGAAAACGCATACATAGGGGCAATTGTTGCGCAAAATAATTCAGATTATTATATGAGGTTTTGGGCGGTTCATACAAAATGTGAATTAGAAAAAATGACTATAAAAAGTGTTACTAATGAATGCGTTGTAGAATTAACTAATTCAAAAAAAAGTTTAATGATTGCTTTGGATAAAAATATTTCAAATAAATTCAATATTATTAGTTTTCATGGAGTTAAATTCAATCGAGATAAAGCTTTTGAAATAAATATATTAGGAAAAAATGTTGGTGATAAAATAATTTATAACGGAGAAGTTTACGAAATTAAAAGCATTGTTCATAAATATGACTATTTTTTAAAATTAATATTCCCTAAAATAAATAATGGTATGTATTTTAAAACTATTACAAGTGATGATAAAGACGATCCATTAAAAGGAATAAGAGAATTTTTAATAGAGCATAAAAAAAATAACGATAAATACTTTGATACATATGATTTAGAAAAAAGTGGTGGACATGGACTACCTTTATCCTTTTTTGTCAATAATGAGGACAAAACTTACAGGGATATTCTTCTAAATTTATTGTTTGTAAATAAAGATGGAAAATTGTACGCTGGTAAAATTAATACAATAAATGGAGATGAATTTATTATAGATATTACTAGTTTGGTAATGTTAGAACAATTTGATTTGCTAAATAGGATAAGTAAAATTAGCAAAAACATTTTTATTACACAATCTACTATTAATACCATAACAAAAACATTTAATTACTATTTAAATAATAAAAAAGATACATTAACTGTTTTTGTAGATGAAAATAATGAATTAAGAAAACAAGAATTATCTGAAGATGACTATAAGCCACTACAAGAATTTTGGAGAAATATATTAAATACTGCATCTTCATTTAATGTAATTAACTATGAATCGTCATTAGATAAGAAAAATTTAGAAAGTTGTCAGATTGATACTTTGAGTTATTCAGTAGAAAAGAATTGTACACTAGTATCAGAAGATCTACTTTTAAAAAAAGTTGCATATTCATTTAATAATCAAATTGTTAATAGTACTAATTTTTTAACAATAGTAGAGATGTTATGTTTAAACGCAGAAGAATACATTAATATAGTTAAGACTTTATCTAAATGTAATTATTTATATTGTATTGGTGAATTGCCTTTTTTAAAAATGGTTTTATATTCATTTTTAAATAAAGAGTGTCAAGAATCAGTATTAGAAATTATTGATAATATTATGTCTACAAAGTTTTTATACTTCACATATATCGAGATTGTTGTTAGGGTTGTTTTGTATATATTTTATTATGAGAATATTGAAGACAAATTGTTTTATACAGAATTAGTAGATAAAGTAAAATTTTATTCTGAAAAATATGATAATAGTGTCTGCTACAATATGTTAGATAAAATTAACTTAGACATATAAAATGACAATATGACATTTGTTTGCGACACTCTCACTACTATTGTCATCCTGTCATAAAAAAGATAGTTAAGATTAATTCTCAACTACCTTTTCAACTACCAAAATTTTAAACTTACCCCAATAATTATTTTAAAAAACTAATTTTAAGAGATATAAAATAAAGGTAAAAGTATTTAAATAAACTTAGAAGTGCGTGAATACTAACCGCCCCCTGAAGGAGCCGAAAGGCTCCATTTTTGTATGTTTTAGTTTATATTAGTTTAATTAAGTTCTACTAATATTTAGAAAAGTTTATGTTAGTTTAGAAAAATTTCTAATTTTTGAGAATTAAAGTATAACAATTTTAAAGTAAATTGCCACATTCGATTGACTATTGTGTAAATGGTAAAATAAAATGTAGGAAAATGGTAAAAATAAATGTTGGTTTTCCTACATTTATTATAATGATACAA
>CANRJN010000077.1 GCA_947630945.1 uncultured Bacilli bacterium | reverse complement strand
GTTTCATCACGTTCACCAAAACTTAACTTAATATCAAAATCATCAATAGCAAGTAACACATCATTATACGCTTCAATTAAATCATTGACTTTTTTAGTAACTAATCTAGTACTATATTTAGCCATCTCAGTTTTTGACAAAACTCTTATTAACATAAAACCCTCCTGTATCAATTATTGCTCGCTTTACATTGCTATTTATATTAAAACAACGGAATAACAATGTCAAGCGGTATCATGAAAAATTTTCAAAAAATAATGAAAAAAATTCATAATACAATTAAAAAAAAGAATCTCTCCTACTTGAGAAAATTCTCTTATTGTACCAATAATAGCACACATGAACTGGAAAAGCAATGGCAATTTAATGTAAATTTACTGGAATAATTCTGGAATTTTACTGGAAAATTACTGGAATTATTCTAATGTTTAATTTTTCTTATAGCTGTTTTTAATATAGCTTCATTAGTGTTATTGCTTATATATTTTTGTATTTCATAAAAATATCTTTTACAACTATCATAATTAGAAAAATCCTTATAAAATAAATTTCTAGCTAATATTTTATCTTTTTTTGATATAAATGCATTAAGAGAGTATCTTTTAAATTCCTCTGTTAAAGTTAAACAATACATAAAATCATCATTAATAATTTCCTTTACATCTTTAGTTTGGATATCTAAATCGTCAATGTTAATGGTAAAGTATTCTTCATATTTTTTATCATACATAGTTAGTTTATTATATACCCTCAATAGCTTATTTATTTTAATTTTATATTTCAAGAATTCAAATGAGTTAATCGAATTATCTTTTGCTTTACTTAGCAAAGAATAAACTATATAATCATCAATAAAGAATTTTTTATTAAAGTTATTTAATGTTAATTTTCTTTTATATTTTCTTTTATTTTTATAAATAACTCCTGTAATACTTTTTTGTGGATTTTTAATAAAGGCCATTAATCTTGAAATTTTTATTTCAATAAAAAACATTGATTCTTTATTATCTGGTTTTAGATTTTCTAAATTAATTAAATCACTATAAATATAAAAATATTGAAATTCATTAATTTTATAATCTTTATTTAAAGTTAAAGTTTTACGTCTTTTATTTATAAATAATAATTTATTTTTATTTAAATTTATACCTGTTTCCTCTTTTGATTCTCTTGCAAGACAAGATGAAACAGATTCATTGGCAATTAAATGTCCTCCGAATGTCAATTCGCAACTATCATGATTAAACACATTATTATGCTTATGATTTTTTACTTGCAAATAAACTGTTTTCTTTTTAGGATTTAAAAATAAGCAATTAACAGTTTTAGCATAATAATTTGATTTATTTAACATTAATCTATTTAAAATTCCTAAATATTCTTCATCTTTGTTATATATATCAACATATTCTTCTTTTGATAAATTTTTATTTTGAAAATTATCTAAAAATTTACTAGCATCAATATACATATCGTTAAATTCTTTATCCATATCTATATTGTATTTACTAGCATAATTTAAAACTATTGAAAAAAGCCTTACAATTATACTTTTAATAAAACTTTCATGATTTTTATAGCCTTTTCTTCCTTTATAAAATCTTTTATTGCTTATTTCCATGATAGCTTCTGTTACTTGTCCAAATAAAACTACAATATCATTAATGTTATAAGAATTAACAACATCGCTAGAATTATATTCTTTTAAATTAATATTTAATAATTGAGATAAGGCGATTAGTTGTAGTAACACATCAGAAAGTTCATCCCCTAAATTATTTATATTTCTTCCTTCTTCGCTATAATCTTTATTATCAATGTTAAATACATGGCCTATTTGAATTGCAAGCTCATTTAAAACATCAAGTGGTGTCCATACAAGAAGTCTTGTCTTTTTAAATCTATTACTTAATTTAATTGCTTTATCATAGTTATTTAGCAAAAATTCCTCATAATTATTCATTTTATTTTTCCCCTAAAACTAAAGGTTTTGCACCATTTGACATTGAATTATAAGTATATTCACTAACTCTATTTGTTGTAACATAAACCCTAACATTTAACATATAACTTAAATATGCTAAATCTTTAATTTCTAAATCTAAATTAATTATGTTTAAACCATTTTGACTAAATTCAAAATTAACATTTGTTAAATCATAACCAAGATTTATCAATATTTCCTTGCAATTATTGATTACTTGTTTATATGATAGAAGCTTTCTTTGTTCATCACATAATTTTCTTTGTTCTTTAGAACATATATTAAGATTTAAACATTCTTCACTTCCATAATAAAATGATGGTTGATAAAGTTTAGAACATAAAGCACAAATATTCGTGTGATATATATTTTGATTTCGGTTATAATTGCCACCATGAAAATAATCCCAAGCTTCTTTTGGATAAACACTTTCTGCCTTTAATGCTTTATCTTTATTTTCTTTTAATTCAGGCCAAAAACTTATTTTATCAACAAAATTAGGAATTAACTTCATACCTGTAATAGTAGAAGTATCAGTATATTCACTTACAAAATTTAATACTCCATCTATTCTATTTGAATTTTGAGGAATTAATGGTCTAAAATAATGAATCATTGGTATCCCATATAATGATAAATTTTTAAAATTCTTTCTAATGCTTTCATGATTAACATTAGGTTCAAGTTCTTCTAATCCAGAATAGCTTAAATAAACGACTACATTTGTACCTAAATTTTGAATAACTTTTAATTTTTCAAGAATAAACTCTGGTATATAACATTTAGTAACAAGTACAATGGTATTTTTTAAATTTCTTTTTATAATTTCATCTAATAGACTATCAACATATAAAGTATTAGATTCATTTAAAAAAGGATCTGTTTCTGGAAGCAAACAAACTGGAATATTCTCATTATAATATTTATAATTTAAAAGTTGACCAATTGCTTCCTTTGGAGTACATAAAACTTCAGGTTTCACATTATTTTTACCACATGATTGCAAAAAGCAATATTGACAACGATTATAACACCCAACTATTGAACTAACTGCTAGCCAACTTGCGTGCATATCAATTACATCAGACATATAATCACCTACTAGTGATTATAATACAGCATAAAATTGAAAATGTTAAAGGTAAATTTTTCCCCAAAAAAAGAAAAAAATTCATAATTTAATTCTACCTCAGCATATTTTGCTTAGAGAAATCTTAAATTTTTGATAAAACTTAAAGATTATAATAAAATAATAGTACCCATTATCCAGAAAATATAAAATTCACTTTTTTAATAAAAGAAACAATACTTAATTAAAAATAATATAAAATTTTTAATACTACTATATAGAATAGCAAAATTAAAGAGGTTACAGCAAAACTATTCAATTATGTGATAACCTCCTTTTTATTTTATTATAGCATTTCTAATAATTCTTTTGCTGAACCACTTAAATTATCTTTATCAAATAAAACTTTAACATTAAACAATAATTTTTCCTTAAGTGGTAAAATTTCTAAATTATTAACAATTGCTATTTTTTTAGGTATAATTGATATACCATACCCTTTTTTTATGTAATCTACTATATCAGAAAAATTTGATAATTCATATTTTAATTTATAGTTTATATTATTTTTAGTTAAATAATGATCTATTACCGATCTTATTTTATTTTCTTTTATTGGTAAAATTAAAGACATAGCTGCGTTTAAATCAAAATCTTTCTTAAACGCATAACATAATTCATCCGCAAAAAGTTCTATATTATTAAACGTAGTAATTTCGTTGAAATAATCTATCATAAGATCAATGTTATAATTTTCTAATCTCTTATAAATTTCATTAGACTCTAAGTCTAAAAATTTAATAGTTAAATTGGGATACTTACCTTTAAAAACTTCAAAAACGCTATCAAAATAATACTTTTTTATATCTGATTTTATACCAATGGATAATTTACCATTCTCTATACCATCTAATTCATTAAAATGTTTTTCAGCTAGTAAAAACATATTATATCCTTTATTTAAATCTTCATACAACTTCTGGCCCACTTCTGTAAGTTCTATACCTTTTTTAGATTTAATATAAAGCTTTTTACCAAATTCAGATTCAAGTTGTTTTAATTGTTTAGAAATATTTGATTGGTCACAATTCATTTTTTCAGCAGTAGCAGTCAAATTCTTATCTTTAGCAACAAATATAAATGTGCGATATAAATTTAATTGAATATTATCTGTACGCATACATATCCCCCGATTAGTTAGTTATTTTAATATATTTTTATATTAAAGTCAATATCTGATTATAATATATACAAATTTTAATTACTTTGCTTTTTAACTAAAATATTTGCAATTATAAAGTGTAATCTTTCATATTTCCATTGTACTGATATTTTAAATTATCAAATTTAATAGCTTCTTTTGAAGTTGCCCAAAAAATAATCTGTTGTTGTTTTCCTTCACTTCCATAAGTTATTATTAAATAATATTTATACTTATTAGTACCAACTGTATTGTGATACTTTTTCATAAATTCATTTTCATTTAAAGAATCTATCTTAACAATTTTATTTTTTGGTAAAGTAACTGTCATTTCAGGTTTGATTTTTTTAAATTCAAAACAATCATCATTTATTTTTATAACACATGGGTAATCTTGATTAAAACCTTCTAATCCTTCATAGTGCATTGCATTAATTTCGTTTGTTTTTTGCTTTTTAAATAACATATTTACCTCCATAATTTCTATGTTTAGTTTATCATACTTTTAATAATTTAAAAATAATATAAATAAAATTTTAAAGAATAAGGGTTTGCGTGTAATAAATTACTAATTCGAGTAAAAGAAAAGTTTTTCAATTTAGTAAAATATAAACCCTTATTCTTTCCCACCTCTAACCCTAAATGTAAAATAAGTGAGGGCCTACTGCCCTAAAGAGAGTCTGGTATATTTTACATTTAACACCATTCTATTAATTATTTTAAATTATTATAAATTATTGCCAAATTCACAATTACACATATAATTACATCCATTAAATATTGATTTTTTATATATGTTGGAATCATTAATTCAATTACATTAACAATATCTATTGGAAAAGTTATCTTTCTACTATTCACTCCTATTGTTTTAGCATATAATTGATAAACAAGTAAATCACTTGCTTTTTTGATTTTTTGTTTTTCTTCTTCATGAATTTCATCAGAGCTAAATACAAAATGTTTAAAATAATCTTCATAATTTGTTTTTATTGTTTTAATATTTTTTTTAAAAAATAAATCTTTAATTTCCATTAAATAATCATTTAATAATTTTTGCATTAATTTATATTTTGCATATCTATCCAACTTATTATCTATACCTAATAAGCTATAATTGTATTCATAGACTATTTCTTTTTTAGATTTCGGATTTTTAATATAATTTTTAATTTCTTCTATATAAACATCCAATATTCTACTCGCCATTATTAAACCCAACTTTCACATATACAATTTCTAGTTTATTATAGCATGCTTTTATTAATACTTAAACTACTTTGTGCTGAAAAGTGGCTATTTTTTGTTCGATATCATGCAATAATAATATAAGAAGGTGATTTCTTATGGCTTCATATCAACAATTGCAAAAAGATATATCAAAAGATAATATTAGTCATAAGTTTGAAACCATTTGTAAGAATATTAAAAAATATAGACTAGAAAAATATAATGAATTTAAACTCTGTAATTTAAGTAAACTTAATCCCTATTCAACTGAAAATATTGCTGCCTTGTTAGGTTATAATCATAATCATTATAAAAGATATGAAAGCGATAATGATAAACTGAAAAGAATCCCTTTAGAACAATTATTAAAATTATGTATAATTCTTGATAAAACACTAGATGATTTTTTAAAAGAAGATTAATTTTTAGAAATTTCTTCTTTATTTTTTGCTATTAATTTTTCATAAGCTTTCTTCTCTTTTTCAATTTCTGCATTAGTATAAAGTTGAAATATTGCTTGATA
>CANRJN010000076.1 GCA_947630945.1 uncultured Bacilli bacterium | reverse complement strand
AATTCTCAAATTTCCAATTTTTAAATTTGCATAAGAAAACCTCTAGAAAAATTCTAGGGGTTTGTCTACATTCTGACTAAGTTCAAAATTGAACTTAGTTTTTTTTAATAATAATAACTGAAATATGTAGAAAAACATTGCATATATTTATTATAAGGTGATGAATATGCCTAAATATAAATTACAAGTTTTTCTTATTTTTTTTCTTTCAATTTTATTTATTCAAGTAGTCGATGCAAAAAGACAACAACACTATTTACCTTTATTTGGTAAAGTTATTACTATTGACCCTGGTCATGGAGGTATCGGTTAAATCCAAAATATGAGAAATTGATTATTATGGAAATGAATACTGGAAGTCCGATAATTAATGCCATTACTATATTTTAGTAAATGGGAAAACTTTTATAAAGTTATTAAACGTGCAATGATTGCTTGTAAAACTAGTAATAATAATGTTAATGATCACTTTCCTGAATTCAGGAAACCGATAGTAGGTGGCGATGGTCAATGTATAGCAAATATTAGGTACAACGGTTAAAGCTTAAAAATAATAAAAAATGGAGAAATGTTATGAATATTAGTTACACTAAGCAAGGTGATTATTTATTAACTAATTTAATACTAGAAGATAAAAAAAATATATTTTAGATTTTAGTACATTATAATAATGGTGTAATAATTTTTTGAAATTAAAAAGTTATTACGGTTGATAGTAATAACTTTACAAAAATATAGAAATGATATATAATGCAATCAGAGGTGATATATATGCTTTTAAGAGAGGATTACTTATCTAAAATAAGAGGATTTTATGATTCAAATTTAATTAAAATATTAGTTGGTATAAGAAGATGTGGAAAATCAGTTATTTTAAATCAAATAATAGAAGAATTAAAAGAAAAAAGGAAAATAGATGAAGAACATATAATATTTATTAATTTTGAATTTATTGAATTTGAAGAGCTATTAGATTATAAAAAATTAAATAAATATATAAAAGATAAAATTAAGGATGATAATATTTATTATTTGTTTTTGGATGAAATTCAGAATGTAGACAATTTTGAAAAAGTTGTTAATTCACTACGTGCTCAGATAGAAAATATAAGTATATTTTTAACTGGATCTAATAGTAAAATGTTATCAGATGAATTATCATCAGTCTTATCTGGCAGATATGTTTTATTTAATATTAATCCTCTATCTTATAAAGAATATGTATCTTTAACCAAAAAAGATGGAAATGACTTAAATACTTTTTGGGACTATGCTAAATGGGGTGGGCTTCCAAATAGATGTGAATTTACAAATGAAATAGATATAAAAAATTATCTTCATAGTGTATATGATTCTATTATTTTAAGAGATGTTGTAAAAAGATTAAATTTAAAAGATACAGTTTTATTTGATATGATTTTACAATATTTAATTGAAACTGCTGGACGTGAATTTTCTGCTGATAATATTATAAAATATTTAGATAAACAAAATAAGAAAATATCTAACGAAACACTTTATAATTATATAGGAGCTTTGTGTAAGGCATTAATACTTAAAAAGGTATATAGATATGATATTGCTGGTAAAAGTGTATTAAAAACATTAAATAAGTATTATGCAACTGATTTAGGAATTGCTCAAATTAAAAATAATAATCCAGAATTTAAAAGTTATGTTGTTTTAGAAAATATTGTTTATAATGAATTAATAAATAGAAACTATGAAGTATATATAGGTAAGACTAAAAATGGTGAAGTAGATTTTATAGCAAAGAAAGATGGAAATATTAAATATATTCAGGTAACTTATGAAATGGCAGGTAATGATAATACCATTGAAAGAGAGTTTGGAGCATATAAGTATATTGAAGATAATTATCCAAAATATATTATTTCTCTTGATAAAATAGATTTATCTCGTGATGGTATTATTCATTTAAATTTAATTGATTTTCTATTAAGTGAAGAGTTTTAATTAATATAGAAAAAGAAATTGAAATGGAATCAAGTATATAACAAAAAAATAAAGGTTGAAATTAAAAAAATTATCAAGCTGACATAGTAATAATAGATTCTACAATAATAATTAAAAGGATTAATAAAAGTTATTTACTAAAAGAAAGAAAAGTGATAGAATAAAATTCAAAAATGTATAATTTAATCTTTAAATAAATTAATTTAAGTGGAATTTTTGATTTAAAAAATCTATATAATTAAAATTTCGGATATCAAATTAGTTTTAATATTTCTTTCGTTAGATATACTGGTATTTAAAGATTATATGGAGGTATGAGCAAATGATTACAGAGGATAATTTATCTAAATTATATGAGGATGTATTAATTGGAAATGAATTAACAACCAAAGAATTAAATAGTTTTAAATTTAATTCTAAAGATTTAAATGATTTAATAGAACAAGGAATTATTATTAGAGTTAAAAGGGGATTATATTCTTTAAAATCAGTTGAAAAATTATTTTATTATGGTAAGAAATTGATTGCACAAAAAGAATATGATAAAGCAACTCTTTGTTTTGAAAAATGTTTTGAGATGGATCCAACACATAAAGGAGTTAGCTTTCAATTATTTTTGAGATGTATTCAAAATAAAAATTATGAAAAAGCTTTTGAATATTTTGACATTTTCTATAATAATGAAAATGAGTTTTATAATACTGATAGTAAGTTTTATTTATACTTATTGAGTATGATTACAACACTTCCGGAAAATTATAGAGAACGCGCTAAACATTTAAGTCTCAATGATATTAGAGTGGACTTTTGGGATAAGAGATATGATAGTGTTAGTTCGCAAAACAGGATAAGATTATTTGCTTTTAATCAAAAATTTATTTTAGCTATTAAAGAGTTAAATAAATCAATTGAGGAAAAAGGCAGTTTTAGTGTTCAAGATATAACTATTAAAACATTGCTTAATCAAGCTGTCGAAGAACAATTAAAGAACAAAGAGATGGTAATTGATTTGATAAAACAGAAAAAATACGATAAAATAATTGATTTTTATAATAAAAAGATGAACTCACATTATCTAAATGATTCTGATAAATTTACATTTATATTAACAAAAAAATTATTAGATATTATTAATTCTAAAAGTATTCCTAGAATACAAATATACAATACAAATAATATATTTACGGCTATTAATGGTAATAATTTTGAATTAGCTTTGAAATTGGTAGATATAAGAAATCAGAAAAAAAAATATAAAAAAGATATAAATATAATATATTTATTACTTAACGAAATTGTTAGTATGTGTAAAACATTAAAAGAGAATTCCTCTAAATCACAAGAACAGGAAATTATTGAGTCTAAACAAATTCAATCTCAACCAATAGTCAAAACATCAGATGCTCCTGTATCCTCTTCTTCAACATTTGCAGATATTTTTAGATTTTTAATGAATAATGATTTAGATAATACATTTAAAACTTTAAAAAATTATCTTGCTAGTACCAACAAACTTGATTATGAATTTTTAATTATAGATCTTATTAAGGTTAGTATATTAGAAAATGATAAGGCTTTTACTAAGCCAATGACAAATTTAGCTTTAATTAGTAGAAAAAATTATTCCTTTGATATCTCTTCATATATTCAAGAGTTTTACATTAATTTATCTAACAATAATTTTGAAATTGCAAGAATATATTTAGATATTATTTCTAAGGGAAATGAATTATCATCAGAACGCATTGTTACAGATGGATTATATCAAATATTGGAGTCATCACAGAAAATGCTAGATTCCGAAAAGAATAGTAAAAACTTAGATTCTGTAAATGTAGAAATAGATGAAAGAAAAGATTATAAACCAACAAATGTCACTAATAAATCAAACTATGATGATTTAAAAGTTGAGCAAAAAACTGATGTTGATAAAAAAGATAAAATGATAAAAGAACAGATAAAAGCAGAAAAAGATTTTATTGATTCAAAATATGAAGAATTACTTAATAACAAAGGTGTAATTTTATTAAAGCCAATGGATAACGAGAGAATAAGCAGAATAATTGAAATGGTAAAAGATTATGAAGATGTAGTAGCGTTTGTAATAGATGATGATAATAAGAAACGTATTGTATTGAGATATAAGCCAAAATCTGAATATGTGGATGTATCAAATATTTTACATACAGCCAACAAAGCATATAAGGATGGAGACTACGATGAATGTATAGAAAGTAGTTTACAATTATTGCAGATATTTGCTAAACCTAGATCAATAATTTATTTTCAACTGGGAATATCTTATCTGAGAAAATCCCAAAAAACATTAGCAATTGATTATTTAATAATAGCAAATGCTTTGACTAAGAAAGAAAATTTAAACTTTGATTTTAGCGACATGATAGATAGACTAAAAGGAAATATATCTTCTGAAGAAGAAAAACCACAATTTAAAATGACCATAAAAGATTTTGATTATAGTGATGTAAGTGATTGTTATGGAATAGATAATTTTACTGAAATTAACTCTTATATAATAGAATCAGGTTTAGATGTTGAAAGTGCATGTAAACAATTAGGGTTAGCACCAGAAAAAATAGATATTGTCAATTTAATTTATGCAAAATGTTTTTATACACAAGGTAATTATCACAAAGGTGATTTGTTCCTTAAATCAGTTGAAACAAGTCAAAATAAGACAAAAGAAACTAAAAGAATTTTTGAAGAAATAAGAAAAAATAAAAAATTTTACCAAAATAGACAAGAAAAGACTCCAATAAATCCAGTATTAACCTTAAGACCAAGAACGACAAAACCAAATAAAAATTAAGGTATAATAAATATGGATAGTAATAAAATATTTACCACTGTTACCGATGATTTACCCCAACCATTACCTAATGAAGAATTATATCATTTATTAAAATTAATAAGGGAAGGTTCAAAAGAAGCTTATGATAAACTTGTTGAGCATAATATTAGGTTAGTTATATATGAAGTAAATTCAAGGTTTAAAAATGTAAATTATAGTAAAGAAGATTTAGTTGCCATTGGTACAGAAGGATTAATCAATGCAATAAATACATATGATTTATCTAATAATAGTAAGTTTTCTTATTACGCTACTAAATGTATAGATAATATAATTTTAAAATTTTTGAGACAAATTAAAAAAGAAAAAAATGTTGATAGTTTGGATAGAATAATTTTTGAAAATAGTGATGGAAGAGAAATAAGGTTATCAGAAACGATAAGTGACGATGTTTCAATAGTTGAAAATTATGAAAATAAAGAACTTCACAAAATTGTTAGAGAAGTTGTTATGGATTTACCAGAACGTGATAGAGAAATTATAATGCGTTATTTTGGATTTTATAATGATAAAGTTTATACGCAACAAGAAATAGCAAATAAGTTTAATATTACACAACAGGAAGTATCAAGACTGATTTCTAAAAATGTAAAATATATAGGTACAATTTTAGAGTCTAAAGATGTTATCGGATTGCAGTCTAAACAAATTGGATCACGAAAACAGGCAAAAAGGATGACAAAGGTTGTTAGCAAATCTCATAAAGGAAAATAAACAAAAATAAAATACTGATTAAATTTTATAGAAAATCGGTATTTTTTTATTTATAAAATTAAAAAGAAAAGTATATGTTAGACAAATAATTATTTTAAAGTTTATTGGTGATTATATTAAAACTTCACGAATAGTATTTAATGATAAGAAATTATCCAAAATTGAAAATGATGTATAAATAACTACATATAACTTACCTAAAATTACTGTAACTAAATTTTTGTCTAAATTAAAATTTGTAATAAAATTTTTTTACAACACGAAGAAGGTTAGATGGATTAACTATTAACAAAGTTTAAAATTAACTAAAGAATTCAAGTTTTATGATTGGAGGAATAATTTTATAGAATACGGGAAAAGGGGAGTAGGAAAATGGAGGTAGTATATAATGTAAAATATAAATTTAAGACAAAAGATAATGTTACAAAAGATGAATTTAAGAAAATATTTAATTTGAAATTGCTAAATGTCATTATGAATTTAGAAAACGAGGAGTTATTATTAAAAGAATCCTGATAATGATATATAATATACAAGAATTTCTTATCACAAATAGTTATTTCCAAGTAGTATTGGAGGAATGGCTATGATAGAAAAGGTAGGTGTATATTGTAGATTATCTGATGAAGATAAAGATAAGATAAATAAAAATGATGATAGTGATTCAATAGTAAATCAAAGAAGTATGTGCTTAAAATATGCTAATCAAA